>NZ_JBHZCI010000009.1:0-196145 GCF_042755185.1 Streptomyces sp. NPDC059166 | reverse complement strand
CCGGCCGGGCGGCGGGTGCGCTGCTCGCCCGCCTGGCGGATCTGTTCGGCGCCGGCGATCTGGTGGAGTACTAACTCGACCAGGGTGTTCCCCCTGCACCCCCGCGTGGGGGCCCGGCTCCGCCCGCCCCCCCACTCTCGTCTCCCAGGGGGTCCCGCCACATCGGGCGAGTGCCGCATCTTGTGCGGGCGGGGACGCCCTAGAACCGGCTGCCGGATGCCCTAAGGCACGGTCCGGGGGCCGGCGGATGCCTTAGGCACCGCGGCGCGGGACGCCTCAGCCGCCGGCGGCGGTGGGCAGCGCGACGAAGAGGTCCAGGTACATGCCCACGGAGATCAGCAGGCCGAGTACCCCGAGGGCGATGCTCGCCCAGGCGACCGAGCGGACCCAGCCGGCCTGCGGGTGGAGCGAGGGGGTGCCGAAGGCGGGCCGGACGAGGGCGAAGGCGCCCACGAGCAGGGCGAGCACCGCGAAGATCCCGTTGACGAACGCGGTGGTGTGCCAGGCGTCGCCGTAGATCTCGGAGATCTGCTGGGCGGCGCTGCCGCCGCCCGAGGTCTTGATCTGCCCCATAAGGGTCTCGCGTTCCGCCGCCACGCGGCCGGTCCACGCGCCGGAGAGGGAGACGATGCCGAGCCCTGCGGACACGACCGCCGCGGCACCCGTTCCGGCGCCGCCGGTGGTGGCTTCCTCGGCCTCGGCGAGGAGCTCGGGCTCCCGGCCGGCGTGCAGGCCGTCCTCGGCGGCCGCGTCGGTCGCGGCCACGTCCATCTCCGTCACGTCCGAGGCGGTCACACCCGGTGCGACGCCGTCCGGGATGGCGTCCTCCGCGGCGCCGGCCTTCTTCGTCACGTCCGGTGCGGCGACCTCGGTGTCCGTCGCCTTCTTCTCATCGGTGTCGTCGGTGGTCGGGGTGGAGGGGGTGGTGTTCATGCGCCGCACGCTAGGGGGCCCGTATGAGAGGCTCCTTAACAGTGCGCTCCTCAGCCGCGCCGGCTGCGCCATTCGGGGGCCAGAACGGCCCAGATCTCCTCGTCGTGGCGTGTGCCACGGTACGGATACGCCTGGCGCAGGACGCCCTCCCTGCTCATTCCCAGCCGTTCGGCCACCGCGACGCTGCGGGTGTTGGCCGAGGAGGCCATCCACTCCACCCGGTGCATCCCCCGCACGTCGACGGCCCAGTCGATCAGCTTCGTCGCCGCCCGGGTCACCAGGCCCCGTCCCTCGGCCGCCGCCTCCAGCCAGCAGCCGATCTCGCAGTTGCCCGTCGTGGCGTCGAAGATCCGGAACAGGACGCCGCCGACGAGGGTGCCGTCCAGCCGGATGCCGTAGATACGGCCGGTGTCGGCGGCCTGCTTGTCCGCGTAGCTCTGGAGCAGCGCGGTCGCCGATGGGATGTCCGTGGCACGCCCGGCGAACGGGATCCAGGGGTCGACCAAGGCACGCGCCCGGTCCATGTGGGCCAGGAACTCCTCCGCCTGCCAGGGCTCCAGCGGGCACAGCTCCGCACCGTCGTCTCCCAGTGACACAGTGAACACTGCGGCCTCCTCGGTCCTCTGGGCGTGTCAGCGCAGCCTCACGGCCTGCCCGCCCGGGGGCCTCGGCCCCTTCGCGGCATCTTCGCACGGGGTACGCAGCCGCCCGGCGGCCCGCTGCCGGGACGGGGAGCGACCGCCCGGGGCAGAGAGCCGCCGCTCGGGACGGGCAGCGGCCGCCCGGTCGGAACGGGGAGCCCGCCGCCTGTCCGGCCCTCCGCCGGTCCCTCGGGGCGGGCGCCGGCACGTGGCGGGCACCTGCAGTGCGGCGGAGCACGAAGCGTCCGGCCCGGAAGGTCCCGCCCGCAGGGACCGGCTCACCCGGAGCGGCCGGCCCGCGCGGACGGCCCGACCGGGAAATCCGGCCCGTCCGAAGCGACCGGCCGGCCCCGCTCAGCCGGTCACGCTCTCCCTGCCGTTCTCGATGTGTCCCATCAGCCGCCGCCGGAAGGTGTCCTCGCCGTCGGCCGTCACCTGGAGGTCGTACCAGCCGTGTACGTCGGCCGCCGAGTGCACCAGTGTGCGGCTGCGTCCGGGCCTGACCCTGACGGTGCGGGTCCAGTCCCGCAGGTCGTCCTCGTCGACGTAACCGAGCGGCCGGACGGTGAACGTCAGCGTCCGGCCGCCGTTGTTGCGCAGGGTGAGGTGCAGGTCCCTCTCCTCGGCGTCGATACGTGAGCCCAGTTCGGCGACACCGTCGGCCGCACCCTCGAACTCGCGCCGGAAGCCGTTCGGGCCGGTCACCGTGAAGCGGTATCCCGGATTGTTCAGGGGCACGGTCCACCGCGCCGAGGCGGTCACGTCCCGGTGCTGGGGTACGGCGAACTCGCCGGCGTATGGGTAGAGCGCGAAGTGCGCGGAGGACCGGCCGCTGTTGGTGAGTGCCACCAGCAGTTCCCCGTCCACCCGCCTGACCTGGGCGTCGGGCTGGTAGGGCAGCGCCCGCGCCGGCCGGGTCCCCGGCTCCTGGGCGGGCATCCGCTGGACGGCCGGCGGCTTCGGCTGCCAGCGTCCACCGAAGGGCGGGACCGGCCCGGGCCGGTGCGTCCGCGGCCTGCGCCGCGCCTTGGTGAAGTCGAAGGCCGAGGTGAGGTCGCCGGTGACCTGCCGCCGCCAGGCGCCGATGCTGGGCTCCTCCACTCCTGTCCAGCGCTCCAGGAAGCGGATCACGGAGGTGTGGTCGAAGACCTCGGAGCAGACGTGGCCACCGACCGTCCAGGGCGAGACGACCAGCAGGGGCACCCGCACCCCGAGCCCGGTCGGCCTGCCTTCCCACTGTTCCTCGGTCACCTCGCTGGGCGCGACCGGCGGCGGTACGTGGTCGAAGAAGCCGTCGTTCTCGTCGTAGTTGATCAGCACGACCGTGCGCCGCCAGACGTCGGGGTTGCGCCCGAGCGCGTCGAGGATCTTGTAGACGATCGTGGCGCTGTGGACCGGCGAGGAGACGCTCGGGTGCTCCGAGTCCACGGCCGACGGGACCAGGTAGGAGACCTCCGGGAGGGTGCCCGCCGCGACGTCCTTCGCGAACTCGTCGGCGAGCGTGCCCGTCTCGACCCGGCGCAGCCCTCGCTCGAACAGGCTGCGTTCGGCGGGAGTGAGGGCGGCGGCCCCCGCGTCGAGGAGTCCGAGCAGACGCCGGCGTTCGACGGCGTCCTGCGTGTCCCGTACCGCCGCGTAGAACGACTCCATGTAGGTGTGTCCGCCGGTCCGGGCCAGTGCCTTCCGGGCGATCGCCTTGAAGGTGGTGAAGAACTCGATCTGGTTGTCGGTGAAGTTCTCCCACTCCGTGTACGTCCTCCAGCTCCGCCCCGCCTTCTCCAGGCGCTCGGCGTAGGCGTCGTTGCCGACGGCACGCCTGCCGTCCTGCTCGTATCCCGTCCTGCCGCTCCAGAGATGGTTGCGGTTGGGGCTGGTGGAGGTGTGGATCGAGGAGTGGTAGGCGTCGCAGACCGTGAAGGTGTCGGCGAGTTCGTAGTGCAGCGGGATGTCCTGGCGGTCGTAGTACGCCATCGTCGCGGCCGACTTCGCACCGATCCAGCCGTTCATCCAGCCGTCGGCCCACGCCTTGGCACCCCCGCTCCAGGAGTGGTCGAGGGCACCGATGTACTGCAGGTCCTTCTGCTGCGCCTCCGCCGCCTCGCGTACGGAGAACGGGAGCACCGAGGTCCCGGACGGGCCGGGCTGCTCGAAGACGGGTGCGCCGGAAGGAAGCTCGACGGCGTTGCGGTCGGCGAATCCGCGTACTCCGCGCAAGGTCCCGAAGTAGTGGTCGAAGGAACGGTTCTCCTGCATGAGGATCACCACGTGCTCGACGGCGTCCAGCCCTTGGGCGCCGGTCTTCCCTCCGGCCGGCTGGGCGGCCATCGCGGCCTGGAGCGACGGTGGAAGGAACGATCCCGCCGCCGCGGCGCCGAGTGCGCCGCCACCGAGTGCGAAGAGCCGCCGTCGTGACATGTCCGTGGTCAAGTGATCCTCCCGGTTCCGTTTCCACTCCGGAAACTAATCAGCCCTGGTGGCGCCGGGAAGACCATCGCGCGGACCGGCGGTGAACGTCCGGCCCGGGAGCCGTGGACGGACAGCGCGGGCGCCGTAGGCGCGAAGGAGGCGGCGGGCGGACTCGTACGGGCCGGACGGAAGGCGATCCCGGACGCGCAGGCGGCCGGACATGCAGGCGGCAGGACGCGAAGAGGGCCCCACAAGAAGCGGCCGGACACGAAGACGGCCCCTCAGGAAGCGGCCGCACACGAGAAGGGGCGGTGCACCCGTCTCCGGATGCACCGCCCCAGGGGCGAGAGGGCTCAGCCCTCGACGCCGAGCTTCTCCAGGATCAGCTCGCGCACGCGTGCCGCGTCCGCCTGACCGCGGGTGGCCTTCATGACCGCTCCGACCAGGGCACCGGCCGCGGCGACCTTGCCACCACGGATCTTGTCGGCGATCGCGGCGTTGCCCGCGATGGCCTCGTCGACGGCCGTGGACAGCGCGCCCTCGTCCGAGACGACCTTCAGGCCGCGCTTCTCGACGACGGTGTCCGGGTCGCCCTCGCCCGCGAGGACACCCTCGAGGACCTGTCGGGCCAGCTTGTCGTTGAGGTCGCCCGAGGCGACGAGCTCGGCCACCCGGGCGACCTGCGCCGGGGTGACGGGGAGCTCGTCCAGACCGCGGCCGGTCTCGTTGGCGTTGCGGGCGAGCTCGCCCATCCACCACTTGCGGGCCTGGTCGGAGGGGGCACCGGCGTCCGTCGTGGCGACGATCAGGTCGACCGCGCCCGCGTTGAGGATGGACTGCATGTCGTGCTCGCCGACACCCCACTCCTCCTTCAGCCGCTGACGGCGCAGCCGGGGCATCTCGGGAAGCCCCTTGCGGAGCTCCTCGACCCACTCGCGCGAAGGGGCGACCGGCACCAGGTCCGGCTCGGGGAAGTAGCGGTAGTCCTCGGCGTTGTCCTTGATGCGGCCGGCCGTGGTGGAGCCGTCCTCCTCGTGGAAGTGCCGGGTCTCCTGCACGATCGTCCCGCCGGAGTTCAGCACCGCGGCGTGGCGCTGGATCTCGAAGCGGGCCGCGCGCTCGACGGAACGCAGCGAGTTGACGTTCTTCGTCTCCGAGCGCGTACCGAAGGTCTCGGTGCCGTTGGGGCGCAGCGACAGGTTGACGTCGCAGCGCATCTGGCCCATCTCCATCCGGGCCTCCGAGACACCGAGCGCCTTGATGAGCTCGCGGAGCTCGGCGACGTACGCCTTGGCGACCTCGGGGGCGCGTGCTCCGGCCCCTTCGATCGGCTTGGTGACGATCTCGATGAGCGGGATGCCCGCGCGGTTGTAGTCGAGCAGCGAGTGGGAGGCGCCGTGGATACGGCCGGTGGCCCCGCCGACGTGCGTCGACTTGCCGGTGTCCTCCTCCATGTGGGCGCGCTCGATCTGCACGCGGAAGATCTCGCCGTCCTCCAGCTGGACGTCCAGATAGCCGTTGTAGGCGATCGGCTCGTCGTACTGCGAGGTCTGGAAGTTCTTCGGCATGTCCGGATAGAAGTAGTTCTTCCGGGCGAAGCGGCACCACTCGGCGATCTCGCAGTTCAGCGCGAGCCCGATCTTGATGGCGGACTCGACGCCGATCTCGTTGACGACCGGGAGCGCGCCCGGCAGCCCGAGGCAGACCGGGCAGGTCTGCGAGTTCGCGTCCTGCTTGAGCTCGGTCGAGCACCCGCAGAACATCTTGGTCTTGGTGCCGAGCTCCACATGGACCTCGAGGCCCATGACGGGGTCGTACGTCGCGAGGGCGTCCTCGTACGACTCCAGGTCGATGACAGTCACGGTGAAACTTTCCCTCTCAGCCCAGCAGGACGTCGTCGTCGCCGAGACGCTTGAGTTCGCGGTAGAGGATCGCGAGTCCGGTCACGATCGCGGCGGCGGATACGGCGGCGTCGATCAGCCGCAGTGTGTCGTTGTCCTGGCGGGCCATCTTCACCTGCTTGTAGACGCTGAGCGCGCCGAAAGCGGTGGTGCCCATGGACACGTACGCGCCGGTCTTGGACTTCTTGAAGTTCTTGGCCTTCTTAGCCATTGCACTCATAGCGACGGAGCCTCCTCGAGCAGCGGGTGCCCCCACTTTTCCACGAAGGCGGCTTCGACGGCGGCTCCGACCTTGTACAGCCGGTCGTCCTTCATCGCGGGGGCGATGATCTGCAGCCCGACCGGCAGGCCGTCCTCCGGCGCCAGACCGCAGGGCAGCGACATGGCGGAGTTGCCGGCGAGGTTGGTCGGAATGGTGCACAGGTCCGCGAGGTACATCGCCATCGGGTCGTCGGCGCGCTCGCCGATCGGGAAGGCGGTGGTGGGCGTCGTCGGCGAGACGATCACGTCCACCTGCTCGAACACCTTCTCGAAGTCCTGGGTGATGAGGGTGCGGACCTTCTGGGCCGAGCCGTAGTACGCGTCGTAGTAGCCGGAGCTGAGCGCGTACGTACCGAGGATGATGCGGCGCTTGACCTCGTCGCCGAAGCCGGCCTCACGGGTGAGCGCGGTGACGTCCTCGGCCGAGCGCGTGCCGTCGTCCCCGACCCTCAGGCCGTAGCGCATGGCGTCGAAGCGCGCGAGGTTCGAGGAGCACTCGGACGGCGCGATCAGGTAGTAGGCCGAAAGAGCGAGGTCGAAGGACGGGCAGTCCAGTTCTACGACCGTCGCGCCGAGGGATTCCAGCAGCTCGACCGACTCGTTGAACCGCTGGACGACACCCGCCTGGTAGCCCTCGCCCGCGAACTGCTTGACCACACCGACGCGCATGCCCTGCACGGAGCCGTTGCGCGCGGCCTCGACGACCGGCGGGACCGGTGCGTCGATCGAGGTCGAGTCCATCGGGTCGTGCCCGGCGATCGCCTCGTGGAGCAGCGCCGCGTCCAGGACCGTACGGGCGCAGGGGCCGCCCTGGTCGAGGGAGGAGGAGAAGGCGACCATGCCGAAGCGGGAGACGCCGCCGTAGGTCGGCTTCACGCCGACGGTGCCGGTGACGGCCGCGGGCTGACGGATGGAACCGCCGGTGTCCGTGCCGATGGCGAGCGGGGCCTCGAAGGACGCCAGCGCGGCCGCGGAGCCGCCGCCGGAGCCGCCCGGGATACGGGTGAGGTCCCAGGGGTTGCCGGTCGGGCCGTACGCGCTGTTCTCGGTGGAGGACCCCATGGCGAACTCGTCCATGTTGGTCTTCCCGAGGATGACCACGTCGGCCGCCCGCAGCTTCTTCGTGAGGGTCGCGTCGTACGGCGGGACCCAGCCCTCGAGGATCTTCGAGCCGACCGTGGTCGGCATGTCCTGCGTGGTGAAGATGTCCTTGAGCGCGAGCGGGACGCCGGCCAGCGGGCCCAGCTTCTCGCCCGCCTCACGCTTGGCGTCCACGGCACGGGCCTGGGCCAGCGCGCCCTCGCGGTCGACGTGCAGGAAGGCGTGGACCTTCTCGTCGACGGCGTCGATCCGGGCCAGGTGGGCCTCGGTGACCTCGACGGCCGTCAGCTCGCCGGAGGCGATCTTCGCGGCGGTCTCGGCCGCGGTGAGCTTGATGATGGTGCTGATGTCCGTCATGGCTGTTAGTCCTCCCCCAGGATCTGCGGCACCTTGAAACGCTGCTGCTCCTGGGCCGGGGCGCCGGAGAGCGCCTGCTCGGGGGTGAGCGACGGACGGACCTCGTCCGCGCGCATGACGTTGGTCAGCGGCAGCGGGTGGGAGGTCGGCGGTACGTCTTGGTCGGCGACCTCGGAGACGCGGGCGACCGCGCCGATGATGTCGTCGAGCTGACCGGCGAAGTGCTCGAGCTCTTCGCCCTTCAGCTCCAGACGTGCCAGCCGGGCGAGGTGGGCGACCTCCTCGCGCGTGATGCCAGGCATGCAGCGATCCTCAGGGGTTGGTGTGTGGTTGTGGCTGGGGGGCCGATGTGAACGGGCCACCGGCCCCCAATCCTATGGGGTCGGCGGGTACGCCCGCGGCGTGCGGACCGAGCCCGGCCCGCGATTGAGGACAAAACGGCCGCGGAGCGGTGCCGTGCAGGGCGGCCCCTCCGCCCGCCCGGGCCCTCAGGCCGTGGCAGGTCCGGGGTTCAGGGCCCCGGCGGACCTCGGTGCGGGCTCGGACGCCACCGGCCGCCCGGCCGCGGACTCCCGGTCCGCGGGCCGCCGCCACCCGTGCTCGTCCCGCGCCCGCAGCCAGGCGGTCATCTCCTGGGGCGGCATCGCGGCGGCGACCAGCCACCCCTGCACAGCGTCGCAGCGCAGGTCCCGCAGCCGCTCCCAGGTCTCGTCGTCCTCGACCCCCTCGGCGACGACGACCAGTCCGAGGGAGTGGGCGAGGTCGATCGTGCAGCGGACGATCTCCGCGTCCTCGTTGTCCACGGCGAGGCGCGCGACGAACGAACGGTCGATCTTGAGCTCGCTGACCGGCAGCTTCCTCAGATGGACGAGGGAGGAGTAGCCGGTGCCGAAGTCGTCGAGCGACATCTTCACCCCGTGCCCGGTGAGGCCGGCCAGGGTGTCGGCGGCCCGCTGCGGATCCTCCAGCAGGACGTGCTCGGTTATCTCGAGCTGCAGAGCGCCGGCCGGGACACCGTGCCGGGCGAGCCGGGCGGCGACGCTTCCGGCGAACCCGGGGGTGTGCACGTCGCGCGGCGAGACGTTGACCGCCACCGGTACGAACAGCCCCTGGGCGCGCCATCGGGCCACCTGGGCCAGAGCGGTCTCCAGTACGTATTCGGTGAGGTGGGGCATCAGACCGGAGGACTCGGCGATCGCGATGAACTCGTCCGGGGGGACCCGGCCGCGCTCCGGGTGGACCCAGCGTACGAGCGCCTCGAGCCCGGCGACCTGTCCGTCGAAGCGGACCTTCGGCTGGTAGTGGAGCTCGACCTCCTGGGCGTCCAGGGCGCGGCGCAGGTCGCCGAGCAGGCCGAGCCGGTCGGGGGTGTTGCCGTCCCGTTTGGACTCGTACACCTCCACACCCGTGCGGTCCCGCTTGGCCTGGTACATCGCCACGTCGGCCCGGCGGAGAAGTCCTTCGGCGTCCTGGGCGTGATCGGGGTGGACGGCGACGCCCGCGCTGGCCTCCAGGACGAGGGTGAGCCCGTCGAGGTCGAGAGGGGAGGAGAGCGCGGCGACCAGGTGGCGTGCGACCCGCTGGGCGCTGGTGATCGAGTCGGTGGCCGGCAGCAGCACGGCGAACTCGTCGCCGCCGAGCCGCGCCGCCTCCGCCCCCCGGGGCAGTGCGAGCCGCAGGCGCTCCGCGATCTGGAGCAGGAGACGGTCCCCGGCGAGGTGTCCGAGGGTGTCGTTGACGGCCCGGAAGCGGTCGAGGTCGATGAGGACCAGCCCGGTCCGCGCGCCGGTGGCGTCGGCCTCCTCGAGCTCCGTCCACGTCCGCTCCAGGAGCCACTGGCGGTTGGGCAGGCCGGTGAGCGGATCGCGCAGCTGTTCCTCGGCGCGGGCGCGCGCGATCCAGAGCGCGGAGTCCAGGGCGATCAGCGGGATCGCGAAGAGCGGCAGCAGCACGGGCATGGCGAACGCCACGACGCAGATCAGCGGTGCGATGCCGATCAGGGCGACGGCGACCAGGCCCTGACGGACCACCGCGGTACGGGCGATCGTGGGCGGTCCGCCGCCCTGGGGGGCGTGGGTGGACCAGAGCAGGAGGCGGGTGACCAGGAGGTAGGCACCTGCGGCGAGCAGCACCTCGGGGACGGCGTCGGCCTCCCATGCGAGTGGCTGCCAGGGCTTCTCGACGCTCGGTACGTCTCCGAAGGCGGCCAGGACGAGAGCGGCGGCCCCGATGCCGAGTATGTCCACCGCGCCGTGCAGGAGCCCCTGCCACCACCGGTGGCGCCGGGCGGTGCCCACGAGCACCACGACGACCAGGCTGACCAGGCCGGCCGGAACCCAGCCGTAGAGGAGCAGGACGGCGAGGGTGAGGGCGGCGCCGGATCCGGTGCCGCCCCACCAGCGGTCGCGGCCGAGGGCGACGAGGTGGCCCACGATCACTCCGGTGAGCAGGGCCAGCGACCAGCCGGCCGTGCCGGCCGGGAAGAGCGCGTGACCGGCCTCGACCGCCCGGTGGAAGCCGGTCGCGAGCACGACGGCGGCGACCGCCACGACGACGGCGCCCAGTGACGACGTGTGGCCCGCGAAACCTTGCAGCCGCGACACCGGTGCGGCTCTCTCGGTCGGTTCCATTCCGTCCCTCTCACAGCCGGCGGTGCCGATGTTCCGCGGTGGCCCCCGCTCCCATGCCACCACGACCCGAATCCCACCACGCGGCCGGGCACGGCAGGTGCTCGTTCAACAGTAGGCCGCCGAAGGCCGTCGCGGGCGGCGGTCCGCAGGTCTTGCCCGAATGCGGACCTGACGCCCCGCACGGCCCGATATGCGCCGAACGGGTGACGGCCGGGCGCCGGGAGCCGGCGCTCCCGTCCGCTTGTCTCCCCGCCACCCGGTGGCCCCACGCTCCGTCAGGTGTTGCGATCGCGCCTCGATCAGGCGTCCGTGGGAACAGCGGCCTCCCTGGCCGCATCCGGCCCCTCCGCCAGGAGCACGGCGAAGCCCTCCTCGTCCAGGACGGGCACCTTCAGCTGCATGGCCTTGTCGTACTTGGAGCCGGGGCTGTCGCCCACCACCACGAAGGAGGTCTTCTTCGAGACGGATCCCGTCACCTTGGCGCCACGGCTCTGGAGTGCTTCCTTGGCGCCGTCCCTGGTGTGCGTGGCCAGGGTGCCCGTGACCACGACGGTGAGCCCCTCCAGCGGCCGGGGGCCCTCCTCCTCCCCCGCGCCCCCGTCTTCCATGCGGACGCCGGCCTCCCGCCACTTGCGCAGGATCTCCCGGTGCCAGTCCTCGGCGAACCACTGCTTGACGGAGGCGGCGATGATGGGTCCGACGCCGTCGGCCGCCGCCAGCTCCTCCTCCGTCGCCTCGTCGATCCGGTCGATCGACCGGAACTGGCGGGCCAGTTCGACGGCGGCCACCGGTCCCACGTGTCGGATCGACAGCCCGGTGAGGATCCGGGCCAGCGGGGCCTGCCGGGCGGCGGCGATGCCCTCCAGCATGGCGACGGCGTTCTTCTTCGGTTCGCCCTGCTGGTTGGCGAAGACGGTGGCGATCTTCTCCTCGCCGGTCTTCGGGTCGCGCTTGGGCAGTCCGCTGTCCGTGTCCAGGACGTAGGCCCTGATGGGCAGGAGCTGCTCCACCGTCAGCCCGAAGAGGTCCCCCTCGTCCACCAGTGGGGGCTCGGCGGGTTCCAGCGGTCTGGTGAGGGCGGCGGCCGCCACGTACCCGAAGTGGTCGATGTCCAGGCACTTGCGGCCGGCGAGATAGGCCAGCCGCTCCCGCAACTGGGCCGGGCAGGAACGGGCGTTGGGGCAGCGGAGGTCGACGTCCGCCTCCTTCATGGGCTTCAGCTCCGTGCCGCACTCGGGGCAGTGCGTCGGCATGACGAACTCCCGCTCGCCGCCGTCGCGCAGGTCGACGACCGGGCCGAGGATCTCCGGGATGACGTCACCCGCCTTGCGGAGCACCACGGTGTCACCGATGAGGACGCCCTTGGCCTTCACGACGTTCTGGTTGTGCAGGGTGGCGAACTCGACCTCGGATCCGGCCACCTCGACGGGCTCGACCTGGGCGTAGGGGGTGACCCGGCCGGTGCGCCCGACGCCGACGCGGATGTTGACCAGCTTGGTGTTGACCTCCTGGGGGGCGTACTTCCAGGCGATCGCCCAGCGGGGGGCCCGGGAGGTGGAACCGAGTCTGCCCTGGAGCGGGATCTCGTCGAGCTTGACGACGACGCCGTCGATCTCGTGCTCCACGGACTGCCGGTTCTCACCGAAGTGGGCGATGAACTCCCGCACCTCGTCGAGGGTCCGGACCACCCTGTTGTGCCGGGCGGTCGGCAGGCCCCACTCCCTGAGCAGGTCGTACGCCTGGGAGAGGCGGTCGATGTCGAAGCCCTCACGGGCTCCGATGCCGTGCACCACCATGTGGAGGGGGCGGGTGGCCGTGACCTTGGGGTCCTTCTGCCGCAGTGACCCGGCCGCCGCGTTGCGCGGGTTGGCGAACGGCTTGTCGCCTGCCTCGACCAGGCGGGCGTTGAGCCCTTCGAAGGCCTCCATGGGGAAGAAGACCTCGCCGCGGATCTCGACCAGCGCCGGCACGCGGTCGCCCTCGAGCCGGTGCGGGATCTCGGCGATCGTACGGACGTTGGGGGTGATGTCCTCGCCGACCCGGCCGTCGCCCCGGGTCGCCGCGCGGGTGAGCCTGCCGTTCTCGTACGTGAGGTTGACGGCGAGGCCGTCCACCTTGAGCTCGCACAGGAAGTGGTACCCGCCCCCGCCCACCTCCCTGGCCACCCGCTCCGCCCAGGCGGCGAGCTCCAAGTCATCAAAGGCGTTGTCCAGGGAGAGCAGGCGCTCGCGGTGCTCCACGGAGGTGAACTCCGTGGTGTAGGGGCCGGCGACCTTCTGGGTCGGCGAGTCCGGGGTGCGCAGCTCCGGGTGCTCGGCCTCGATGGCCTCCAGCGCGCGCATCTGCCGGTCGAACTCGGCGTCGTCGATGACCGGCTGGTCCTTGACGTAGTACCGGAAGCGGTGCTCCTCGATCTGCTCGGCGAGGAGCGCGTGCCGTTCGCGCACCTCCGCCGGTACTCCGGTCAGCTGCTGCGCCTGCTGTTCGCCGGCCATCGTCCGTTCCTCCCGTTGACCCACTGCCCGTTACTCAGGGTTGTCTGCGAGCGACTTCGCCGCGCGGGCGCAGTGGGCGAGCGCGGCGCGCGCGTACGCGGGTGACGCTCCCGCCAGCCCGCAGGACGGAGTGATCACGACGGACTCGCTGAGAGTCCCCGGATTCAGCCCCAGCCTGCTCCACAACGTCCTGACCCCCTTGACGCTACCGCCCGGGTCCGACAATGCGGTCGAGGCGGCGTCGAGGCCGGGGACCACGCCGAGGGAAAGCCGCGTACCGGCTTCGACGGCCTCTCCGATCGCCTCCTCCTCACGCTCGGTGAGCAGGGAGAAGTCGAAGGAGACCGCACCGGCGCCGGCCCGCCGCAGCAGCGCGAACGGCACCTCGGGTGCGCACGAGTGGACGGCGGTCGGCGCTTCGCCGTTGACCGCCAGGACGTCACGCAGCGTGCCTTCGACGATCTGGCGGTCCACCGCGCGGTAGGTGCGGTAGCCGCTCGCCGACCTGACCCGGCCCCGCAGGACCGCGGTCAGCGAGGGCTCGTCGAGCTGGAGGACGACCTCGGCGCCCGGGACCCTGCGGCGCACCTCGGCGAGGTGCGCGCGCAGCCCGTCGGCCAGCGATCCGGCCAGGTCGCGGCAGGCTCCGGGGTCGCTGAGCATGGCCTCTCCGCCGCGCAGCTCCAGGGCGGCCGCCAGGGTCCAGGGGCCGACGGCCTGGACCTTGAGCAGCCCCTCGTACCCCTGGGTGAACTCCTCGAGCGCGTCGAGGTCCTCGCCGAGCCAGGAGCGGGCCCGGCGGGTGTCGCGTCCGGGCCGGTCGCTGATCCGCCAGCCGCTGGGCTCGACGTGGCCGTACATCTCGACGAGCAGGCCGACGGTGCGGCCGATCATGTCCGCGCCGGGCCCGCGCGCGGGCAGCTCCGCGAGGTACGGCATGCCCCGGCCGTCGGCGAACGACCCGGTGACGGTCTTCGCCGCCTCCCTGGCGTCTCCTCCCGGCATGGATCCGATCCCGGTGGCACTCGCACTGAACCCGCTCTTCTCACTCACGCGGAAAGCGTACGGGCACCCCACCGGGCAAGGGGTCAGCGGCCGGGGCGGACC
This sequence comes from Streptomyces sp. NPDC059166, assembly GCF_042755185.1. NCBI lineage: Bacteria > Bacillati > Actinomycetota > Actinomycetes > Kitasatosporales > Streptomycetaceae > Streptomyces > Streptomyces sp. NPDC059166. Next base: position 182,313 of record NZ_JBHZCI010000009.1, on the reverse strand, counting down.
GTCAGGTCGTTGATCTCGGCGTCCCCGGGCAGGTCGAGGGCGAGCAGGATCGTGGTGGCCACCGATTCGGGGTCGATCCAGCGCGAGGCGTCGTACTCCTTGCCCTCCTGCTGGTGGACCTTGGCCTGCATCGGGCTGGCGGTGCGGCCCGGGTAGACGGAGGTGACCCGGACGCCGTTGGCGTGCTCCTCGTGGCGCAGCGAGTCGGCGAGCGCCTTCAGCCCGTGCTTGCTCGCGGCGTACGCGCCCCACTCGGCGTGGGCGGCGAGCCCGGCGCCGGAGTTGACGAAGACGACGTGGCCGTGGGTGACGCGGAGCTGCGGCAGCAGCAGGCGGGTCAGCTCGGCCGGGGAGACCAGGTTGGCGTTGAGCTGGTAGTGCCAGGCCTTGGGGGTGAGGTCGCCGACGGTGCCGAGTTCGACGACACCGGCGATGTGCAGCAGCGAGTCGAGACGGTCCGGCATGGCCTGCTGGCCGAACGCCCAGGAGAGCCGGTCGGGGTTGCCGAGGTCGCCGACGAGGGTGCGGGCGCCGGGGTGGAGCGCGGCCAGTTCCTTGGCGCGTCCGGCGTCCCTGGCCAGCAGGACGAGGTCGTCGCCGCGCTCGTGGAGGCGGCGCGCGACGGCTGCGCCGATCCCGGAGCCGGCGCCGGTGATGAGATGAGTAGGCATGGCCTCATGCTCGCATCACCGGGAGCGCTCCGATCACCGCAGGTCCGCGCCTTCGCGCCGGGTCCCGCGTCCGGGCGGGACGCCGCCGTCACCGCAGGCCGGCCGACTCCTCCAGGTAGGCGAGCGCGCCCACCCCGTCCTTGGCGAAGAAGACCAGCTCCGTGAGCGGGACGGGCAGGAAGCCCTCGTCCTCCATGCGCTGGAACTGCTGGTGCAGGCCGTCGTAGAAGCCGGCCGTGTTCAGCAGGACGACGGGCTTGGTGTGCTTGCCGTGCTTCTTGAGCTCCAGGATCTCCGTGGCCTCGTCGAGCGTGCCGGTGCCGCCCACCATGATCACGATCGCGTCGGACTTCGCCAGGAGCAGGGCCTTGCGCTCGGCCAGGTCCTCGGCGATCACCATCTCGTCCGCGTTCGTCCGCGCCTTCGCGGCGAGGAAGTCCACCGACACCCCGACGAGGCGGCCGCCGGACTCCTGCACCCCGTCGGCGACGACCTTCATCAGGCCGCTCTCCGACCCGCCCCAGACCAGCGTGTGTCCGCCCCTGCCGATCAGTTCGGCGAACTCGCGGGCGGGCACGGTGTAGCGGTCGTCGAGGTCGGCGGCGGAGAGGAAGACGCAGATGTTCATGGGTCCACCGTACGGCCGCTCCCTCTCACGGGAAGAAACCGGAGTCCCGCGGGGCTGAACCCGGTATGGCCTCCATCACAGGACACACCATCACCGTCGAGCCCTCCGCCGCACATGTGCGCGTCGTGCACGAGGGGCGGGTGCTCGCCGAGAGCCGCCGCCCCCTGGTGCTGCGCGAGACGGGCTGCCCCGACCGCTACTACCTGCCGCCGGAGGACGTCCGGACCGATCTGCTGGCCCCCTCGGACACCCGCACGCACTGTCCGTTCAAGGGGGACGCCTCGTACTGGTCGGTGCCCGGGGCTGTGGACCTCGTGTGGGCCTACCCGGAGCCGAAGGTCCAAGTCGCCGCGATCAGGGGCCACTTCTGCTTCTACGCCACGGAGGTCGTGGCCGGCTGATCGTCAGAAACATTTTCCCGGCGGTGCGATGAGTTCTCGTCTCCGCAACGGTCCACCCTCGCATGGACAAGACTCTCTCCCGCGACGGTACGTCGATCGCGTACCACCGCCGCGGTGACGGGCCGCCGGTCGTGCTCGTCGGCGGGGCTCTGAGCGCCGCGGCCGACGACGCCCCGCTGGCCGCCCTGCTCGCCCGGCGGTTCACCGTCGTCACCTACGACCGCCGCGGCCGCGGCGCGAGCGGGGACGGCGCACCGTACGCGCCCCGCCGGGAGATGGAGGACCTGGCGGCGGTCGTGGCGGCGGCGGGCGAGCACGTCTCGGTGTTCGGCATGCGGTCGGGCGGGGCGCTGGCGCTGGAGGCGTGTGCCGCTGGGCTGCCCGTCGACCTGCTGGCGGTCCACGAACCGCCCTACAGGCCCGGACCCGCTGGGCTTCCGGACAGGTCCCGCGGCACGGCGCTGCTGCACCGGCTGCTGGCGGACGGCGACCGGGGCGGAGCGGTCGAGCTGCATCTGGTGCGGTCCGGGGTCCCCGCCGCAACGATCGCGCGGATGCGGCGGGCGCCGCTCTGGGGCGGCCTGGAGGCGCTGGCTCACACCCTGGCGTACGACGACGCGCTGCTGGGCGACGGTTCGGTCCCCGTCGGCAGGCTCTCGGCGGTGCGGGCCCGCACCCTGGTGCTGACCGGTGGCTTCAGCGCCCCGGAGGTCCAGGGAGCCACCCTCGACGTCGTCGCCGCGGTCCCCCGGGCCCGGCACCGCACCCTGACCGGCCAGACGAGCGAGCTGGCACCGCACGCGATCGCCCCGGTCCTGGCGGACTTCTTCTCCCGGGACCGGGTCCTGCGCGACGTGTCCTGAACCGCCCGTCTCCCGGACGGGCACATGCCGCCGGGCCGGGCCGCCGCAGGGGAGCGACCCGGCCCGGCGGCTCCCGTCATCCCGCGGTGGCCGTCTCCCGCCGCACGGTCGTCGCGATGGTCGCCGAGCCGACGACCCGGCTGCCGTCGTAGAGCACCACGGCCTGTCCGGGGGCGACGCCCCGCACCGGCTCGCCGAACGTGACCGTCAGGGTGCCGTCCACCAGCTCCGCCGTCACCTCGGTCTCGCCGCCGTGGGCGCGCAGCTGCGCTGTGTAGGTGCCGGGGCCGGAGGGGGCGGTACCGCACCAGCGGGGCCTGATCGCCGTGAGGGCCGTGACGTCCAGGGCCTCGGCGGGGCCGACGGTCACGGTGTTGTTCACCGGTGAGATGTCCAGGACGTAGCGCGGCTTGCCGTCGGGGGCGGGGTGGCCGATGCGCAGGCCCTTGCGCTGGCCGATGGTGAAGCCGAAGGCGCCCTCGTGGGTGCCGACCTTCTCGCCGGCCTCGTCGAGGATGTCGCCCTGCGCCGGGCCGCCGAGCCTGGAGGCGAGGAAGCCCTGGGTGTCGCCGTCCGCGATGAAGCAGATGTCGTGGCTGTCGGGCTTCTTGGCGACGGCCAGGCCCCGGCGCTCGGCCTCGGCGCGGATCTCGTCCTTGGTGGTGAGGGTGTCACCGAGCGGGAACATCGCGTGCGCGAGCTGCTTCTCGTCGAGCACCCCGAGGACGTAGCTCTGGTCCTTGGCCATGTCGGAGGCGCGGTGCAGCTCCCGGGTGCCGTCGTCCTTCAGCACCACGGTGGCGTAGTGGCCGGTGCACACCGCGTCGAAGCCGAGGGCCAGCGCCTTGTCGAGCAGCGCGGCGAACTTGATCTTCTCGTTGCAGCGCAGGCACGGGTTGGGCGTGCGCCCGGCCTCGTACTCCGCCACGAAGTCGTCCACGACGTCCTCGCGGAAGCGTTCCGCGAGGTCCCAGACGTAGAAGGGGATGCCGATGACGTCCGCCGCGCGGCGGGCGTCCCGGGAGTCCTCGATGGTGCAACAGCCACGCGCGCCCGTGCGGAAGGACTGCGGGTTCGCGGAGAGGGCGAGGTGCACACCGGTCACGTCGTGACCCGCCTCGGCGGCTCGGGCGGCCGCGACGGCGGAGTCGACTCCGCCGGACATGGCCGCGAGCACACGGAGGGGGCGCTGGGAGGTCTCAGTCATAGCCTCTCCAGGGTACGGGGCGCCGGGAACGGATTGCTCGCCGATAAGCGTTGAGGAGCACATGGGACACAACGGGAGTGCCGGCGGACCGGGCAAGGGCCCTGGTCATGGCATCAGCCGGCGCTCGCTGCTGATCGGTGGCGGGGTCGCGGCTGCGGGTACCGCGGTGTTCGCGGCGGACGAGATACGGCGCGCCTGGTGGCGGGTGCCCGGCGTGGAGAAGCCGAGGAAGGCCGGCGAGCTCGACTACACCCCCGCGCGGTGGATCGCGGCCTCGGAGGCGAACTGGCGCCGCGCCGACCGCCCCGACGACTACGGCGTGGACCGGGTGATCGTCCACGTCACCCAGGGCAGCTACGCCAGCGCCGTCAAGGTCTTCCAGGACCCGGCGCACCGGGCCGCGACGCACTACATCGTGCGGCAGGACGGCCGGGTCACCCAGATGATCCGCGAGCTGGACGTCGCCTACCACGCGGGCAACCGCTCGTTCAACGAACGCAGCATCGGCATCGAGCACGAGGGCTTCGTCGACCGGCCGGAGGACTTCACCGCCGCGATGTACGAGTCGTCCGCGAGGCTGACGGCCTCGATATGCAGGCGGTACGGCATCCCCGTGGACCGCGAGCACATCATCGGACACGTCGAGGTGCCCGGCACCGACCACACCGATCCGGGACCGCACTGGGACTGGCCCCGGTACATGAGGCTGGTCCGCGCGGCGTCGACCTCGGGGACGCTCGCCGGCTGACCCCGCGGCCTTCTCCGCGCCCGGCGGCGAGGTGGGGGCCGGCCTGGGGCTTTCGTCCGGATCAGGCCTGATCCGGGCGGAACACGCCCTAGCTGAGCCCCGCGGTCCGGGCCCGTTCGACGGCGGGGCCGATCGCCCGGGCGAGTTCCTCGACGTCACGCGCGGTCGAGGTGTGCCCGAGGGAGAACCGCAGCGTGCCGCGGGCCAGGTCCGGATCGGTGCCGGTGGCCAGGAGCACATGGCTGGGCTGGGCGATGCCCGCGGTGCACGCCGATCCGGTGGAGCACTCGATGCCCTGGGCATCGAGGAGCAGCAGGAGGGAGTCGCCCTCGCAGCCGGGGAAGGTGAAGTGCGCGTTGGCCGGCAGCCGTCCCCCGGGTGCCGGGTCGCCGCCGAGTACGGCGTCCGGGACGGCCTGCAGCACGGCGGCCACGAGGTCGTCGCGCAGTGCGCCGACACGGCGGGCGAAGTCCTCCCGGGTGTCGACGGCGTGCTGTGCGGCCACGGCGAACGAGGCCACCGCGGGCACGTCGAGGGTGCCGGAGCGCACGTGCCGCTCCTGCCCACCGCCGTGCAGCACGGGCACGGGCGTCTGGTCGCGCCCGAGCAGCAGCGCTCCGACACCGACGGGACCGCCGATCTTGTGCGCGCTCACCGTCATCGCGGCCAGCCCGGAGCCGGCGAAGCCGACCTCCAGCTGTCCGAAGGCCTGCACCGCGTCGGAGTGCACGGGCACGCCGAACTCGGCTGCCACCGCAGTGAGTTCGGTTATCGGCATGATGGTGCCGATCTCGTTGTTGGCCCACATCACGGTGATCAGCGCGACATCGTCCGGATCGCGGGCGATGGCCTCGCGCAGCGCTTCGGGGTGCACCCGCCCGTAGGGGTCGACGGGGAGGTACTCGACGGTGGCGCCCTCGTGCTCCGCGAGCCAGTCGACCGCGTCGAGCACGGCGTGGTGCTCGACGGGACTCGCGAGTACCCGGGTGCGGCGGGGGTCGGCGTCACGGCGGGCCCAGTAGAGCCCCTTGACCGCGAGGTTGTCGGCCTCGGTGCCGCCGGAGGTCAGGACCACCTCGCTGGGGCGTGCTCCGAGCGTCTCGGCGAGGGTCTCTCTGGACTCCTCGACGGTACGGCGGGCCCGGCGGCCGGCAGCGTGCAGGGAGGACGCGTTACCGGTGACGGCGAGCTGCGCGGTCATCGCCGCGATCGCCTCCGGAAGCATCGGCGTGGTCGCGGCGTGGTCGAGGTAAGCCATGGTGGTGACGATTCTACGAGCCCGCGGCGGGGAGCCGCGCCGGGTCCGGCCCCCCGAGGCCCCGGGCCGTGCCCGGGGTACGGCGCCCCGGGGTACGGCGGCCCCCAGGGGCGGCAGGGGTCAGGCGCCGGTCCAGCGCTGGGAGGCGGCTCCGGAGCAGCGGGCGGTCGTGACGCCGGAGCCCGCCGCGTCCAGACAGCCGCCGTTGTCCTCGCTGACGAGCGTGCCCCCGGCCCCCGCCCGCCAGCGTCGCGAGCTCGCCTCGTTGCAGGACAGCTGCAGGGTTCCTCCGTTCATGACGTTCGCCGTCAGGCAGCTGTTCCCGGACTCCTCGACCAACTGGAACCCGCCTGAGCCGTCCGAGAGCGGACGGACGGTCCAGACGGCACCGGTGCCGTCGCAGCCGCCGGTCGAGGCGGGGACGAAGCGGGACGCGACGAGGCACTCGGCGTTGCCGCCGTTGCGGAAGCGCTGAGCCCCGGAGGGGGTGGCCGATCCCCCTGAGCCGGACGACCCGCCCGAGCCGGACCCGCCGGAGGCGGAGCTCCCCGATCCGGACCCCCCGGAGCTCCCGGACGCGGCACCGGATCCACCCGAGGCGGAGCCGCCCGACGCGCCTGAGCCGCCGGGATCGCCCGGTCCGCCGCCTCCGTCGGCCCCGCCCCCCGGAGCGGTCGCGGAGGCTTCCCCCGCCCTGGCGCCGTCGTTCCCGGGCTCCTCGCTCTTCTTCCCGCCCGTCGGGGACCTCCGCGGCTTCACCGAGCCGGACGGGCTCGCTCCCGTGGAGGAGGCCGCCGGATCCGCCGAAGCGCTCGCCGAGACGGAGGGTCCGGCGGCCGCGTGCCCGTCACCGTCGAAGACGTAGGGGAGGAGCTGGAAGGCGAGGGTCGCACCGCCCACGGTCACGACGACCGGCACCACGGCGAGGAGGAGACGACGCCGGCGCTCCCGCTTCGGGCGGGCCTTCGCACCGAGCCTCATCGTCTCCGGGGAGGCGGGGGGCGGCAGCTCGATCTCCTGCACATCGGCCGCGAAGGCGGACTTCGCCACGAGACTGGCCGTGACGGACTCCGGCCACAGGGGCGGGGTGAACGGCACGTGTTCCGAGGCCCGCCGCACCAGCTCGGCGGCGGTGGGGCGCTCCTCCGGGTCCTTCGCCAGGCAGGAGGCCACCAGGTCGGCGAGGGCGGGGTCCAGTTCCCGCACCGCCCGCAGGTCGGGCTCCTCGTGCACGATCCGGTAGAGCACGGCGGGGCCGGACTCCTCGCCGAAGGGAGGTCTGCCGCCGGCCGCGTAGGCGAGTACCGATCCGAGTGCGAAGACGTCGGCCGCGCCGGTCAGGTCGCGCTTCGTCGTGGCCTGTTCGGGGGCCATGTAGGCGGGGGTGCCGACCACCATGCCGCTTCTGGTCAGCTGACTCTGTTCGGCGGCTCTGGCCACGCCGAAGTCGATGAGGGTGACGCCCTGGAGCGTCAGCATCACGTTGGACGGCTTGAGGTCCCGGTGCACCATCGAGAGCGCGTGCACCGGTACGAGCCCTTTGGCGGCCTCGCGCAGCAGAAGCCACGCGGTCCCGGCCGGCAGCGCCCCCCCGGTTCAGGTCCAGGGCCTCGTTCAGGGTGAGCCCGGGGACGTACGCGGTCGCGAGCCAGGGCGGGCGCGCGTCGCGGTCGCTCGCGATCAGCGGGGCGGTGGCCTCCGCGGGGAGCCGGGAGAGGTTGTCGAGCTCGTGTCCGAAGCGGCGTACGAAGTCCTGGTCCTCCCCGGCGATCGAGGGAAGCACCTGCTTGACGGCGACGTAACGCCCCTCGTGCACTCCCAGGTACACGCGGCCCATCCCGCCGGAGCCGAGACGGCCGGCGAGCGGGATCCCGCCCATCTGCCTCGGGTCGTCCGCCCGCAGCGGTTTGGCGCCACTGCCCGTCAGGTCCAACTCGCCCACTTCGTCTCCCCGTTGACACGCACGTACCCCGGGAAGTGTGACCAGTGGATACTGGATGCGGAAGCGGCTTCTAGAAAGTCGCTCCAGAAATTCACGAACGCTGAGCCTGCCTACGGACCACAGGGACGGTCACTCGATGAGCCCCAAGCAGCATCGCGGCGAGGTCACGTCCGATCAGCTCCTGGACGCCGCGCTGCGTGTGTTCGTCGAGTCGGGCGAGCAGGGGCTCACGGTCAACGCGGTCGTCCGCGCGAGCGGCGTCAGCCTGGGCAGTCTCTACCACCACTTCGGCAGCCTGGACGGGCTCGTGGGAGCCCTGTGCCACCGCTGGCTGGGGCGCCTCCTCGGGGAGCTGGCCGTGGCACTGGGCGCCTCCGGCTCCGCGCAGGCGGGCATCGCCTCGGTGGTCCGGGCGTATCTGGCCTTCGTCCAGGCGCATCCGGGCCCCGCGCTCCTGCTCCACTCACCGCTCGCCGACCGCAAGGGGATGGCACAGGGGAAGGAGGTCCGTGACACCCAGGAGGCCAGGATCTCGGAGCTGGAGGGCTGGCTCCTCCCGCATGTGGATTCGGGTGAACTGGCCCCGCTCCCGTCGCCGTTGATCGAGTCCTTGGTGCTCGGCCCGGTCGTGGCCGTCGCCCGCCGGGCACTCTCCGGGTTCGACGACGTCGACCTGGACGAGGCGGCGCGCCTGCTGCCGGAGCAGATCTGGCGGTCGGTCAGGCGGCAGGACCTGCCCGCGGAATAGGCCGCGCCACACACCGGCCCGCCCGGAATGCGGCCGCGTACCCCGCCCCGGACTCCACGCGGGGAGCGACCTCTCAGCCGGCGAGGCTCCAGGAGACGGTGCCGTTGGCCGTGACGAGGACCGCGAGGACGACGAGGTCCGCCACCCCCAGGGCCAGTCCGAGCAGGGCACGGCCCCGCCGGGTGGTGGAGCGGGCGAGGGCGATCGACGCCATGACGACGGCGACGGGCCCGAGCAGGATGTTCATGACCAGGAGGCCGATCAGTCCGAGCACGAACGAGGCGACGGCGAGTCCGTCGGCCTGCTTCCCGCCCGACCGGGGACGGGCGGGACTCGTGCCTCCGGCCGGCGCGGAGGCGGAAGTGGCCTCGACGGGACGGTTGTCGCGTGCCGTGGTGAGTGCCATGGCGGTGCTCCTTCCTCAGCGGGTGCGGCGGGCGAGGCGTTCACGGGCGCCGAAGACCGCCAGCCAGAGGCCGATCACGGCCGCGGCGGTCAGGGCGACGGGGAGCGGAAGGTGTGCGACCGCTCCGAGCACCACCCCCAGCAGGAGCAGTGCGGCGACGAGCACGAACATGTCCGGTCCTTTCCGCGCTTTGAGAGTACGACTGTTCACTGACTTGTCAGTCTAGACCCATGCCGCCTTCCATGACTCGGAGAACGGTTGTTTACTGAATGGCATGAGTCACACCATCGGCGTCCGCCAGGCCCAGAAGCTGAAGACGCGCCAGGCCCTGCTCGACGCGGCACTGGACCTGCTGGAGCACCAGAGCCTGAGCAGCCTGGGCCTGCGCGAGGTGACACGGGCCGTCGGAATGACCCCGACCGCCTTCTACCGCCACTTCGACGGCACGGCCGCCCTGGGCGTCGCCCTGGTGGAGGAGACCCTGGGGAGCCTGCACGGGATGATCGGCGCGATCCTCGCCGACACCGGGGACAGCGAGGAGAGGCTCGACCGCAGCGTCGGCCTGATAGCGCGTCACGTGCGCTCGCAGCCCGCCCACTTCCGCTTCATCGCCCGGGAGCAGCACGGCGGGGTGAGCCGGGTCCGCGAGGCGATCGCCGCCCAGCTGCGCGGCTTCGCGGAAGAGGTGGCCCACGTCCTGGGTGCGGAGCCGGGGTCCGAGGGCTGGGACCGGGAGGACCTGCTGATGCTGGGCGGGCTGTACGTCGACCACATGGTGCTCACGGCCTCGGCGCTGCTGGACGCCGGGCCGGAGGGCGAGCGGGAGGTCGTCCGTGTGGCGCGACGCCGGCTCCGCCTGGTCACCCTGGGCCGGGCCCACTGGCTGGACAGCCCTTAGGGTCGGCGGCATGAACGACTGGACTCTGGACAGGACCTTCGCCGGCCCGTCGGGAGAGGTCCGCTGGACGGCCCTCGGCCCCGCCGAGGCTCCGCCCGTCGTCCTGGTGCACGGCACACCCTTCTCCTCGTACGTGTGGCGCGGTATCGCCCGAGGGCTGTCCCAGGACCACCGGGTGTACGTGTGGGACCTGCCGGGTTACGGCGCCTCGGCGCAGTACGAGGGCCAGGACGTGTCGCTCGGCGCCCAGGCCGGGGTGCTGTGCGAACTCCTGGACCACTGGGGCCTGGTGGAACCGGCCGTCGCCGCCCATGACTTCGGGGGGTGCGTCGCACTGCGCGCCCGGCTCCTGCACGGCGCCCGCTTCCGCCGCCTCGCCCTGGTCGACCCGGTCGCACTGGCGCCCTGGGGGTCGCCCGCCTACCGGCTGCTCGGCGGTCGGGCCGAGGCGTTCGGCGCGCTTCCGCCGGAGCTACACCGGGCCCTGGTCAGGGAGTACATCGGCTCGGCGAGCCACCGGGGGCTCCACCCGGCGGTGCTGGACAGGCTCGTCGCACCCTGGTGCACCGGCAGCGGGCAGCCCGCCTTCTACCGGCAGATCACCCAGAACGACCAGCGGTTCACCGATGAGATCCAGCACCGCTACGGGCAGCTGGACCTGCCCGTCCTGGTCTGCTGGGGCACGGAGGACACCTGGATCCCGGTCACCCGCGGCCACGAGCTGGCCGGGCTGATCCCGGGAGCCGAACTGCGGCTGCTCGAGGGCGCCGGGCACCTGGTGCAGGAGGACGCGCCGGCCGAGCTCACCGCGGCGCTCACCCGCTTCCTGCGCAGGGGATGAGGCCCGCCCGGACCGGTGGGCCTCATCGTGCGAGGGGGTCAGCCCCTGGGGGCGCGGGCGAGCTGGCGGGACTGGGCGACGAGGCGGTCGGCGCTGTCCCAGACGTCCGCGTCCTCCTCCAGGAACCCCCCGGCGAGGTTGCGGGTGGTGATGGAGACACGCAGCGGCCCGGGGGCCGGGCGGCACCGGATGTGCGCGGTCAGCTCGATGGTGGGGGTCCAGCCCTTGAGCCCGAGCTCGAAGGAGGTCGGCGGCAGCGCGTCGACGGTGAGCAGCAGCGAGAGCGGGTCGGGGTCTCGGCCGTCCGCCAGGCCGAACCAGCCCCGCATCTCGCCCTTGCCCGAAGGCGCCCCGATCGCCCAGCCGACCGTCGCCGGGTCGAGCCTGATGTCGAGCCGTTCGGTGATGGCGGAGCTTCCCGGGATCTCCGCCGTGCCGTCACTCGTCCCGAGGCAGCCTTCCAGCGGCGGCATGGCGGGCGGCAGGGCCGTCGTGCGGACCTCGTCCGTCAGCCCGTCCAGGTCGCCGTAGGTCGCGAGCACCCGGATGCGTTCGATTTCACTGCCGTCCTCCGCGTACTGGAAGAGCGAGGCCTGGCCGGTGGAGAGCGTACGCCCGGTGCGCACGACCTGGGTGCGGATCACGGCGGGGCCGGGTACGGAGGCCGTGAGGTAGTGGGCCGAGACCGAGAAGGGGTCGGAGTGCGGCAGCGCCTCTCCGAGCGCGCGGCCGAGCATGGCGAGGAGGTAGCCGCCGTTGACCGCGTGGATGATGGTCCAGCCCGCGGAGAGTTCCGCGTCGTAGACGCCTTCCTCCCGGAGCGTGACCGCGGTGTCGCGGTCGAACTCGCTGTCACCGATGGTCGCCCGCGTGATGCGCGACTCCTGCGCTGCTGCCTGTGCCATGGCATGCACGGTACACCGACTGCATTACTGAGCGGTAGCTTTCTCTGCCGTCAGGTGACGGCCGAGCCCTCCTCCGCCGTCGCGGAGCGCCTGTTGTAGGCGCGCGGCGCCCTCCAGTGGAAGCGCATGGCGAGCAGCCGCAGGACGAAGCCGGTGATCACCGCCGCACCGCTGGTGTAGCCGTTGAGCACGTCGAGGCGGATGCAGACGGCCACCATGGTGGCGCCCACGATCGCGGGCACGGCGTAGAGGTCGCGGTCCCAGCGCAGCAGCGAGGGGACCTCGTTGGCCAGGACGTCGCGCAGCACACCGCCGCCGACGGCCGTGGCCAGACCGAGCGCGGCGGACGAGGTGAGACCGAGTCCGTACTCGTACGCCTTGACGGTTCCGGTGACACAGAAAAGCCCCAGCCCCGCCGCGTCGAAGACGTTGACACCGACCTGGATGCGCTCGACGTGCGGGTGGAGGAAGAAGACGACGCCGGCGGCGATCAGCGGGGGCAGGAAGTACCCGAGATCGGTGAAGGCCGCGGGAGGGATCGCGCCGATCATCACGTCACGGAAGATCCCCCCGCCCAGGGCTGTCACCTCGGCCAGGACCGCGATGCCGAAGACATCGAAGTTCTTGCGTACGGCGAGCAGGGCGCCCGAGATCGCGAAGACGAAGATCCCCGCGATGTCGAGCGCGTGCTGGACGGAGGGAGTGAAGAGTTCGTTGAGCACCCGGCAATTGTGCCGTTACTACCCCTTCGACCCTTCCTCCGCCTCCTCGGACGGTGCGGCGGCGGGCTCGCCCGCCTCGGCCGAGGCGGGTCCGGCGGCTCCCTCCGGCCCCTTCACCGCACCGGAGTCCGGGCTGTCCGGCTCGGCGGGGGCGGGCTCTTCCTGCCCCTTCGCGGCTCCGGACTCCGGACCGGCGTCCTGGGTGTCCGGCTCCGCGGGAGCGGCTTCCGGCGGGGGTGCGGGTTCGGGAGCGGACGGCTCCGACGCGGACGGCTCCGCGGCGGGGGTGCTCTTCACCGTGATGACGTCCGCCACGAGCGGGGCGTCGCCCGGCGCCTGGTCCTCGCCGTTCTCCGGGTGGTGGCATGCCACCTGGTGGCCGGTCTTCAACTGGAGCAGCGGCGGCTCGGTCGTCGCGCAGACCTTGGTGGCCTTCCAGCACCGGGTGTGGAAACGGCAGCCGGTGGGCGGCGAGATCGGTGACGGCACGTCACCCTTGAGCAGGATGCGCTCGCTCCTGGCACCGCGCCGGCGCGGGTCCGGCACCGGGACCGCCGACATGAGCGCCTTGGTGTACGGGTGCATGGGCGCCTCGTACAGCGAGGAGCGGTCCGCCAGCTCGACGATCTTCCCCAGGTACATCACCGCGATCCGGTCGGAGACATGACGGATGACCGACAGGTCGTGCGCGATGATCATGTACGTGAGGCCGAGCTCGTCCTGAAGGTCGTCCAGCAGGTTCACGACCTGGGCCTGGATCGACACGTCCAGCGCCGACACCGGCTCGTCGGCGACGACGAGCTTCGGCTTCAGCGCGAGGGCACGGGCGATGCCGATGCGCTGGCGCTGGCCGCCCGAGAACTCGTGCGGGTAGCGGTTGTAGTGCTCGGGGTTGAGCCCCACCAGCTCCAGGAGCCGCTGGACCTCCGCCTTCACGCCGCCCTCGGGCTTGACGCCCTGGAGCCGGAAAGGGGTTCCGACGATGCCGCCGACCGTGTGGCGCGGGTTCAGCGAGCCGTACGGGTCCTGGAAGATCATCTGGATGTCGCGGCGCATCGGGCGCAGCCGCCCGGCCGACATGTGGGTGATGTCGCGGCCCTGGAACTCGACCTTGCCGCCGGTCGGTTCCAGCAGCCGGGTGACCAGCCGGCCCATGGTCGACTTGCCGCATCCCGACTCGCCGACGACCCCGAGCGTCTCACCGGGGCGCACGTCGAAGGTGAGCCCGTCCACGGCCTGGACCGCGCCGACCTTGCGCTTCAGCACGCCCTTGGTGATCGGGAAGTGCTTGACCAGGCCGTCGACCTTGAGGAGCGGCTCGGACCCGTCGGGCCCGGCCTCGGAAGACACGGGGGTCCTCGTGTTCGGATCAGTCACAGCTTCGGCGCAATCTCTTCGGTCCAGATACGTTCGCGCTGCTCACGCGACATGTGGCACGCGGAGTAGTGCCCGTCGCTGACCAGCTGCAGCTCGGGACGCTCGGTGCGGGTGATGTTGTCCGGCGGGACGTCGGCGTACGGGCAGCGCGGGTGGAAGGCGCAGCCGGACGGGACGTTGATGAGGCTGGGCGGGGAGCCCTTGACCGGGATCAGCCGCTCGGTCTGCTCGCGGTCGATGCGCGGCATCGAGCCGAGCAGGCCCCAGGTGTAGGGGTGCTGTGGTTCGTAGAACACCTTCTCGGCGCTGCCGCGCTCGATGCAGCGTCCCGCGTACATCACGAGCAGGTCGTCCGCGATCTCGGCGACCACGCCGAGGTCGTGGGTGATCATGACGACCGCGGAGCCGAACTCCTTCTGCAGGTCGCGGATGAGGTCGAGGATCTGCGCCTGGACGGTGACGTCGAGGGCTGTCGTCGGCTCGTCGGCGATGAGCAGCTGCGGGTTGTTGACCAGGGCCATCGCGATCATCGCACGCTGACGCATACCGCCGGAGAACTGGTGCGGGTAGTCGTCGTAGCGGCGGTGCGGCTCGGGGATGCCGACGCGGTCGAGCATCTCGATCGCGCGCTTCTTCGCGGCCTTCTTGTCGACCTTGTTGTGCACCCGGTGGGCTTCGACGATCTGTGCGCCGACGCTGTAGTAGGGGTGCAGGGCCGACAGCGGGTCCTGGAAGATCATGGCCATCTTCTGGCCGCGCAGCTTCCGTACGCGCTCGGGGCCGGCGCCGATCAGCTCCTCGCCGTCGAGCCAGATCTCGCCGCCGATCCGGGCACGCTCCGAGGTGTGCAGGCCCATGACCCCGAGAGAGGTGACGGACTTGCCGGAACCGGACTCACCGACGATGCCGAGGGTCTTGCCGGCCTTCAGGTCGAAGCTGACACCGTCGACGGACTTGACCAGGCCGTCGTCGGTGTCGAAGTGGACACTGAGGTTGCGTACGGAGAGGAATTCCTTGTCGTCGCCGGACCGCGGTGCGGGGACGGTGTCCGCCGCCGGGGCGTCCTTCTTGATTGCGTCGCTCATGAGAGCCTCACCCGGGGGTCGATCGCGGCGTACACGAGGTCCACCAGCAGGTTGCAGATGACGATGAAGAAGGCGGCGACCAGGGTCACGCCCATCACCTTGGGCAGGTCGGCGGTGGTGACGCCCTGGATGGCGAAGGCACCCAGGCCCTGGAAGGAGAAGACCCGCTCGGTGATGACCGCGCCGCCGAGCAGCAGCGCGAAGTCCATGCCGAAGATGGTGACGAGCGGGGTGAGCGCGGAACGCAGGCCGTGCTTGACGACCACCTTGCGTTCCTGGAGGCCCTTGGCCCGCGCGGTTCTGATGTAGTCCTCACCCATCGTCTCCAGCATCCCCGCCCGGGTGAGCCGGGCGTAGAGCGCGGAGTAGAGCAGGGCGAGTGTGCACCAGGGCAGGACCAGGCTGCCCGCCCAGGCGATCGGGTCGTCGGCGAACGGCACGTACTCCCCGTTGCCGAACAGCGCCAGCACGACGAGGCCGGTGAAGAACATCGGCAGCGAGACACCGGCGAGCGCGACACCCATGGACAGGCGGTCGAAGAAGGAGCCCCGCTTCAGCGCGGAGACCACACCGATCGCGACACCGGAGACGACCCAGATGACGGCGGCACCGACGGCCAGCGAGAGCGTGACCGGGACCCGGTCGACGAGCTGCGGCCAGATCTCGGTGTGGGTCTTGAAGGAGTAGCCGAAGCACGGGGCGTTGCAGGTGACCGGGTCGGGACCGAACTGGTAGTCGGCGCCGACGACGATGCCCTTCACGAAGTTCCAGTACTGGAGGTAGAGGGGCTGGTCGAGCCCCAGGTTCTTCTTGACCGCGGCGATGACGTCGGGGTCGGGGCTCTTCCCGACGTACTGGGCGGCCATCGAGTCGAGGGTCTGTCCGCCGAGTCGGGGCACCAGGAAGAAGATCGCGAATGTGACTGCGCTGACCACCAGCAGCAGCAACACCGCGGCGAACACGCGTCGGATGATGTACGCAGCCACAGCCGTGCGGCGCCGGGCGGGCGGACGGGGTACGCCCGCCGGCCCGGCGCCTTCACCTGCCTTTCAGGGGATGCTGTCGATGAACAGGTGTTACTTGGTGGACGTCATCAGCACGTAGTCGTACATGCCGAGGTACGCGTCCGTGACCGTGACGTTCGCCGCGGAGTCCGGGCGGTAGAGCAGGTTCTTGCGGTAGAAGAGCGGAACGACCGACGCGTTCTCCATGACCTTCTGGTCGACCTCGCCCCACGTGGCGTTGCGCGCAGTGGTGTCGACGGTGCCGATGCCCTTGACGAGGAGGTCGTTGATCCCCTTGTCGTTCAGCTCCATCAGGTTGGTGCCGCCGGACGGCTTGATGGCCGATCCGTTCACGATCTGGTCGAGGAAGCCGAAGCCGGTCGGCCAGTCGGCGCCCCAGGCCATCATCATCATGCCCGCGTTGTTCTTGTGGACCCACTCGGGGACACCGGCGAAGTCCGTGAAGTACTTGTCCGCGGGGAACTGCTTGATCTCGGCGGTGACGCCGATCGCCTTCAGGCTGCCCTGGAGCTGCGTGGCGGCGGTGATCTCGTCAGGACGGTCGGAGCGGGCCGTCAGCGTGGTCTTGAAGCCGTTGGGCTGACCGCACTTGGCCAGGTGCTCCTTGGCCTTGGCGACGTCGCCCTTGTGGTCCTTCGTCGGGTACAGGTCGAACTTCTTGTAACCGGCGACGGTCGGCGGGATGACCGTGGAGGCCGGGTCGCCCTTGACCGAGCCGCCGATCGAGTCGACCATGCTCTGCTTGTCGACGGCGTACTGGACGGCCTTGCGGCACTCGGCGTTGTCGAACGGCTTCACGTTGACGTTCAGCGCCAGGTACTGCAGGGCGCCGGCGTACGGGTTGTCCGTCTTGGCCTTCTCGGAGGCCTTGACCAGGACCTTGGGCTGCGTCTTGGACTGCAGACCGGTGCCCTCGGCGCCGACCGTGATGGCGTCGTTGAGCAGGTGGTCGTCGATCGTCGTCGCGTTGACGTTGAACTTGAGCACGACCTTGTCGGCCAGCGCCTTGCGGACCGGGTCCGTCTTCGGGTCCCACTCCGGGTTGCGGACCAGGGTCGCGCCCTTGCTCTCGTCGTACGACTCGAACTTGTACGGGCCGGACGAGACCATCTTCTGGACGTAGGCGGCGCCCTTGTCGGCCTTCTGCGGGACCGGAGCGGTCTGCGAGAACGCGGCGAGGTAGTCCATGTCCGCGAACGGCTTGTTGAGCTTGAAGACGATCGTGTAGTCGTCCGGCGTCTCGATGGACTTGAGGCCCTCGGCCGACTTGTCCTTGTACGGGCCCTTGTACTTGTCGCCGCCCTCGAGGTAGGCCTTGAAGTACGTCGGTCCGTTGGACAGGGCCTCCGGCGCGAAGTTGGAGCGCTCGACGGCGTACTTGACGTCCTTCGAGGTGACCTCGGTGCCGTCCTCGTACTTCACGCCCTTGCGGAGCGTGTACGTCCAGGTCTTGGCGTCGTCACTGGCCTTGCCGAGGCCGGTCGCGAGGTCGGGGACGACCTCCAGGCTCTCCTTGCCGGCGGCCGGCTTGAAGGTGACCAGCGAACGGCCGTACAGGCGGGAGAAGTTCTGCACCCAGCCGTAGTACGTGTTACCGGGGTCCAGGGAGTCCGGGCCACTGGCGTGCTCCATCGTGACCGTTCCCCCCTTCTTGTCGGTCGCGTTGACGATGCTCGTCAGAGCGGCGTCGGCCTTGGCGTTGCCCCCACCGCCGTTGCCGTCACTGCCCGAGTCGCTGCCGCTGCAAGCCGATGCGCCGAGCGAAACCGCCACGGCGACGGCTATCGCCGCTGCTGTCTTTCTGTTCTGCATGCTGAGGAAAGCCCCCTCGCTAGTCCGGTGCGGCGATGCCGCTATTACTTGCCACGAGGGTCGAGTGCGTCGCGCAGCCCGTCCCCCAGCAGATTGAAGGCCAGCACGGTGATGAAGATCGCCATACCGGGGATGACCATGAACATCGGGTCCACCTCGTAGAGGTCGACCGCCTGCGTGAGCATGCCGCCCCAGGACGCCTGCGGCGGCGCGATACCGACGCCGAGGAAGGACAGGGATGCCTCGAAGAGGATGTTCGTGGGGATCAGCAACGTCGCGTACACGAGGATCGGCGCGATCAGGTTCGGCAGCAGTTCGCGGAAGAGGATGAACGGCCCGCGTGCGCCCAGTGACCTGGCGGCCTCGACGAACTCGCGCTCACGCAGCGACAGGGTCTGCGCACGGACGATGCGGCCGATGTAGGGCCAGCTGAAGAAGCCGATCACGAAGATCAGGACCGCGATCCGCAGCGTGAGCCCTTGCAGCCCGAAGGCGTTGCCCTGCAGGGAGGCGGAGATGGAGATCGCGAAGAGGAGCAGCGGGAAGGCGAGGAAGGTGTCCATCAGCCGGCTGATGAAGCTGTCCACCCAGCCGCCGTAGAAGCCGGCCACGACACCCATGACGACGCCGATGACGACGGAGAGCAGGGTGGAGCCCACGGCGACCACGAGGGAGACCCAGGAGCCTTCGAGGATGCGCGCCAGGATGTCGCGTCCGGTCTGCGGCTCGACCCCGAGGGGGTGGTCCCAGCTGATGCCGCCGAGCGAGCCCTTGGGGGCCAGCAGGACGGGGTCGACCAGGCTCTGGTTGAACGCGTTGGGGTCGAGTCCGAGGAGCGACTGCAGCGGCTTGGACAGGATCGCGACGAGGATCAGCAGCACGACGACGACGCCACCGGCCATCGCGGCCTTGTCGCGCTTGAAGCGCGTCCAGGCGATGCGGCCGAGGGAGCGGCCCTCGATCTCCTTGCGCCCGGCGCCTTCCAGCACCGTCTCGGGCCGCGCATCCGCCCGGGTGGTCTCGATCGGTGCCGTCATGGCGCTGGGGACCCCTCTCGGCCGACGGTGGCCGGCCTGTGACCGCCGCTGTAGCGGCTCGTATCAACACGTGTTTCAAGTGGCGGCGCACGGCTGGGCGGCCCCTGTTTCGAATGGGGGTCCGCCGGGCATGGAGCACTGCTGATGGGAGTCTTCAACCACTTTGCGATCACCCGCCAGACCTGACGGGGAATGTTTGCTCAAACGTGATGCTGCCAGAGGGCTTCCGTTATCCGGACATCCATGCCTGCTGAGCGGACCTCTCGGTCGCTAATCAGCCATAACGGACACCAGGCCCAACAGCACCGATCCCGGGAGCGATCGCCCCGCCCCGACGGCTCGCCGGACTGACGTACGGTCAGTAGGGGCGCGGTGAATGACCGGTGGCCGGAGGGTAGCCGTAACCCGCCGTGCCGGCGGCCGGGGCGTGCGCCTCACGGTCGTAGAAGGGCCGGGCGTTGGCGTTCAGCCACATCGCCACCGGGTCGTACTCGTCGGACAACGAGACCGTGGAGACCGGCAGTCCGTCGGGGACCACGCCGATCGACTGCCGCATCATCTCGCGCACGGCGTCCACGGAGGGGCGGCCGGTGTCGTAGAGGTCGAGACCGATGGCGAGGTACGGCACCCCGAGCGCGGGCTGCACCCAGGCGCGCCGCAACGCGCGCACGGAGGGGGTGCGGTGGGCGTTCTGCGACAGCAGGGCGTAGAACTGCGGGATCTCGACGGCCGGTTCGGTGAGCCGCAGCGGGCCGGCGGGCATCCGGTCGAGCCCGGTGGCGATGCGCCGCAGGTCGAGCCACGGGATGCCCACACCGCCGCCGGGGGCGTGCGGGTTGAGCCAGATGCCCCAGCGGTCGGGGAAGAGGGAGCGGGCGATGTCCCGGCCGGTGGTGACCTCGTGAGCCCTGGTCCAGCCGCTCGCCGCGAGCTCCTGGGCGGAGGTCACGCACGGGGCGTAACCGAGGCCGTCGACCTCCATGTTGCCGTACTGGGCGTCCGGGGAGCCCGCCGTGCCGTGCCAGAGCAGCATCCACACCTGGCCGTCCGTCAGGGAACGCAGCAGCGCCTCGTACGTGTCGAGGCGCCCGGGGACCACCTCGCGCAGCAGGTGCTCGACCGTTCCCCCCGCGGCGGGACCCCCGTGGGGGGCGGAGAACCGATCAGCCGCCCCCATGCCTGACGCACTCACCCTGGGTTCCGCCCCTCGTAGATCCGCTGTTCCCCGCGCGCTCAAGGCGCCGTGCGCCGCTCCCGGGCACACGGGGCGGCCGCTCTCATCCAACCAGCTTATGCGCCGCCCCTGACACCTTCCTGACGCGACGTGGTCGCACGCACATCCGGGCTCAGTGACCGCCGGACAGGTAGAAGGGGCGCACCTTGTCCCGCATCCAGTCGCCGACGGGGTCCTGGGTCACGTCGAGCATGAGGAGGCTGACCGGCCAGGGGGCCGGCACCCTGCCCAGTGCGCGCCCCAGGGCGTCCAGCGGAACGCTCTGCGCGAGGGCGCCCGGCGCGAGGGCCTCGACCGCCACGAAGAGGACGGGAGCGTCCCCCTCGATGCTGGCGAGCGCCCTGCGGGCGGTGGCTATCTCCCCGGTCGCCCGGAACTCGGCGGACACCTCGGCGAGGAAGTCGACGGGGTCCTCCTTCCAGCCGGGTTCGTACAGCCTGACCCGGCCGCCGCTCGCGGGGCCGTCCAGCGGGGTACGCCCGGACCGGCAGAGCTCGGCGACCGCCGCCGGAGGAAGGGGCACTCCGACCACACCGCCCGGGTTGACGGCGATGCCGAGCTGCGGGGGGAGGCCGCGGGCGAAGTCCCGCGCCGGGGCCACGGCGAAGGAGAGGTGGGAGCCCACGCACTGGAGGAACTGCGCCTCGGAACTGAAGACGGGGACGTACGCCCCTCCGTCGATGTCGACCGTCGGGAGGTCGAGGTCGGCACTGTCCGGGCCACCGCCTTCGGGCAGCGGCACCCAGACCTGGCTGCGGCCCAGCACCTCGACCAGCCGGCCTCCGGCCTCGGGCACTCCGAGGGATGCGCTCAGCACCTCCTCGAGCTCGTTGGCCGGCCATCCGGACGACGGATGCAACGGGCCCTGGGCCTGAGCCGGAATGTCCACGGTGTCTGTGTCCCTTTCTCGCCATGCGGTGCGGCTGAAACCTTAGACCGGCTCACGGCGGGAGGGCAGGTCCGCGGGCGGGGCGGCCCCTCCCCATCCACAGGGGCGTCCACCATCCGGACTCCGGACCGGAGGTCTGCGAACTGTGCGTGTGCGAACTGTGACAGGCCCGGGACCACCGGGACCGGGCGGCCGCCTCCGGTACGCACCGCCCCGGAGCCGTCCGTTCCGCCACGGCGGAGGGGCAGGGCGGCCGCTTCCGGTGCGTTCAGGCCGCGGTACGGGGCGCGGGGAAGGAGATCCGGCCGATCGCCGTGGCCGACTCGCGGTCGAGCAGGACGGCGGAGGAGCACCCAGGCGGCAGCAGGCCGCTCTCGGTGTCGCGCAGCAGCCGTCCCACCGCCCGGCGGTGCCGGGCGAAGGCGTACCCCGAGACGCCCCTCCCCCGCTCCCGCTGGCCCTGTCGCGCCACCTCCGGAGCGACGTCGAGCAGGACGAGGTGCAGGGTCCTCCCCTGCCGCAGGGCCTCCCGGGCCAGCCAGCGCCGCACCCAGGTCTGCGTACCGCAGTCGTGCACGACGACGGATCCGCCGGAGCGCAGGGCGCGCAGCAGCCCGGCGTAGTGCGCGACGCGCACCAGGGGGCGGTAGAGGGCGTACGGGAGCAAGGCGGGCAGGGCGGCCGCCCAGCGGTCGCGGGTGTCCTGGGAGTCGATCGCGTGGTCCCGGACCGTCCGCCTGATCAGGGTCGACTTCCCGCTGCCGGGCAGTCCGGAGACCACCACCACGTCCCCCGCGGCGAAGTCCAGGACGCGGACTCCCCGGCCGGCGGCACCCCTGAGGTCGCGCACCGCCGGTGCCGGTCCGCCGTCCGCCTCCCGTGCGGGCGCGCCCGGCTGCCGGGGCATCGCGCCGCTCGCCACCCCCGCGGTACTCGCGTGGCGCTGCGATGTCATCGTCGTCCCCCTGCCGAGTCACCCGCCGACCTGCACATGGACCTGCCCAAGAAGTGTAAAGAAAAGGTAATGCGAGACAACGGCTCACTCGCCCACGTGTCGCGCCCCACCTCGCCGAGGACCGGACGTCCCACTCTCCCGCAAGCCGTGCGATGATGACCCCGCCAAACTGCATACCGGCCGTTTGAATCCGCGCGGGAGAGTCCCGGTCACCGTGTGCGCCGGGCGCCGAAGGAGCAAGTTCCTCCCTTGAATCTCTCAGGCCCCGTACCGCGTGGATGAGGCAGATCTGAAAAGCGGGCCGCCCTGCGGCCCCACCCAAGGTGCAAGCCGACCCTGACGGGGCGACCCGTCGGGACCCTTTCAGGGGCTCTCGGCGAACCTCTCAGGTTCCGATGACAGATGGGGAGGGAACCGCCCCCTGTCGTCATGCCCTGGAGCCGAGTCCATGAGCACTGCCCCGAGCGCCGCCCCCCGTCACACCGCCCTCGACGCCCTTCACCGGTCGCTGGGCGCCACCATGACCGACTTCGCCGGCTGGGACATGCCGCTGCGGTACGCCAGCGAGCGCGACGAGCACAACGCCGTGCGCACCGGGGCCGGGCTGTTCGACCTGTCGCACATGGGTGAGATCACCGTCACCGGACCTCAGGCGGCCGCCTTCCTGAGCTACGCCCTGGTCGGCAACATCGCCACCGTCGGCGTGGGCCGGGCCCGCTACACGATGATCGTCGCGGAGGACGGCGGCATCCTCGACGACCTGATCGTCTACCGCCTCGGCGACAGCGAGTACATGGTGGTCGCCAACGCCGGCAACGCCCAGCTCGTCCTGGACACCCTGACCGACAGGGCCGGGGACTTCGACGCCGAGGTACGGGACGACCGCGACGCGTACGCGCTCCTCGCCGTCCAGGGCCCGGACTCACCCGCCGTACTGAAGTCGGTCACGGACGCCGATCTGGACGGACTGAAGTACTACGCCGGCCTCCCCGGCACGGTCGCCGGCGTTCCCGCGCTCATCGCCCGTACGGGTTACACCGGCGAGGACGGGTTCGAGCTGTTCGTCGCGCCCGGGCACGCGGAGCAGCTGTGGAAGGCGCTGACCGAGGCCGGCGCCCCGTACGGCCTGATCCCCTGCGGGCTCTCCTGCCGCGACACGCTCCGCCTGGAGGCGGGCATGCCGCTGTACGGCCACGAGCTGACCACGGCACTCACGCCGTTCGACGCCGGGCTCGGCCGGGTCGTGAAGTTCGAGAAGGAGGGCGACTTCGTGGGCCGTGAGGCGCTCACGGCCGCCGCGGGGCGCGCGGAGACCGCACCGCCCCGCAAGCTCGTCGGCCTGGTCGCCGAGGGCCGCCGGGTGCCGCGCGCGGGCTTCTCCGTCGTCGTGGCCGGCGAGGTCGTGGGCGAGGTCACCTCCGGCGCCCCGTCCCCCACCCTGGGCAAGCCGATCGCCATGGCCTACGTCGACGCGGCGCACGCCGAGCCGGGCACAGAGGGTGTCGGCGTCGACATCCGGGGCACGCACGAGCCGTACGAGGTCGTGGCACTGCCGTTCTACAAGCGCCGTAAGTGAACCGGGGTGTCACTCGGCGCCGCGCCCACGTGACGCATTCGTGTCTCACTCCACAAGACCACCGTCCATCAGCACTCCCCCGCGTACAGGAGAATTCACGTCATGAGCAACCCCCAGCAGCTGCGGTACAGCAAGGAGCACGAGTGGCTGTCGGCCCTCGAGGACGGTGTGGCCACGGTCGGCATCACCGAGTTCGCGGCCAACGCGCTCGGTGACGTCGTCTACGCCCAGCTCCCCGAGGTCGGTGACACGGTGACCGCGGGCGAGACCTGCGGTGAGCTGGAGTCGACCAAGTCGGTCAGCGACCTGTACTCGCCGGTGACCGGCGAGGTGACCGCGGCGAACCAGGACGTCGTCGACGATCCGTCGCTGGTGAACTCCGCCCCCTTCGAGGGCGGCTGGCTGTTCAAGGTGCGCGTCGCGCAGGAGCCGGACGACCTCCTGTCCGCCGACGAGTACACCGCGTTCTCCGGCAACTGAGACCCTAGGGACCCCCTGATGTCGCTTCTCAACTCCTCCCTCCACGAGCTGGACCCGGACGTCGCCGCCGCCGTCGACGCCGAGCTCCACCGTCAGCAGTCCACCCTCGAGATGATCGCCTCGGAGAACTTCGCTCCGGTCGCGGTCATGGAGGCGCAGGGCTCCGTCCTCACCAACAAGTACGCCGAGGGCTACCCCGGCCGCCGCTACTACGGCGGCTGCGAGCACGTCGACGTGGTCGAGCAGATCGCGATCGACCGCATCAAGGCGCTCTTCGGCGCCGAGGCCGCGAACGTGCAGCCGCACTCGGGTGCGCAGGCCAACGCCGCCGCGATGTTCGCGCTGCTGAAGCCGGGCGACACGATCATGGGCCTGAACCTGGCCCACGGCGGTCACCTGACCCACGGCATGAAGATCAACTTCTCCGGCAAGCTGTACGACGTGGTCCCGTACCACGTCGACGAGACCGGCGTCGTGGACATGGCCGAGGTCGAGCGCCTGGCCAAGGAGTCGAAGCCGAAGCTCATCGTGGCCGGCTGGTCCGCCTACCCGCGTCAGCTGGACTTCGCCGCCTTCCGCCGGATCGCGGACGAGGTCGGCGCCTACCTGATGGTCGACATGGCCCACTTCGCGGGCCTGGTCGCCGCGGGGCTGCACCCCAACCCGGTGCCGCACGCCCACGTCGTCACCACGACCACGCACAAGACCCTCGGCGGTCCGCGCGGTGGTGTCATCCTGTCGACGCAGGAGCTCGCCAAGAAGATCAACTCGGCGGTCTTCCCCGGCCAGCAGGGCGGCCCGCTGGAGCACGTGATCGCGGCCAAGGCCGTCTCCTTCAAGGTCGCGGCGACCGAGGAGTTCAAGGAGCGCCAGCAGCGCACCCTGGAGGGCGCCCGCATCCTCGCCGAGCGCCTGGTGCAGCCCGACGTCACCGAGGCGGGCGTCTCCGTCCTGTCCGGCGGCACCGACGTGCACCTGGTCCTGGTCGACCTGCGCAACTCCGAGCTGGACGGCCAGCAGGCCGAGGACCGGCTCCACGAGCTGGGCATCACGGTCAACCGGAACGCCATCCCCAACGACCCGCGGCCCCCGATGGTCACCTCGGGCCTGCGGATCGGCACCCCGGCCCTGGCCACCCGCGGCTTCGGGGCGGCGGACTTCGCCGAGGTCGCCGAGATCATCGCGGCCGCGCTGAAGCCGGTGTACGACGCCGACGCCCTCAAGGCCCGCGTGGTCGCGCTGGCCGCGAAGTTCCCGCTGTACCCCGGCGTCAAGTAGACACCTGCTGTCGGACACCCGCGGTTTGCACACGGGGTGGGGGCACCACGCACACTGGAACGGCGTGCGCGGTGCCCCCATCCCTTTGCCCCGCGCCCCACGGGCCCACCGGCCCTTCCCCGCACCACCCGGCGGACAACGACGTCCACCAACGCCTTAGGAGTACTCCCCGTGGCCCTCTCGGTCTTCGACCTCTTCTCGGTCGGTATCGGCCCGTCCAGCTCCCACACGGTCGGCCCGATGCGCGCGGCCCGCATGTTCGCCCGCCGGCTCAAGAACGAGGGCCTGCTGGTCCACACCGCGTCGATACGGGCCGAGCTCTACGGCTCGCTCGGCGCGACCGGCCACGGCCACGGCACGCCCAAGGCGGTCCTGCTGGGGCTGGAGGGCGAGTCGCCCCGCACGGTCGACGTCGAGGGCGCCGACGCCCGCGTCGAGGAGATCCGCTCCTCGGGCCGGATCAGCCTGCTGGGCACGCACGAGATCCCCTTCGACGCCGACGAGCACCTGGTCCTCCACCGGCGCAAGGCCCTCCCGTACCACGCCAACGGCATGACGGTCTCCGCGTACGACGAAGAGGGCGCGCCGCTTCTGGAGAAGACCTACTACTCGGTGGGCGGCGGATTCGTCGTCGACGAGGACGCCGTGGACGGCGAGAACCCGATCGTCCCGGACGACACCGTCCTCAAGCACCCCTTCCGCACCGGCGACGAGCTGCTGCGCCTCGCCCGGGAGACCGGCCTCTCCATCTCCTCCCTGATGCTGGAGAACGAGCGGGCCTGGCGTACCGAGGACGAGATCAGGGCGGGCCTGCTCGAGATCTGGCGTGTCATGCAGGCCTGCATCACCCGTGGCATGTCCCGGGAGGGCATCCTGCCGGGCGGCCTGAAGGTCCGCCGTCGCGCCGCGAACTCGGCACGGCAGCTGCGCGCGGAGGGCGATCCCCAGACCCACGCGATGGAGTGGATCACCCTCTACGCGATGGCGGTCAACGAGGAGAACGCCGCCGGGGGCCGCGTGGTCACCGCGCCGACGAACGGCGCGGCCGGCATCATCCCGGCCGTCCTGCACTACTGGATGAACTTCGCCGCCGGCGGCTGCACCGAGGCCGAGAAGGAGGACGGCGTCGTCCGCTTCCTGCTGGCCGCCGGGGCCATCGGCATGCTCTTCAAGGAGAACGCCTCCATCTCCGGCGCAGAGGTCGGCTGCCAGGGCGAGGTCGGCTCCGCCTGCTCCATGGCCGCGGGCGCCCTCGCGGAGGTCCTGGGCGGCTCCCCCGAGCAGGTGGAGAACGCCGCCGAGATCGGCATGGAGCACAACCTGGGCCTGACCTGCGACCCGGTCGGCGGGCTCGTCCAGATCCCCTGCATCGAGCGCAACGGAATGGCCGCGGTCAAGGCGGTCACCGCGGCGAAGATGGCGCTCCGCGGGGACGGCAGCCACAAGGTCTCCCTGGACAAGGTCATCAAGACCATGAAGGACACCGGCGCGGACATGTCCGTGAAGTACAAGGAGACGGCCCGCGGCGGGCTCGCGGTGAACATCATCGAGTGCTGAGGTTCTAGGCCCTGACCAGCGCGTCTACGTCTTTCAGCGCTGGTCGGGGCCTTCCCTGCCTGCGCGGCGGAAACTTCCTGGAATCCCACCGGGACAGAGATGGAAGTCCCTGCGGAGTCCCTGACGGGCGTCACCCGCTTGCGAAACGCACCGAGAACCACGGCCGCCGTCTCCCGGCCCTGGCGGCGCCTGGGCCACCCCGTCGCCGGCGACGAAGGGCCCGGCCGTCGGCGGCGGGGCCGGGCCGCTTCCATGTGTGAGGCGTGTCCGGGGCGGATACGCGGACAGTGAGCGGGCTCAACAGGCGATGCGATTTGTCCTTGAATAGTCTGTTTTCCAGGTTTGCCTACCTGGGTAGGGGGTTACCTGTGCAGGCGTAGGGGACGCACACGGCCTCACCCGGTACCGCGGAAGGCGCGCGGTTCTGCTCCACCCCCGTGCCGGAGCTCCGGGTGCACCCGGAGCCGGACGGCGCCGGCGTGGAGCCGCCATCGGTGTCTCCTGCGGCAGAGACGAAGGGGAAGACGACGCAATGACCGACACCTCGCATCAGCCGACCACCTCCGACTCCGGCGCCCCCGTCGAGAGTGACGAGCACTCGCTCACCGTGGGCGCGGGTGGGCCGATCCTGCTCCAGGACTCGTATCTGATCGAGCAGATGGCCCAGTTCAACCGTGAACGCATCCCCGAGCGCCAGCCGCACGCGAAGGGCAGCGGCGCCTTCGGGCACTTCGAGGTGACCTCGGACGTCTCAGCGTTCACCAAGGCCGCTCTGTTCCAGCCCGGCACCACCACCGACCTGGTGATCCGGTTCTCCACCGTCGCCGGTGAGCGGGGCAGCCCGGACACCTGGCGTGACCCGCGGGGCTTCGCGGTGAAGTTCTACACCAGCGAAGGCAACTACGACATGGTGGGCAACAACACCCCCGTGTTCTTCGTGAAGGACCCGATGAAGTTCCAGCACTTCATCCGGTCGCAGAAGCGCCGGGCCGACAACAACCTGCGCGACCACGACATGCAGTGGGACTTCTGGACCCTCTCGCCCGAGTCGGCGCACCAGGTCACCTGGCTGATGGGCGACCGCGGCATCCCGCGCACATGGCGCCACATGAACGGCTACACCTCGCACACGTACATGTGGATCAACGCGTCGGGCGAGCGGTTCTGGGTGAAGTACCACTTCAAGACCGACCAGGGCATCGAGACCTTCACCCAGCACGAGGCCGACCAGATGGCCGCCGCGGACACGGATTACCACACGCGTGATCTCTTCGAGCACATCCGCGACGGGGAGTACCCGAGCTGGACGCTGTACGTGCAGGTCATGCCGTACGAGGACGCGAAGGACTACCGCTTCAACCCGTTCGACCTGACCAAGGTGTGGCCGCACGGCGACTACCCGCTGATCGAGGTGGGGCGGATGACGCTCGACCGGAACCCCACGGACAACCACGCCGAGATCGAGCAGGCGGCGTTCCAGCCGAACAACTTCGTCCCGGGCATCGGGCCGAGCCCGGACCGCATGCTCCTGGCGCGGCTGTTCTCCTACGCGGACGCGCACCGGCACCGCATCGGCGGCAACTACCAGCAGCTTCCCGTGAACGCCCCCGTCGTGCCGGTCCACTCGTACTCCAAGGACGGGGCGATGGCGTACCGGAAGACCACCGACCCGGTCTACGCCCCGAACTCCAAGGGCGGCCCGGCAGCCGACACGGAGCGTTACGGCACCCCGCCGAGCTGGTACGCCGACGGCGAGATCACGCGGAGCGCCTACGTCGACCACGCCGAGGACGACGACTGGGGCCAGGCGGGCACCATGGTCCGCGAGGTCCTGGACGACGCCGCCCGGGACCGGCTGGTGGACAACATCGTCGGCCACCTGCTGAACGGCGTGAGCGAACCGATCCTGAAGCGGGCGTTCACGTACTGGTCGAACGTCGATAGCACGCTGGGCAAGCGCGTCGAGGAGGGTGTGCGCGCGAAGGCCGGGGAGAAGGACCCCAAGGCGGCTGAGCAGGGCAACCCGGCACGCCGGGACATGCAGCGCAAGGCCTGAGGGAGCGAGCGCACGGCCCGAGGGGCCGCACGTGGCCCCCGGGAAGCCCCCCCACCCGTGCCGGGTGGGGGGGCTTCCCGCGTCCCGCGGGAAGTCCTCAGGACGCCGTCCGGGCGGCGGCGGTGTCCAGGCGGACGGCGACGCGGGCACCGGCGGGTGGGGTCAGGACTCGGGGCAGAACGTCCCGCGCAGCCCGAAGTTGATGTGGCTCCCGTCCTCGTCCGTCAGGGTGACACCGTCGTAGGAGAACCGCTGTGCGGCGCTGTGGTCGGGGTCCTTCGCGCCGCCGTCGAGGGCCGCGCACTGGTTGCGGGCCGCGTCGACGGCCTTGTCCTCGTCATGGGTGAGCCTGCCGTCGACGTCGCGTACGGCCGCGAGGACGGCGTCGCGCTCGGCGCCGGTGGGCTCGGGCGGAATGCCCGTGCCCGCGGCCTCGCCGCCGTCCGCGGCGGCCGACGCCATGGGCTCGGCACTGCTGGTGGTGCCGGCCGCGCTGTCGTCATCCTTGTCGCCGCTGCAGCCCACGACGGCGACGGCTATTACGGCGACGACGGCCGCCGTGGTGATGCGGATACGCATGGTTCCCCCCTGGTACGACACAAGTGGGACCAGGGTGCGGCAGGAACGGCCCCCGGGCCGCCGCGATGACCGAGCCGTGACATGTCGCGGACACCTTCGGGACCACCCGGTCCCGCACGCCGGCACGGCGGAGGAGAAACCCGGGCGGGCGGGCTCCGCGCCCTGCGCCCATGCGGCGCCCATGACCTCTACGGACCGGACACCGGTGCGGCGGCTCGACCGCCCACGTCACACCGGTCCCGGCCCCCTGGACGGGCACGGAGGACGATCCGGCCGGGCGCGCTCCGCGCCCGGCCCGCAGTGCTGTGACGCCCTGTTTGTTCGACGGGCATGTTCGATTCACCCGTACGTCAGCGCGGTGAATTCCGGTGGCTGGTACATCGACGAGACGGACGGACCGCCGGCCCGCGCCGCCTGCCCGTCGCAGACACGAGGACAGCGTGTGAAGACGTACACCCCGGTGGTGCGCCCACCCTCCCGTCCGGCCGGGCCACCGGTGTCCGCCCACCCGGTGCCGAAGCACTCGCCCAGGGCCGACATCCAGGGGCTGCGCGCCCTGGCCGTGACCATGGTGGTCCTCTCGCACGCCGGCGTCGGCCCGGTCGCCGGGGGCTACGCCGGGGTGGACGTCTTCTTCGTCGTCTCGGGCTTCCTCATCACCTCGCAGCTGCTGCGCGAACTGTCCGCCACCGGCCGGATGTCCGTCGGGGGCTTCTACGCCCGGCGGGCGCTGCGGCTGCTGCCCGCGGCGACGGTCGTCATCGTGGTCACGCTGGCCGGCTCCTGGCTGTTCCTGTCCAAGGTCCGCTTCCAGGAGTACGTCCTGGACGCGGTGGGCAGTGCCCTGTACGTCCTGAACCTCAGGCTCGCCGTCGACGGCACCGACTACCTCGCCGAGGGAAGCCCTCCGTCGCCCTTCCAGCACTTCTGGTCCCTGGCCGTCGAGGAGCAGTTCTATCTCGTGTGGCCCCTTCTGCTGCTGGCCACCTGGCGGCTGTCGCGCCGGCGGCGCACCACGGCGGTGGTGCTCGGCCTGCTGTGCGGGGTGTCGCTCGGGATGAGCGTCTGGGCGATGGACGGCCCGGCGTCATGGGCGTACTTCGGTTCGCACACCCGCTTCTGGGAGCTCGGGGCCGGGGCGCTGCTCGCGTTGTCCGCCGCCCGGCTGGGCCGGCTGCCGGTGCCGGCCGCGGCCGTGCTGAGCTGGGCCGGCCTGGCGTCCGTCCTGCTGTCCGCCGTCCTCTTCGACGACGGCACGGCCTTCCCCGGGTACTACGCCCTGCTGCCCGTGCTCGGGACCGTGCTGGTACTCGCCGGGGGCTGCGTACCCGGGCCGTACGGGGCCGGGCGGCTGCTCGGCCTGCGGCCCGCCGTACTGCTCGGCGGGCTCTCCTACAGCTGGTATCTGTGGCACTGGCCGCTGCTGGTCATCGGCCCGGGCGTGCTGGACGGGCCGACGGGCGTGCGCACGGCGCTGCTGCTCGCGGTGCTCGCCCTGCTGCCGGCCTGGGCCACGGCCCGGCTGGTGGAGAACCCAGTGCGCTTCCACCCCGCCCTCCGCGGACGGCACGGCCGTGCGCTGGCCCTCGGGGCCTGCCTGTCGGCCCTCGCGGCGGTGACCGCCCTGACGGCGTCCCTCTTCCCGCCGGCGGTCGGCTCGGGCCGGGCAGCGCCGGTGCCGGCCCGGGAGCTGGCGGACGCCCCTGATCCCGCGGCCCGGCTGCGAGAACTCCTGGAGTCCTCCGGTGACAGCCTGCCCGGAAATCTCACCCCGGGCCTGACCTCGGTCAAGGCGTCCGAGGCGAAGGTCTACGCAGACGGCTGCCACGTCGGCTACGAGAGCGTCAGCACACCGCCGTGCGTCTACGGGGACCCCGCATCCGACCAGGTCGTCGTGCTCTTCGGGGACTCCCACGCAGCCCAGTGGTTCCCCGCGCTCGACCGCCTCGCGTCCGTGCACCACTGGAAGCTGGTGTCGCTGACGAAGGCATCCTGCAAGCCGGCCGAGGTCACCACCGTGCACTCCGGCGCGCCGTACACGTCCTGCGACATCTGGCGTCACCGGGTGCTCGCGAGGATCGGCGCGGTCCACCCCGCGCTGGTGGTCGTCTCGTCCTCCGAGGCGGGCGACGCCACGCGGCCGGCGGCAGACCCCGTCCGGCAGTGGGCCGAAGGGTTCGGGGAGACGTTCGGTGCGATCCGGAGGTCGGGGGCCGGAGTCGCAGTGCTGCTGGACACCCCCTGGCCGCGCGCGGACGCGGTCGACTGCGCGGCCTCCCATCCGATGGACCTGCGGCGTTGCGCGAACAGCCTGCCCGAGGCGATCGAGGACCCCGGGCGCAGGAAGGCGGTCCGCGACGCGGCTCGCTCGTCGGGCGCGGCGGTGATCGACCCCGCGCCGTGGCTGTGCACCGACGCCGGCGGCTGCCCCGTGGCGGTGGGGAACACCCTGGTCTACCGGGACGACAGCCATGTCGCGGAGGCGTACGCGGCGGCCTTGGCCCCGCTCCTCGACGAGCGGCTCACCGCGCTACGGGTCGCGCCCGGGGCGCGGACCGCCGGGCGTACCCCGGTCCGGTGAGCGGACCGGGGTGCGCCCGGCGGTGCCGCGTTACGACGTCGTGATGGAGATCACGTAGGCCGCCGTGGCCTTGACGCCTCCCGGGCAGTGGTTGGTGGAGAGCTTGCCGCGCTTGACCCACGGGCCGATGCCCGCGTACTTGCCCGCGCAGTAGAGCTGGACCGCGTGGACGCGGTTGGAGGGGAGGCTCGGGCAGGACGAGTAAGCCGTACCGCCTCCCTAGTCGACGTCCATCGCGTAGAACTTCGCCTTGCACCCCCAACGGGTCTCCGACGCCGCCGACGCGGGTCCGGCGGTCGCCATGAACCCCGCCACGGCCGTCGCGGATATGACGAGCGCGGTCAATGCTCTTCTCACTGAGCTGTCCTTCCGGTGGTGGAGCTGCGATTACGCCGGCGAGCGTAGCCAGCCGTGCGGTCGGCCGGCCACGCGTCGCCGATCACTGTTACCGGTCTCGGACCAGGTGGGAACACCCCCGTCATCCCGAGGACTTGGCCGTTTCCCCGGTCCTCAGCGCCACCACGTCGATCTCCACCAGAATGTCCATCAGGTCGGACCCGACGGTGGTGCGGACGGGGTGCGGAGCGGGGAAGAAGTCGCGGTACACGGCGTCGTAGGCGGCGAAGTCCCGGCGCAGGTGCTGGAGGTGGGCCGTGACCTTGACGACGTCGCCGAGGCCGAGCCCTTCGGCCTGCAGTACGGCGCCGACGTTCCGCAGGACCTGGGCCGTCTGCTCCTCGACGGTGTCCGCGACGGCGCCGGTCTCCGGGTCCTGGGGGCCGAAGCCCGAGGTGAAGAGGTAGGGGCCTGCGGTGATCCCCTGGCTGTAGGCGCCGGCGGGGGCGGGTGCCCGGTCGGTACGGACGGCGCGCCGGGCGTCGGGGGTGGTGGTGCTCATCGGGTCAGGTCTCCTTCGCGGGCGTTGACCTCGGCGTAGTGGCGGAGCTTGTCCTCGTCGACGGTGACGCCGAGCCCGGGGCCGGACGGGACGCGCAGGCTGCCGTGTTCGAAGGTGAGCGGCTCGATGATGTCGTCGGCGTGCAGGTAGTACATGGAGTCGATGGCGCGGGACAGCACGGGCGTGCTGGCGACGACGGCCAGGTGCGCGGCGGTGGCGATGCCGAGTTCCCCGCCGCTGTGCAGGTTCATCCCGAGCCCGAAGGTCTCGCAGTGCGCGGCGAGGGCCTTGGTGGGCGCTATGCCGCCCCACTTGTAGACGTCCCCGTGGATGACGTCCACGGCGCCCAGGCGCACGGCGGGCGCGAAGTCCTCGAAGCGTACGACGCACATGTTGGTGCAGAGCGGGATGCGGACCTTGGCGCGGACCTGGCTCATGCCCTCGATGCCGACGCAGGGGTCCTCCAGGTATTCGAGGTCCAGCTCCTCCAGGGCGATGCCGGCCCGGACGGAGTCGGGGACGGACCAGGCGGCGTTGGGGTCGACGCGCAGGCTGACCTCGGGCAGTGCGGAGCGCAGGGCGCGCAGGATCGCGACGTCGCCCTGGACGTCCTTGGTGCCCTTGAGCTTGACGGCCTGGAAGCCTCCCTCGGTCACGACCCGCAGGGTGTGTTCGGCGAGCTGGGCGGGCAGGTCGGCGGGCCGGGCGCCGGGGGCGTCGGCCCGGGTGATGAGGGCGGTGAGCGGGACCTCGTCGCGGACGGGGCCGCCGAGGAGGTCGGTGACGGACTGGCCGGTGGCCTTGCCCATGGCGTCCCAGCAGGCGACGTCGAGGGCGGCGATGGCGGCGTATCCCAGGTAGCCGTAGAAGAAGGGGACCATGTGCTGCTTGCGGTGGAAGGCCTCCAGGGCGAAGGGGCTCATCCCGATGAGGTCCTCCGCGATGTTCTTCACGATGGCGGCGACGGGCCGGCCCCACATGGTCTCGCCCCAGCCCTCCGCACCGGTGTCCGTCCGGATGCGGACGACGGTGCGGGTCTCCCCGGTCTTGGTCTCGAAGGAGCTGGTGAAGGGGTTGACCAGGGGCAGGTTCACGACGTGGACGTCTACGTCGGTGATCTTCATGCGGGTTCCTCGTTCGGTGCGGAGTTGCGGTGGGTGCCGGAGGGCGTGGGTCAGGGCTGTCGGCGGGTGGCGGCGTCGAAGGCCAGCACGGCGCGGGCGAGGCCGCGGGCGCGGTCGTCGAGGAGCCGGCGTCCGTGTGCGGCGTCGGCGGTGGAGGCGTCGTCGGTGGAGCCGCCCACGCGTTCCCACTCGCCGTGCCGTTCGACGGTGAGGCCCGGGTAGGGCGGGCGGTCGAACAGCGGCGGCGGGTCCACGGGCTGCCTCGCGGGTACCGGGGTGCGCACCAGGCCGGGGTGCGCGGCGAGCATCAGGGAGGTCTCGAACCAGCCCGCGTGCCCGGGGGTCACGTCGGGGCGTCCGCCGTCCTCCTCCCCGCTGGTCACCGTCCAGTACGAGCAGGCGGCGGCCGTGACCTCGGCACGCAGGGCGAAGCGCTTGACGGCGAGCTTCATGATCTCGTCGTTGCCGCCGTGGCCGTTGACCACGAGGACGCGGCGGTATCCGCAGGCGGCGAGGGAGTCGAGCACGTCGCCGAGTACGGCACCCAGGGTGTCGGCGGACAGGGTCAGCGCCGCCGCGAACAGGTGGTGCGGGCTGTGCCCGTACGGCAGCGTCGGCAGCCGGACGAGGGACGGCGCGCCGTCGGCGGCCTCCTCGTCCAGCAGGGCGAGTGCCCGGTCCACCACCGCGTCGGCCAGGAGGGTGTCGGTGCCCATCGGCAGGTGCTCGGCGTGCTGCTCCTGGGAGCCGATCGGGAGGAGCGCGATGGACCCGGGCGCCGACTCCCTGACGTCCCGCCAGGTGGTTTCGGTCAGGTTCCGGTCGCTCATGCGGCTGTCTCCCCGGAACTCGGGCGTGGCAGAGTCGGCGTATGGCTCATGAACGTTCTCCCTTGCGGTTGGTGCCGGACCCTGTGCCGGGTCCGGAGGTGCGGGCCGTTCCCCGCACGCTGGGGGCCGTGGAGCTGCTGCCCGGCCGGGTCCGCGCGGCGCTGCTCGACCGCGCGGGGACGGTGCTCGCCCGGGCCGAGGCGGTCTTCGACGCGGCGTCCCCGTCGCCCTCCGGGGTCGACGAGGCTCTCGCCCGGGTGGCGGCGGTGTTCGAGGAGCGCCGGCCGTCCGGGATCGGTGTCGCGGCGGCGGGAGTGGTGGATCCGGCCGGCGGCCGGGTGATCGAGGTCGACGAGGCGCCGGCGCTGCGGGGGTACGGGGTGACCGCGCGGCTGGAGGAGCTGACCGGGGCGCCGGTGCGCGTCGAGCACCGCGCCAGGGTGCAGGTGCTCGGTGACCGCTGGTTCGGGCCGGGCCGTGGCCGGCGTTCCTTCGCCTCGGTGTCGACGGGCGAGGTCCTCGGGGTGGGCATCCTGTACGACGGCGAGGTGCTGGCCCCCGAGGGCGGACGCAGTGGGGCGCACATGACCGTCTCGGCCAGTGGTGAGCCGTGCACCTGCGGGCGCAGGGGCTGCTGGAAGGCGGTGGCCACCACCCGCTGGCTGCGCGGGCGGGCGGGGGCGCTGGGCCTCGCCGGGGACGCCTCGCTCGGTGCGCTGGTGGCGTCCGGCGAGGGGGCGGCCCGACGGCTGGTCGCGGAGTACGCGGAGAATCTGGTGCTGGGTCTCGCGACGGTGCAGCAGCTGTTCGCGTGCGGCCTGTTCGTCCTGCACGGGGAGGCCCGTGAGGGCGGGGAGCCGTTCCGCGCCCTGGTCGAGGCGGGGCTGCGCGCGGGTGCGCTGGGCGGCGGGGAGCTTCCCCGGGTGGTGGTGAGCGAGGCCGCCGTGGACGATGTCGCCCTCCTCGGGGGTGCGGGGCTCGTGCTGTCCGGCAGGTAGGCGGGGCGTCATGCGGTGCCGTCGTGAGCGGTGGCCGGGCCGGCCACCGCTCCGGCAGTCCTGCCGGGGGCGGAGCGCCGGGCCCTGCGGGCCTTCGTCGGGTCGGGGACG
The DNA here is from genome assembly GCF_042755185.1 of Streptomyces sp. NPDC059166. Lineage (NCBI taxonomy): Bacteria > Bacillati > Actinomycetota > Actinomycetes > Kitasatosporales > Streptomycetaceae > Streptomyces > Streptomyces sp. NPDC059166. The sequence continues at coordinate 146,593 of NZ_JBHZCI010000009.1, read as the reverse complement.
GGTACGGCGTCGAGGAGCTGCCGGGTGTAGGGGTGCGCGGGGGCGGTGAAGACCTGGTGCGCGGTGCCCGTCTCGACGATCCGGCCGCCGCGCATGACGGCCACCCGGTCGGCGACCTGCTGGACGACGGCGAGGTTGTGGCTGACGAAGACGTAGGTGAGGCCGAGGCGCTGCTGGAGGTCGGTGAGCAGGTCGAGGACGCGGGCCTGGACGGACACGTCGAGCGCGCTGGTCGGTTCGTCGAGGACGACGAGCCGGGGTTCGAGCCCGATGGCGCGGGCGATGGAGATGCGCTGGCGCTGGCCGCCGGAGAACTCGTGCGGGTAGCGGTCCAGGATCGTGTCGTCGAGCCCGACGGCGACGAGCAGTTCACCGGCGCGCTGCCGGGCGTAGGCGCGCCCGCGCCTGCCCCGCGCCCGCGGGTCGTGGGTGACGAGGGGCTCGGCGACGATGTCGGCGATCCTGAGCCGCGGGTTCATGCTCGAGTAGGGGTCCTGCAGGACGACCTGCATCTGGCGGCGGACCGCGCGCATCGCGCCCTTGTCGAGGCCGGAGAGGTCCGTACCGTCGAAGCGCACGCTGCCGGAGGTGGGTTCCAGCAGGCGCAGCAGCAGCCGGGTCAGCGTCGTCTTGCCGCAGCCCGACTCGCCCACGAGGGCGAGGGTCTCCCCCTCGCGGACGCTGAGGCTGACGTCGTCGACGGCGGCCTTGCCGTCGAACTCCTTCCGCAGCGCTTCGAGTTCGAGCAGAGGCGCGGTGGTGGCGGTCATCCGGCGGTCTCCAGTCGGGGTGTCGCGTCGAGCAGCTGACGGGTGTACGGGTCCTGGGGGCGGGCGAAGACGTCGTGGACGTCGCCGCTCTCGACCGCCTCGCCGTGGTGCATCACGACCACGCGGTCGGCGGTCTCGGCGACGACGCCGAGGTCGTGGGTGATGAGGACGACCGCCATGCCGTGCCGCTGCTGGAGGTCGACGAGCAGGTCGAGGATCTGGCGCTGCACGGTGACGTCCAGTGCCGTGGTGGGTTCGTCGGCGATGAGGACGCGGGGCCGGGCGACGAGCGCGGCGGCGATCATGACGCGCTGCCGGAGGCCGCCGGAGAGCTCGTGGGGGTACTGCCGGTAGCGGAGTTCGGGGTCAGGGATGCCCACCTCGTCGAGGGCGGCGAGGGCGGCCGCCCTGGCTTCGGCCCGGGTGTGGTCCCCGTGGTGCCGCAGCACCTCGGCTATCTGGCTGCCGATGCGCTGCAGCGGGTCGAGGCTGGTCATCGGATCCTGGAAGATCATGGACAGTTCGGCGCCCCTGATGCGTCCGAGTTCGCGTTCGCTCCGGGTGAGGAGGTCCTTCCCGTCGAGGAGGATCCGGCCGCCGGCGTAGACGCAGGGCGGCTCCGGGTTGAGGCGGAGCGCTGACAGCGCGGTCGCGGACTTGCCGCTGCCCGATTCGCCGACGACGGCGAGGGTCTCCCCCGGGGCGACGGAGAAGCTGACACCGCGTACCGCGTGGACGGTGGTGGTGGAGAGGCGGAAGTCGACGCGCAGGTCCTGGATCTCGAGGACCGGCGCCGCAGAGGTGTTGGAGGTCATCGGCGGTAGGCCTTCGGGTCCGCGACGTCGCGCAGGGCGTCGCCGGTGATGTTGACGGCGAGGGAGGTGAGCATGAGTGCGACGCCGGGGAAGACGGCGACCCACCAGGCGGTGCCGAGGTAGAGCTGCCCGTCGGCGAGCATCGAGCCCCAGGTCACGGTCTCCTTGGGGACGCCGAGGCCGAGGTAGCTGAGGGATGCCTCGGCGACGACGGCGGCGGCGACGTGGAGGGTGCCGATGGTGGCGAGCGGCGCCATCACGTTGGGGAGCAGGTGGCGGCGCATGATCGCGGCGTCGCCGACGCCGATGGCCCGCGCCTCGGTGATGAAGTCCCGGGTGCGCAGGGACAGCACCTCGGAACGCACCACGCGGGCGTACGACACCCAGCCGGTCACCCCGAGGACGAGGATGACGTACCAGAGTCCGGAGCCGAGGAAGCCCACGATCGCGAGGGCGAGCAGGATGGCGGGGAAGGCGAGCTGGACGTCGGCGATGCGCATGAGCACGCGGTCGACGGCGCCTCCGAAGTAGCCGGAGGCGAGGCCGATGAGGGTTCCGATGACCCCCGCGAGCAGGGCCGCCCCGGCGCCGACGAGCAGTGAGACCCGGGTGCCGTGGATGACCCGGGAGAGCAGGTCACGGCCGAGCTGGTCGGTACCCAGGAGATGGGCGGTGCTGCCGCCGTGCTGCCAGGCCGGGGGCTGGAGCCGCTCCAGCAGGTTCTGGGCGTTGGGGTCGGCGGGCGCGATCAGCGGGGCGAACAGGGCGCAGACCACGACGAGTGCGAGGAAGGCGAGGGCCGCCACGGCGAGCCGGTTCCGCAGCAGCGTGCGCAGTGCGGCGGTCCGGTGCGCGGGGGCCGGTGAGGCGGGAGCGGGGGTTTCGGCGGGTGCCGGGGTCACGGTGGTCATCGGGAGGTCCTCACCCTCGGGTCGAGGAGGCTGTAGGAGAGGTCGACGAGCAGGTTCACCACGACGAAGGTGGCGGCGAACAGCAGCACGGTGGCCTGGACGAGGGGGAAGTCGCGGTTGGAGATGGCCTCGATGGTGAGCTGTCCGACCCCCGGCCAGGAGAAGACCTGTTCGGTGAGGATGGCGCCGCCGAGGAGGCTTCCGACCTCCAGGCCGACGACGGTGACGACGGGCAGGGAGGCGTTGCGCAGCCCGTGCCTGAGGACGACCTTGAAGGGGCCGAACCCCTTGGCCCGCGCGGTGCGGATGTGGTCGGAGCTCAGTACGTCGATGAGGGAGGAGCGCAGCAGCCGGGCCACGACGGCGACGGAGTAGACGGCGAGGGTCACGGCGGGCAGGACGAGGTTGGCGAAGGTCCCGTAGCCCGACGCGGGCAGGGCGTGCAGGCCGACGGCGAAGACCAGGATGAACAGGATGCCGATCCAGAACGGCGGGGTGGACTGGCCGAGCAGCACCCCGGTCATGACGGTCCGGTCGGTGGCCCTGCCACGGCGCATCGCGGCGAGGGTTCCGGCGGGCAGGGCGACGACGAGGGTGACGACGAGCGCGGCGGCGGCCAGCAGGAGTGTGGCGGGGATGCGGTCGGCGAGGACGGCGCGTACCGGCTGGTTGTAGAAGAGGGAGTCGCCGAAGTCGAGGCGGGGGATGCCCCACAGGTAGTCGAGGTACTGGGTGAGCAGCGGGCGGTCGAGGCCGAGGCTGTGGCGCAGTGCGCTCTCCTGCCCGGCCGTGGCGTCCGGTGGGAGCAGGACCTTGACGGGGTCTCCGGAGAGCCGCACCAGGAAGAACGCGACGGTCGCGGTGCACAGCAGGACGAGCAGCGCGGTGCCGATGCGGGAGGCCACCGTGCGGAGGATGCGGAGCGCCGCGTGCCGGGGTACGGCGGCCCGGGCCGCGACTTCGCCCGGGGCGGGAGCGGGAAGGGTGCTCATCGGGTGACCTCCGCGCTCGCCATGTCCAGGACGCCGGCGAAGCCTGGGGTCCAGCGGGGCCTGGTGTTGCGGGCGTAGATGTTGTCGATCTGGTAGAGGGGGACGAAGGGCGCCTCCGTCTTGATGAGCCGCTGCAGCGCGGAGAACGCCTTCTGCCGGGTCGCGGGCTCGACGGAGAGTTCCTCGAGGTCGACGAGCCGGTCGGCCTCGGCGCTGTGCCAGCGGCTCTGGCGCCGGTCGCTGCGCACGTTGGACTGGATCATGCTCTCGCCGTCCAGGGTCCAGACGGTGGACGCGGCCAGGTACATCGGGCCGAGCGCTCCGTGGTTGTCGGAGGTGAGGCGCTGGGCGTAGGTGCCGGGGTCCAGCAGGTCGACCTTCGCGTGGATTCCGGCGCGGTCCAGGAGCCCGGCGATCGCCTCGGCGACGTTGGCGTCCACGTTGGACGCGGTGAGCGTGGTCCGGATCCCGTCGGGGTGCCCGGCCTCGGCGAGCAGGGCGCGCGCCTTGGCGACGGAGCGGGTGAAGGGGGCGACGGTCTCGTCGAACCCGAAGGCGCCCCGCGGGATCATCGCCGGGACCTCGGTGGCCTTGCCGCCGAGGACCGCCTTGATGAGCATCGGTACGTCGACGGCGTGGTTGAGCGCCTGTCGCACCCTGCGGTCCTGGAGCGGGCCTTCCGTCAGGGTGTCGAGGGAGAGGTACGCGGTGCGGATCCCGGTGTGGTGGTCGAGGCGGACCCCGGTGTAGCCGTCGAGCTGCTGGGCCGCGTCGGGGGTGAGCCCGGCGACGAGGTCCACCTGGCCGCTCTGGAGCGCGGCGAGGGCGGAGGAGGGGTTCGGGGCGGGGCTGAAGACGAGTTCGTCGACGGAGGGCCGGCCCTCCCAGTGGTGGTCGTGGGCGCGCAGACGCAGTTCGTGGTCGCGCTTCCAGCTGCCGAACGCGAAGGGCCCGGTCCCCACCGGGTGGGCGGCGAAGCCCTGGTCGCCGACCTCGGCGAGGTGGCGCGGCGGGACGACGACGCCCCCGAAGAGGGACACCTTGTCGGGCAGGATCGGGTCGTGGACGGTGGTGTGGAGGTCCACGGTGAGCCGGTCGACGACGGTGACGCCCTCGACGTAACGCAGTTCCACGATGGGCGACTTGGTCGCCGGGTCGAGGAGCCGCTCGATGCTGAAGCGCACGGCGGCGGCGTCGCAGGGTTCGCCGTTGTGGAAGGTGACCCCGGGCCGCAGCCGGAAGCGCCACACCTTCGGGGAGACGGCCTTCCAGGACAGGGCGAGCCGGGGGACCAGGGTGTTGTCACGTCCCCGCGCGGTGAGGGTGTCGAAGATGTTGATCAGGGCGTTCATCGAGATCATGTCGCCCTGCTTCTGCGGGTCCATCGTCTTGGGATCGCCCGTCTGGGAGACCCGCAGGACGTTGCCGGCACCGGCCGCGGGGTCGGTTCCGCAGCCGGTGAGCAGTGCCGGTGCGGCGATCGCCGGGAGCATCGCCCCGCCGTACCGCAGGACCGTGCGGCGGGAGGGGCGACTGCGGTCCCCGATCCGCCCTCCACGTATTCGTTCCATTGAACAACACATCCGTTCCGGCAGATGGAATGCAGTGGGGGTAAGCTAAGCGACATGGGGAAACCGGTCAATAGCCGTTCCGAGGAGCAGCCGCCTGCGGGCCGCGCTGCCGAACAGTCCGTCATGGGCCCGGTGGACAAGGCGATGGAGGTGCTGTCCGCGCTGGTCGAGACGGGAGCGCCGCACCGCCTGGCCGATCTGGCCCGCCGTACGGGACTCGCCAAACCGACCGTGCACCGCCTGCTGCGGAGCCTCGCCGCCTCCGGGTACGTCGAACCGGCCGCGGGCGGGAGCTACCAGGCCGGCCCGCGCCTGCTCGGCCTGTCCGCGGCGGCGCTCGACAGCGGTCCCGGGCTGCGTACGATCCGGCCGGTGCTGGCCGAACTGCGCTCCCGCACGGGCCTGCCGGCGCACTACGCCGTGCGCGACGGCGACGCCGCGATCTGCCTGGAGGTGTCCGAACCGGCCCGCGAGTACGCGCTGGAGATGCGCCCGGGCTCCCGCGCCCCGCTGCTGCTCTCCGCTCCGGGACTCGCGATGCTCGCCGCACTGCCTCCCGCGGAGACCGGGCGGGCCTTCGACGCGGCGGACGCCGGAGGGCTTCATCTGCCGGTCCCGGCGGCCGAGTTGCGGGATGCGATCGCCGCCGCCTCGGAGCACGGCTACGCGCTGGACGACCAGTACGAGCAGGAGGACCGCAGGGCGCTCGCCGCGGCGGTGCGGGACGAGGAGGGCAGGCCGGTCGGGGCTGTCACCCTGACCGGCCTGGTGTTCACCCTGGACCGGGCGGGCGTCGAGCTGTACGGCCCGATGGTGCGGGCGGCCGCCCGCTCGGTCTCCGCCGGGCTCGGCTCCGCCGGCCGGACCCGGCTGATGCTGGCCCGGGACGTGCTGCCCGCCGCGGACGGAGGGCCGGAGCTGTGAGCGGCGCACCGGAGACGGCGGCGGGCCCGGACGGACGCGCCGCGGTCCTCGCCAGGGGCAGGGAGCGGCGCCTCTACTCGGGCGCGGCCTGGTCGGTGGGGTCCGCCGACGGCCCGGCGGACCGGGGCCTGCTGGGCACCAGGAGCTGGGGCGGCCCCGGGCTGGACGGCACGGACCTGTGGGATCTGGCATCGGTCACCAAGCCCGTGGTGGGACTGGTCGTCATGGCACTGGCCGAGCGCGGCGCGCTGTCCCTGGAGGGCACCGTCGGTGAACTCCTCCCCCGCTACCGGCACACCGACAAGGCCGGACTGACCGTCGCCGCCCTGCTGTCCCACACCTCGGGCATGCCGGGGCGGGTCCCGATGTACCGCGACCACCCCACCCGGGAATCCCTGCTGACCGCGCTCGGCCCGCTCCCGCTGAGCTCGGCGCCGGGCACCCGGGTCGAGTACTCCTCCCAGGGCTTCATCCTCCTCGGCCTCATCGCCGAACAGGCGGCCGGCCGGGGCCTCGACGCCCTGGTGTCCGAATTGGTGTGCACACCCCTCGGCCTGACGGACCTGCGCTTCGGCACGGCGCCCGCGGACCGGCACCGCGCGGTGGCGACCGAACGGTGCCCCTGGCGGGGCAGGACCGTCATCGGAGAGGTGCACGACGAGAACGCCGTCGTCCTCGGCGGTGTCGCCGGCCACGCGGGGCTCTTCGCGACGCTCGCCGACACCGAGCGGCTCGCCGTCTGCCTGGCCGGCGGAGCCCGCGAGCTGCTGCGCCCGGAGACGTACGCCCTGATGACCGCGCCGCACACGGACGGCCTCAACCTCCGCCGGGCCCTGGCCTGGCAGGGCCAGGACCCGTCCGGCTCCCCCGTCGGCCCGGCCTTCGGTCCGGACTCGTACGGCCACACCGGCTTCACGGGCACCAGTCTGTGGATCGACCCCGCCACGAACCGGTACGCCGTGCTCCTGACCAACCGCGTCCACCCGTCCCGGGAGGGCGACGGCATCACCGCCCTCCGCAGGGAGTTCCACTCGGCGGTGGGCTGAGCCCCGGGGGGATGCCGTCGTACGAGTCGGTGCGGTCCAAGACCTTCACCCGGACCGCACCGACCGGACGATCGTGACCAGGTCGAGTCCTGAATCCCGGGACAGGATGTGAAGGATCCGCGAGGATCATGCGGAGGACCCGCCGAAGGCCGGTCACATCCTCAGCACTGCCGGCAGGGCAGTCATCATCCTCGGGGACCCCAGGTGCGAGTGAAGCGAAGAATATGGGTCACGGCCGCCGTCGCGGCGGCGGCCGTGACGGGCGTTCTGGTGTTCGAGGGGGTGACCGGAACATCGGACGTGCCCGACGGCATCGGCGCCACGTCCGGTCCGGCACGGACCGAGGTGCGGCACGACGCCCTGAAGGTGTCGGGCGACGGCTCGGCCGCGACCCTGCGGCGGGAGAGCACCGAACCGTTCAGCATGCTCGGTGTCACCTGGACCGACCCCTCGGCCAGGGTCGACGGCACCGTCGAGGCACGCACCCGGTCCGTCCGGACCGGCGGGTGGTCGGCCTGGCTGCCCGTCGACGCGGAGGTCGACGGACGTACGGAGGCAGGCCGGCCCGGGGTCCGCGGGACCACCGAACCCCGGTGGGTCGGGCCGTCCGACGGCGTCGAGGTCCGTGTCTCGGCCGCGCGGGGGTCGTCCTCCGCGCTCCCCGCCGGGCTGCGGCTCGAGACCGTGGACCCCGGCACGCCCTCGGGCTCCGCCGGCGAGCCGGCCGCCTACGCCGTCGATCGCACCGAGGAACCGTCCGACGGCCCCGCGGACGATCCCGTGGACGACCCCACCGACGGACCGTCCGCCTCCGCGCCGTCCGGAGCACCCACGGAACCGGACACCGAGGAGACGACCGCACCGCCCGCCGGGGAACCCGGCACCGATCCCACGGACGACCCGTCAGCCGGTGCGGAGCCCAGCGGCACCACGGCTCCCCCGGCACCCTCCGGGTCCCCGACGCCCACCACCGGCCCGACCGCGACCCTTCCGCCCCCGCTGCCCTCCACCGCACCGAAGCCGCCGATCGTCACCCGGGCGGGATGGCACGCCGACGAATCCCTCAACGACGAGTCACCCGACTACATGGACACGGTGAAGGCCGTGTTCGTGCACCACACCGCGCAGACGAACTCGTACTCCTGCGCCGACTCCGCCGCGATCGTACGAGGGCTGCACGCCTTCCACGTGCAGTCGAACGGCTGGAAGGACCTCGGCTACAACTTCGTCGTCGACAAGTGCGGCACCGTCTTCGAGGGCCGCAAGGGCGGGGTGGACCGCGCCGTGATGGGCGCGCACACCTACGGCTTCAACCGGGAGACCGCGGGCATAGCCGTCATCGGCACGTACACCGGCACCGCGGCCGCGACCCCGGCGACGACCGCGGTGGCCAGGATCGCCGCGTGGAAGCTCGGCCAGTACGGCGTCAGCCCCTCGGCGACGACCTCACTCGTCGCCGGAGCGGACGGCGGCAACTACGCGGGCAGGAAGTTCACCGCGGGTACCGCCTACCCGTTCAGCACGGTCTCCGGACACCGTGACGGCTTCAACACCCAGTGCCCCGGCACCGGCCTGTACCAGCAGTTGCCCACGATCCGCGGCTACGCGGCCGGCCCCGTGGCGGGACTGACCGTCAGGTCGGTGACCGGTGCCACGCTCTCGGGCACCAGGTACCACACCAAGGCGGACATCACCGTCGGCTGGTCCGCGACCACGCCCTCCGTGTTCGTCGCCAAGTACGAACTGCTGGTGGACGGGAAGTCCGTCGCCACCACGGCCGGCGGGGCCTCGTCGGCCAAGGCGTCCCTGGCCCCCGGCACCCACTCCGTGCAGGTGCGGGCCACCCACCTGTCGGGGAAGGCGTCGGTGTCGGCGGCGGCGACGGTGATCGCCGACCGGACCGCACCCTCCTTCTCCACCAGGCCCGGCCTGTCGCTGCGCACCGGCACGGTGAACACCACGGCCGTCCCGCTCACGCTGAAGTGGAAGGCGGCCGACGCGGTGCAGCTGCGGGACGTCCGCCTGACCGCGCCGGTGGCCAGGACGTACGGGCCGACGACCACCAGCGCGTCGCACACCGCCAAGTCGGGCGTGGCGACGAGCTGGAAGATGACGGCCTACGACCTCGCGGGTAACGGCGGGGCGGCCTCCGTCACCGGTACGCCGATGATCCTCCAGGAGTCCTCCGCCAAGCGGAGCGGCACCTGGAGCACCAAGTCCTCGTCCAGCTACCTGGGCGGGAAGTCGTACACCAGCGGGGCCAGGAACGCCTCGCTCACCTGGACGTTCACCGGCCGCTCGGTCGCCTGGGTGGTGTCGCGGGCCTCGACGTCCGGGCAGGCGTACGTCTACGTGGACGGCGTGAAGGCCGCGACGGTGGACCTCAGGTCCACCGCCACCGCCTACCGGCAGGCGATCTGGACGAAGTCCTGGACGGCCTCGGCCAAGCACACGGTCAAGGTCGTGGTGGTCGGCACCAAGGGCCGGCCCACCCTGACCACCGACGGCCTGGTCTACCTGAGGTAGCCCGGCCGCCCGTCGCGCCGGGCCGGCACCAGCCGGCCCGGTGCGGGGTCAGCCCTTGTTCTGCGAGGCCCAGAACTCGTCGAAGGTGAGCTCACCGTCGCCGTTTCCGTCGTGGGCGTTGATGACGGCCTGGGCGACCGTCTCGGTGACGTAGGGGTCACCGAGCTGCGCCATGGCGCTCTTGTACTCGGCAGCCGTGATGCGGCCGTCCCCGTTCTGGTCGAACCGGTCGAATGCCGTGCGTGCCGACTCGATGTCCGCCACTGTTCCGCCCCTTCGTTAAGCGTTGATGACGGAGGTCAGATTATCCGCCCGCCCGGGCGGCGGGTCCGGCGGGCGACGCGCGGGAGGCCGGCAGCCGGCCCGCCGGCGGAAGGCGCCCCGCGCGCCCACCGCCCGCTCGTCCCCATGCGCCCGCCCCCGCCCGCCCGTCTCCATGTACACGCCTTCGCGTGGACGGTGAGCGGCGCAGGAATCACGCGGCGAAGGGCTCATCATGCCGGGAAATGCCAGGCACGTGACCCAACACACCTGCGATTCATAACTGAAATGCCGCGCTTTGGCACTCATTGACCGATTTGGACCTTTTGGATCCGAGGGCGCTCGTCTGCCATAGTCGGAACACGACCTCCTCCGACCCGAGCCAGGTCCCCCGCGCGGCCGCGGACACACCCCCCATTCCGTGGCCCCTCAGAAACCCCCGCCACGCCGCGACCCCGGCCGACCGGGGGTTTCTGCATTCAGCGGTCGGTGGCGCGCATCTCGAACCAGGTGGTCTTGCCCCGGGGTAAGAGGTCCACGCCCCACCGGTCGGAGAGCTTGTCGACCAGGAAGAGGCCGCGTCCGCTGACGTCCGTCTCACGGACGGGCATCAGGCAGGGCAGCCCCCGCGAGGGATCCCGCACCTCGATCCGGATCCAGCCGCGCCGGCGGAGCATCCGCAGGCCGAAGACACGCGCACCGGTGTGCCGTACCGCGTTGCCCACGAGCTCGGAGACCAGTAGCACTCCGTATTCGGCGGTCTGCGGAGGCAGCTGCCACTGGCGCAGCATCACGCACGAGGTGATCCGACGGGCGGTGGCAGCCGACTCGGGCCGGGAAGGCAGCCGGACCTCCTCCTCCGTCGGATTTCCGAACAACTCCAGCGCCTTGAACGCCTGTTCGTCCTCGACGGCCGACGACAACCGTGCCGCCGTCGCGCCGATGCGCGGTCGCGGCTGTTCCACATCCTCCAGGCCCGCCATGCCCACCATCATGGCCGCACGGAACGCGCTCCGTGACCGTTCCGGCAGAATCCCTTACCCGGAACCAGTCATTCCGGGCTGCTTCTCCGGCATATGCCAGGGGCAGAATGGGGCCCCGAATACCCGCACCCACCTGCGGCGACACCAAGGGGCCGGGTAATTGCACGGACACACAGCGTGCTGGACCTTAAGGTTCTCTTAAGGTCCAGCTCATCCGCCCACAGGGATGAACCCGCGCTCCCGTGTGCGCAACTCACCCTCGGTCAGAGAAACTTCGCCTTGCCCGGCCCCTCCTCCACGAAGCTGCGCATGCCCCTCTCACGGTCCTCGGTGGCGAACAGACCCGCGAACCAGTTCCGTTCGACCGTCAGGCCGGTGTCGATGTCGGTCTCCAGACCGGCGTCCACGGACTCCTTGGCGGCCCGGAGCGCCAGCGCGGGCCCCTGGGCCAGCCTGGCGGCCCAGGCGTGCGCCTGCTCGTACACCTCGGCCGCGGGCACCACACGGTCCACCAGCCCCATCGCCAGCGCCTCCTCCGCCTTCACCTGGCGTCCGGTGAAGATGAGGTCCTTGGCCTTGGACGGTCCGACGAGCCGTGCGAGGCGCTGGGTCCCGCCGGCTCCGGGGATCAGCCCGAGGAGGATCTCCGGCTGGCCGAGCTTGGCGTTGTCCGCGGCGATCCTGAAGTCGGCGCAGAGCGCCAGTTCGCAGCCGCCGCCCAGGGCGTAGCCGGTGACGGCCGCGACCACCGGCTTGGGGATGCGCGCCACGGCGGTGAAGGACTCCTGCAGGGCGCGGGAGCGCACCACCATCGCGGTGTGGTCCATCGCCTGCATCTCCTTGATGTCCGCGCCCGCCGCGAACACCTTCTCGCCGCCGTAGAGGATCACCGCGCGCACGTCGTCGCGCCGGCCGGCCTCCTCGGCGAGTTCGCGCAACCGGTCCTGGACCGCGACGTCCAGGGCGTTCATGGGCGGGCGGTCCAGGCGGATCGTCCCGACGTTGTCACTTACTTCGAGGGTTACGGTCATGGGTGGCAGGTTAACCGGCGCTAACGCACCGGGGCCCGGTGCCGTTGGTCACAGCACCGGGCCCCGTCGGACGCCGTGGGTCTACGCGATCCACTCCGACCAGTCCATGTTCCAGCCGTTGAGGCCGTTGTCCGGCTGGATCACCTTGTCCTTGGAGTTCTTCACGATGACGACGTCGCCGATCAGCGAGTTGTCGAAGAGCCAGGCCGCCGGGGTCTTGCTGTCCCAGGCACCGCGCACGTCGCGCAGGCCGACGCACCCGTGACTGGTGTTGGTCGTGCCGAAGATGCCGGAGCCGCCCCAGTAGTTGCCGTGGATGAAGGTGCCCGAGGTCGACAGGCGCATCGCGTGCGGCACGTCCTTGATGTCGTACTCGCCGCCGAAGCCGACGGTGTCCCCGTTCATGCGGGTCACCTTGAGCTTCTCGCTGATGACCATCTGGCCGTTGTACGTGGTCGTGGCCGGGGCACCCGCCGAGATCGGGATGTCCCTGATCTGCTTGCCGTCACGGACGACCTTCATCCGGTGGCTGCTCGCGTCGACCGTGGAGACCTGGCTGCGGCCGATGGTGAACTTCACGGTCTTGGCCTGCTTGCCGTAGACGCCCGGCCGTCCTTCGACCCCGTCGAGGTCGAGGCGGAGGGTGACCTTCGTGCCGGCCGCCCAGTACTCCTCGGGACGGAAGTCGAGACGGTCGTTGCCGAACCAGTGGGGCCGGATCTCGACGGCGGGCTCCGCCGTCACCGTGACGGCCTTCTCGACCGCCTCGGGGTCGGTGATGCCCCGGGTGAAGTGGATCGAGACCGGCATGCCCACACCGACGGTCGAACCGTTCTCCGGCGTGTACTGACCGATGAAGGTGTTCTGCGGCACCAGCGTGGTGAAGGTGGTGTCCTTCGCCGACTGCCGGCCCTTCGCGTCCTTGGCGACCGCGTGCACCGAGTACTTGGTCGAGGCCGCCAGGTGGCGGTCGGGGACCCAGCTGAGCCCGTCCTTCGCGATCGCGCCCTTGACCTCGCCGCCCTCGGGGTCGACCACCTTGACGGTGGTCAGCTTGCCCTGGTCGGCCGTGACCTTCAGCGCCCCGCTGGTCGCGACGTCGTCCGCCCCGTCCTTGGGCGCGATGGTCACCACCGCCACCGAGGCGCTGGTGTCCTCCGCCTTCGCACCCGCGCCCTTGCCGTCCTTCTCCGCCGCGGCCCCGCTGCCCCCGCACGCGGTCACCAGGAGCAGCATCCCGCCGACTACCAGTGCGAGGAGTCCGTGGGCTCCGCGCCCCCGCCGCTCCCCGCCCGTACCGGCCCATGACCCCGATATCGGCTGCCCGTTCACTGTGGTCGTCTCCCCTCGCACGGCCTGGCCCCGCCATGGCCCGCACCCCCGCGCGCCATCCGTGCACGCTCACAGCAAGACAATCACACCGCGGGTGGGGAGAACTCCCTCCGGATTGTCACCGTTCCGTCCCAAGTCCCCACGTCAGGACAGCGGGTGGGCCCCGGAGGCGTCGGCTCCGGGGCCCACCCGCCGGGGCGGGGATCAGCGCAGGGCCGAGCCCGCCTTCCACTGCGGCCAGCCGAGGTTCCAGCCGCCGAGCCCGTTGTCCGGCGCGACGGTGGTGTCGGTGGAGTTGACCACCTCGACGACGTCGCCCACGAGCGTCCGCTCGAAGAACCAGCCGGCCGGGGTGTCCGAGCTGCCCCCCTTGACGTCGCGGAGCCCGATGCAGCCGTGGCTGGTGTTCTCGGAGCCGAAGATGTCCGGGGACTCCCAGTAGTTGCCGTGCAGGAACGTGCCCGACTTCGTCAGCCGGATGGCGTGGGGCACGTCCTTGATGTCGTACTCCCCGCCGAAGCCCACCGTGCTGCCGTCCATGCGGGTCACGTCGTGCAGCTCGGAGACCACCATCTTCCCGTTGTACGTCGTCGTCGTCTCGGCGCCGGCCGTGACCGGCACGGTGCTGACCATCTCTCCGTCGCGGCGTACCTCCATGGTGTGCGCCGCCGCGTCCACCACCGAGGTCTGGGAACGGCCCACCGTGAAGGTGACCTTCTTGCGCTGGCTGCCGTAGACCCCGGGGGCTCCCTCCACATCGCGCAGGGCCACGTCGACGGTGACCTCGGTGCCCGGCTCCCAGTACTCCTCGGGACGGAAGTCCAGCCGGTTGCGGCCGAACCAGTGGCCGGCGACCTCCACCTCGGGCTCCGTGGTGATCCTGATGGCCTTCTCCACCTCGGCGCGTCTGGTGACCGGCCGGTTGAAGTCGAAGGAGACGATCATGCCGGTGCCCACGGTTGACCTGTTCTCCGGCTTGAAGTAGCCGATGAAGCGGTCCTTGGGGACCAGCGTGGTGAAGGTGGTGCTGCGTGCCGAGCGGTGGCCGTCCCCGTCGACGGCGACGGCCTCGACGGTGTACTTCCCGGCCAGCCCGAGCCGGTAGCCGCTGTCCCGGGGTGACCAGGAGCGGCCGTCCTCCGCGATCCTGCCCGGCACCTCCCTGCGTTCCGCGTCCTCGGTCCGCGTCACCTTCACCCGTTCGATCCGGCCGTCGGGGACGGTCACCTTCAGCTCGCTGTCCGCACCGACGTTCGTGGCGCCGTCCTCGGGCGCGATCCGGATGGCGTCTCCGGGCGCGCGGTCGTCCCCGATGAACGGCATCCCCCCGCTGCAGCCCGTCAGCACGACCGGGACGGTGAACAGTCCTGCCCATGTCAGCACGGCGATCCAAGCCGCCCGTGCTCTCTTCGCTTCGTGGTTCACGCCTCCCCCAACGACGCCGCCGCGCCGGGGAAACGTGAGTGCGGGGCCCCTGGTGGGCAGAACAGAGGGGAGGACACCGCCAGGAAGGCCGCGGCCGGGACGCCGCGTACTCCTACTACGGGTGGCCGCTCCCACGAGCCGCAGGAGGCTGAGAGGTGTCGAGCACAGCCGAGCAGGAGGAAACGCCGCGTACGACGGGACGGACGGTGCCCGCCGCACCGGCCCTCAGGACCGGACCGGACAGACCACCCGTATGGCCGGGTGCACCCATGCCGCTCGGAGCCCGCTTCCGCGTCGGACCGGACGGCGTGGCGGGCACCAATTTCGCCCTCTGGGCGGGTGGGGCGGAGGCCGTCGAACTCTGCCTCTTCGACGAGCGGGGCACCGAGACACGGCTCCCCCTGACCGAGCTGACCCACGAGATCTGGCACGGCTTCGTCCCCGGCGTACAGCCGGGGCAGCGCTACGGCTACCGGGTGCACGGGCGCTGGGACCCCTGGACGGGTGCCCGGTGGAACGCGGCGAAGCTGCTCCTCGACCCGTACGCCCGCGCGGTGGACGGCTCCTTCACCCTGCCGCCCGAGGTGTACGGCCATGTCAGGGACTGGCCGGAGCAGCACGTGGCCGACACCGTGCGCGACGACCGCGACTCGGCTCCGCACGTGCCCAAGGCCGTCGTGGTCCACGACGACGACGACTGGGCGGAGGACCGCAGGCCGAAGACGCCGTGGGCGGACTCGGTCATCTACGAGCTGCACGTGCGGGGCTTCACCAAGCTGCACCCGGACATCCCCCCGGAGCTGCGCGGCACCTACGCCGGCCTCGCCCACCCCGCCGCGATCGGTCACCTGCGGCGGCTCGGGGTGACGGCCGTGGAACTGCTCCCGGTCCACCAGTTCGCCCACGAGGACCATCTGCTGCGCCGCGGCCTGCACAACTACTGGGGGTACAACTCCATCGGCTACTTCGCCCCGCACGCGGACTACGCGGCGAACGGCTCGGGCGGCGCGCAGGTCGGCGAGTTCAAGCAGATGGTGCGCGCCCTGCACGACGCCGGGATCGAGGTCATCCTCGACGTCGTCTACAACCACACGGCGGAGGCGGGTGAGCTCGGCCCGATGCTGTCGCTGCGCGGCATCGACAACCGCGGCTACTACCGGCTCCAGGGGGACGCCCGGCGCTACGCGGACTACACGGGCTGCGGCAACACCCTGCACGTGGTGCAGCCGCAGGTCCTGCGGCTGATCACCGACTCGCTCCGGTACTGGGTCACCGAGATGGGCGTGGACGGCTTCCGCTTCGACCTGGCGGCCGCGCTCGCCCGCTCCATGCACGACGTGGACATGCTCTCCCCGTTCCTCGCGGTGATCGCCCAGGACCCGGTGCTGCGCCGGGTCAAGCTGATCGCCGAACCGTGGGACGTCGGCAACGGCGGCTACCAGGTGGGCGCGTTCCCTCCGCTGTGGACGGAGTGGAACGACCGCTACCGGGACGCGGTACGCGATTTCTGGCGCGGCGCGTTGCCCGACGTGCGCGACATCGGCTACCGGCTGACCGGGTCGAGCGACCTCTACGCCTGGGGCGGCAGGCGCCCGTACGCCTCGGTCAACTTCGTCACCGCCCACGACGGTTTCACCCTCCGCGACCTGGTCAGTTACGAGCAGAAGCACAACGAGGCCAACGGGGAGGGCAACCGCGACGGCACCAACGACAACCGGGCGTGGAACTGCGGCGCCGAGGGAGAGACCGACGACCCCGGGGTCGGCGCGCTGCGCGGGCGGCAGCTGCGCAACCTGCTGACCACGCTGCTGCTCTCGACCGGGGTGCCGATGCTGGTGGCCGGCGACGAGATGGGCCGCACCCAGGGCGGCAACAACAACGCCTACTGCCAGGACAACGAGGTCAGCTGGCTGGACTGGTCGCTCCTGGACGATCCCCGGTGGCGGCAGCTGACGGAGCTGACCTCCCGGGTGCTCGCCCTGCGGCACCGTCACCCGGTGCTCAGGCGGCGCGCGTTCTTCGCCGGGACGCCGCAGGCCCCGGACGGGCTGCGGGACCTGGCCTGGTTCACCCCGCACGGCGAGGAGATGACGGAGGCCGACTGGTACGCGCCCGCCGCCACCCTCGGCCTCTACCTCTCCGGGCGTGACATCCCGGGACGGGACGCCCGGGGCGGTCCGGTCACCGACGACAGCTTCCTGGCGGTCCTGCACGCGGACCACCGGCCCTGCTCCTTCCGGCTCCCCGGTCCGCCCTGGGCCCAGTCCTACGAGCTGGTGCTGGACACCTCGCTGGAGGAGCAGTCGGAGGCGCCCGGCACGGTGCACCGGGGCGGCGCGGAACTCACGGTGGAGGGGAGGTCGGTGCTGCTGCTGCGGGTGACGGAGTGAACCGGCGGGCTCAGCCCAGGATGCCGCGCTCGTAGGCAAGGGCGACAGCGGCCGCCCGGTCCTTCGCCCCCAGTTTGGCGAAGACATGGGTGAGGTGGGTCTTCACGGTGGCCTCGCTGATGAACAGCTCGGCGGCGATCTCCCGGTTGGACGTCCCACGGGCGACGAGTCCCAGCACCTCGCGCTCGCGCGTGGACAGCGACTCGTGGCCCGG
Organism: Streptomyces sp. NPDC059166; assembly: GCF_042755185.1. Taxonomy (NCBI): domain Bacteria; kingdom Bacillati; phylum Actinomycetota; class Actinomycetes; order Kitasatosporales; family Streptomycetaceae; genus Streptomyces; species Streptomyces sp. NPDC059166. The sequence continues at coordinate 129,402 of NZ_JBHZCI010000009.1, read as the reverse complement.
GGCCGGGGCGCGCACACGCGAGACGAGCCGTGAGGCGACGGCCGGTGACAGCACGGTGCGGCCGTCGGCCGCGGCGCGTACGGCGGTGAACAGCTCGTCGGGGGGCGCGTCCTTGAGGAGGTAGCCGGTGGCGCCCGCCTCGATGGCGGGCAGGGTGTCGGAGTCGGTGTCGTACGTGGTGAGGACGAGCACCCTGGACCGGACACCGAGCCGGGACAGCTCCGCGATGGCGTCCACGCCTCCCCCGCCGGGCATCCGCAGGTCCATCAGCACGACGTCGGGGTCCAGCCTGGTCGTGAGTTCGACGGCGGCCACCCCGTCCGCGGCCTCGCCGAGCACCTCGAAACCCGGGTCGGCGGCGAACATACCGCGCAGTCCGTTCCGCACCACGGGGTGGTCGTCGACGACGAGCAGCGTGATGACGCGCGGGGCTCTGCTGGTCTCGGACATGTCGGAGGAGAGGTTACGCCCCGTCAGGTGCGCCGTACCAGCGGCACCCGGGCGGAGACGGCCGTGCCGGTGCCCGGTTCGGACTCCACCTCGACCGTGCCCGCGATCCGCTCGGCCCTGGCGCGCATCCCGACGAGCCCGAAGCCGCCCCCGCCGGTCCGCGTGGGCTGGGCGGCCGGGTCGAACCCGCGTCCGTCGTCACGGATGTCCAGGGTGATCTCGTCGCCCATGTAGGAGAGCGTGACACCCGCCCGCTCGGCGTCCGCGTGCCGGGCGGCGTTGGCGAGGGCCTCACCGGCGATGCGGAGCAGGGTCGCCCCGACCTCGTCGTGGAGCGGCTCGACGGTACCGGTGACGATGAACTCCGCGCGTACACCGGTGCGCCTCGCCCATTCGGTGACCGCCTTGTCCAGCGCCTCGGGCAGGCCGTCCTCGACCAGCGCCGCGGGCACCAGGTCGTGGACGGAGCGGCGGGCCTCCCCGAGGCTGTGCCGGGCGAGGCCGGCGGCCTGGTCGAGGTGCTCACGGGACTGGACCGCGTCGGCGGCCGAGACCGCGGCCTGCAGCTGGGCGATGATGCCGGTCAGGCCCTGTGCGAGGGTGTCGTGGATCTCAGCGGCGAGACGGCGCCGCTCATCGGCGACCCCCGCCTCCCTGGCCTGGATCAGGAGCTGGGCGTGCAGGACGGCGTTCTCGGCCAGTGCCTCCTCCAGGCGGGTGTTGGCCCGTTCCAGCTCGGAGATGGTCTCCCTCTGCCGTTCGGTGCGTTCGGCCTCACGTTCGCTGATGTTGCCGAAGACGAGGGAGAGGGAGGAGTGCAGGACGAACAGCGCGCCGAAGGCGGCCCAGGTGACCGGTGAGTCGGGTGGCAGTCCGCCACCGGACTGCGCGCCGGCCATCGTGACGGCCGTGCACAGGAGACCGGCTCGGACGAGGCGTTTCGGAAGCAGGTGACCGCTGTCGAAGTACCCCATGATCGCGTAGATGGAGAAGAACGGGTTGGCCCAGCACAGCGCGAAGGCGAGCAGGGTCCGCAGCGCGTAGCAGGCCTGCGCCGCGGGTCCCTGCGGGGGCGCCCCGCCCTTGGCGCGGTCCCACCACAGGTGCAGGGCGCAGGCCGCCGCGACGAGGACCGCCGCGGCGCGCCTCTCGGTCCCGGTCATCCCCACGGCGTCCGCGGAGAGCACCGCCATCAGGACGGAGACACCGAGCAGGGTGTGCGGCCCGTACCTGTAGAAGCCCTCCCAGCGCTGCTCGACCGTCGTACCGCTCATCGCGCCGCTCCCCCCGTCCGGTCCCGGCACCAGTCTCCCCCGCGCGGTGCCCCCGTCACTCCCAGCGGAAGAGCCGGGTCGCTCCCGCTCCCAGCGCGGCCGTCCAGACCACCAGGACCGCCAGGTGCGACCACTCCGGCCAACTTCCGGCCGCCGCTTGGGCGAGTGCCTGGGACGCGGCGCCGAGCGGGGTGAACTCGACGATCCGGCGGAGCAGTTCCGGCATGGCCTGGACGGGCACCCAGACGCCCGCGGTGAACATCATCAGCAGGTACGCCACGGAGCCGACGGCGGTCGCGACCTTGGCGGTCCTGGACAGGGCGCAGAGGGTGGCCCCCAGCGCCAGCACGCAGACCACGGTGAGGAGCAGCGCCAGCAGGTAGCCGGCCGTCTGTCCGGGCAGACGGACGCCGAAGGCGATCCGGCCCACGGCGACGACGAGGACGGCGGATGCGAGGGACGCCGCTCCGTGCAGCACGATCTGCGCGGCGAGCAGGGCCGAGGGGCGTACCGGTGTGGCCGACATGCGGCGCAGGATGCCGCGTTCGCGGTAGCCGGTGAGGACGGGCGGCATGGCCTGGAGCCCGGCCATGATCATGGCGAGCAGTACGGCGACGGGCACGTACAGATCGATGACGCTGCGTCCGCCGAGCGCGGGGTCGTCCTCCCGGAACGAGGGGATCAGGCCGAGGATCGTCAGGAGGACCGCGGGAAAGGCCACGATCCAGAAGAGGCTGCCCGGTTCCCGGAGGAACAGACGGGCCTCCGCCCGCAGGACCGCGGTGTGCGGGCCGCTCGCCGTGGCGGATCCGTCCGGGGCGATGGCTGTGGTGGTCATCTCAGGCGTCCTGCTCCGTGAGGTCGAGGAAGGCGTCGTCCAGGGTGGTCTCCAGGACTCGCAGCCGGTGGGCGGTGATGCGGAGTCCGGCGAGCAGCGAGATCACGGCCACGGCGGTGTCGTCGTCGCCGTGGACGGTGATCCTTCCGTCGTCCTCCGCCACCGAGACGGACACGACCCCCGGCAGCCGGTCGAGTTCACCGCTGTCCGGGAGTGGGCTCGACGGGGTGAAGGCGATGACCGTGGAGCCGGCGGAACGGCCGATCAGCCCCGCCGGGGTGTCGAGGGCGGTGACGCGGCCCCGGTCGATCACCGCGACCCGGTCGCAGAGCCGCTGGGCCTCCTCCATGAAGTGCGTGACCAGCAGGACGGTCACCCCGCTGTCACGGATCTCCTCGATGAGGCGCCAGGTTTCCCGGCGGGCGCGCGGGTCGAGGCCGGTGGTGAGCTCGTCCAGTACGACCACCTTCGGATTGCCGATGAGCGCGAGGGCGATGAACAGCCGCTGCTTCTGGCCACCGGACAGCCCGGCGAAGCGCCGGCCGAGGTGTGGGGCGAGCCCGAGCCGTTCGGCGAGCGCGAGCGGGTCGGCGGGGCGAGGGTAGAAGGCGCTGTAGAGCTCCAGCGCCTCCCCGGCGGTCAGCTTGGGCTGGAGCTCGCTCTCCTGGAGCTGGGCGCCCAGCACCTGGGTGACCGCCCGGCGCTCGGTGGCGGGATCGAGCCCGGCGACCCGGACGGTTCCCGAGTCGGGCACCCGCAGCCCTTCGACGCACTCCACGGTGGTGGTCTTGCCCGCCCCGTTCGGGCCGAGGATCCCGAAGATCTCCCCCTCGTCGACGGTGAAGCTCACCCCGTCGACGACGGCACGTCCCCCGTAGGCCTTGCGGACCCCGTTCACTTCGATGATCGCCATGGCCGCAAGGATCCCGGCGGCCGGGCGGCGCCGGTATCCGCCGTCCCGCCCGGACCGGCATCAGCCGATCGGTTGACGGCGCACTCCGACCGGTCGCGCGTGGCCGGAAAACCACATGAGCGATGTCAGTGGTGAACCTTAGGCTCACTCCTGATGCCCGAAAAGCCTGCAGAGCCCACGGAACGGTCCGCCGTGCGCTCCCTTCTGCGTCTGTGGCCCTACGTCAGACCCGTGCGTGCGCGCTGGATCGCCGCGGCGCTCGTGGCGATACTCGCCTCCTGCCTCGCCCTGGTGATCCCGCTGGTCCTGAAGTGGATGGTGGACGGCCCGGTCGCCGAGCGCGATCCGGGCGGGGTGTGGCTGGGGGCGCTGTGGCTGCTGCTGCTGGGGATCGCCGAGGCGGGGCTGTTCGGCCTCCGGCGGTGGCTGGTGGCCCGGCCGCTGGCGAGCGTCGAGGCCGCCATGCGGGCGGATCTCTTCCGTCATCTCCAGCGGCTGCCGGTGGCCTTCCACGACCGCTGGCCCTCGGGCCAGCTGCTCTCGCGCGGGACGACCGACCTGATGCTGATGCGCATGTTCCTGGCGTTCCCGCTGACGTTCCTGCTGGTCAACGGCACGACGATCCTGGTCGGTTTCGTCATCCTGTTCGTCCAGGAGTGGACCCTGGGGCTGGTTCTCCTGGTGCCCGCGGTACCGCTGATGATCATGTGCTCGCTCTTCGAGTCGAAGTACGCGCTGGTGGCGCGCAGGGCGCAGGACCAGGTCGGCGATCTGACCACGGTCGTCGAGGAGAGCGTGCTCGGCATCCGCATCGTGAAGGGCTTCGGCCGCAACCGCAGCCAGGCGCTGGCCTTCAGGTCGCTCGCGCAGCGGCTGCGCACCACGGAGCTGGGCAAGGCCCGCCTGCTCGCGGGCATCTGGGGCCTCATCACCTCCGTGCCCGAGCTGGCGATCGGGGCCGCGCTGGTACTCGGCACGATCGAGGTGGCGAACGGCGGGCTGTCGGCGGGGACCCTGGTCGCCTTCCTGTCGACGGCCCTGGCACTGCGCTGGCCGGTCGAGTCGATCGGCTTCCTGCTGGCGATGAGCCAGGAGTCGGCGACGGCCGCCGACCGCTACTTCGAGGTCATGGACGTCGCCGAGGAACCGGAACCCGGCACCCCCGGCCCGGGGAGGACGGGACCCGGGGAGGGCATCGTCTTCGAAGGGGTGGAGTTCCGCTACCCGGACGCCGCCCCGGGCTCGCCTCCCGTGCTCGCCCGGATCGACCTGCGGATCCGTCCGGGCGAGACGATGGCCCTGGTGGGGGCCACCGGGTCGGGCAAGACGACGCTGACGGCGCTCGTCCCCCGGCTCCACGACGTCACCGCCGGACGCATCCTGCTGGACGGTGAGGACACCTCCACGATGGCGCGTGCCCGGCTGCGCGAGCTGGTGTCGGTCGCCTTCGAGGAGCCGACGCTCTTCTCGGCTACGGTCGGCGAGAACGTCCTGATGGGCGCGGAGGGGGCGGGCGGCCAGGAGCTGCACCGGGCGCTGTCCGTGGCCCAGGCCGACTTCGTGCACGACCTCCCGCAGGGTGCCGGCACCCAGGTCGGGGAGCAGGGGCTGAGTCTGTCCGGCGGCCAGCGGCAGCGGCTCGCGCTCGCCCGCGCCGTCGTCGGGGCACCGCGTTTCCTCGTGCTCGACGACCCGCTCTCCGCCCTGGACGTCCACACGGAGGCGATGGTGGAGGCGGCGCTGCGGCGCGTGCTGGCGCAGACCACGGCCCTGGTCGTCGCCCACCGGCCGTCCACGGTGATGCTGGCGGACCGGGTGGCCCTGCTGTCCGGTGGCCGGATCAGCGCCGTGGGCACCCACCAGGAACTCCTGCGCACCAGCACCGAGTACGCATGGCTGATGTCGGGCACGGCCGAGGCCGGCGCCCTGGTCCCCGAGGAGGGCGGCGTCCGATGACCAGTACCACCACCGACCAGCCCGCGCTCGCGGGCGACGGCCCCGCCGGGAAGGAGGGCGGCCTGCCGCCGGGCGGCGCCGACCCGTTCGCCGCGGACGCCCTTCCCACCCCGCCGGGCGCCACCCGGACGCTGCTGTTCTCGCTGCTCGCCCCGATGCGCGCCCGGGTCGCGTTGTCCGCCCTGCTGCTGATCGTCCAGCAGGCGGCCGTCCAGGCCGGCCCGTTGCTGGTCGCGTACGCCATCGACAGCGGTGTGCCCGCGTTCCGCGACCACGACTACGGTCCGCTGGCCGCCGTGGGGGCGGGCTACGCGCTCTGCGCGGCTGCCGCGGGGGCCCTCCAGTACGCCTTCCTCCGGGCGGCCGCACGGGTCAACCAGGACGTGCTGCTCGATCTGCGCGGGCGGATCTTCCGCCACGCGCAGGCACTGAGCGTCGACTTCCACGAGCGGTACACGTCGGGCCGGCTGATCTCCCGGTCGACCACGGACGTCGAGTCGCTGCGCGAGCTGCTGAGCGAGGGGCTTCAGGAGCTCGTCGGGGTGATCCTCTCCTTCGTCTCGATCTCGCTGATGCTGCTCTGGCTGGACCTCGGGATCGGCGCCATCGCGGTGGCCTCGTTCGCCCCGCTGTACCTGCTGGTGCGCACGTACCGGCGCAGGGCGACCGCCGCGTACGCGGAGCGTTCCACCGCGATGGCCTCGGTCATCGTGAAGTTCGCCGAGACGATGAACGGGATCCGGCCCGTGCAGGCGTTCCGCAGGGAACGCGCCAACGACGCCGACTTCCAGGTCAGCAACCACCGGCACGAGCGGACCAACGGCGACGCGCTGCTGGAGATGGCGCGCTATGTGGTGGGGTCCCGGCTCGTGGCGAACACCGCGGTGGCCGCGATGGTGCTGTGGGGTGCCTACCGGGTGGCGTCCGGGACCCTGGCGCTGGGGGTGCTGGCGGCGGCGGTGCTCTACCTGCGGCGGCTGTACGACCCGATCGACCGGCTGGCGATGTTCCTCAACTCCTACCAGTCGGCCTCCGCCTCGCTGGAGAAGATCGCCGGCCTGCTCGCGCAGACCCCGACCGTGCCCGAGCCGGACGAGCCGAAGGCACTGCCCGCGCCGGCCGGTGAACACCCGGGCCGGAAGGTCACCTTCGAGGGCGTTCGGTTCGCCTACCGGACGGGTGGCGAGGTGCTGCCCTCCTTCGACCTGTCGGTCCCGGCGGGCCAGACCGTGGCCGTCGTCGGTTCGACCGGTGCGGGCAAGTCGACGCTGGCCAAGCTGCTGGCGCGCTTCTACGACCCCACGGAGGGCCGGGTCCTGCTGGACGGCACCGACCTGCGCGATCTGGCGACGGCCGAGCTGCGCCGGGGTGTCGTGATGGTGACCCAGGAGGCGTTCCTGTTCTCCGGGACGATCGCCGAGAACATCGCGATCGGCCGCCCGGAGGCCACCGCGGAGGAGATCGAGCGCGCCGCCGAGGCGATCGGCGCGCACGACTTCATCAGCTCCCTGCCCGACGGGTACGACACGGACGTACGTAAGCGGGGAGGCAGGATCTCCGCCGGTCAGCGCCAGCTCGTCGCGTTCGCACGCGCCCTGCTGGCGGACCCCGCCGTGCTGATCCTCGACGAGGCCACCAGCTCGCTGGACGTGCCCGGGGAGCGGGCCGTCCAGCGCGCCATGGACACGGTGCTGCACGGCCGTACGGCGGTGGTGATCGCCCACCGGCTGTCCACGGTGGAGATCGCGGACCGGGTCCTGGTGATGGAGCACGGCCGGATCGTGGAGGACGGCGCGCCGGGCGAACTCATCGCCGGGGAGGGCCGGTTCGCCGGGCTGCACAAGGCGTGGCGGGAGAGCCTGGCCTGACCGGGCGGGGCGGGCCCGCGCGGCGTCAGCCGGTCGCGGCGGCGCCGCGCGGGCCGGTCCGGCCCCACGGCCGGGTGGGCCGGCGGGGCCGCGCGCGAGGGCCGAGGGACGGCCGAGCGGCGCACGGGGCCGGGAGGAGGGCCCGTGGCGCACCGGCGGGCCTCCCGGCGGGATCACGGAACCGGCCATAGCTCCGGCACGTCTCAGCCCTCGGTCCCCGCCCGCCGGACCGTGCGCGCCCCGCCTCCGGCGGAGACGGGCGAAACCCCTTCCCACCCTGCGGCGCAAGGGTCGCGGCGCCTTCGGGACCCTCCGGCGGCCACCGGAACGACACACTGCGAAACGTCCGCTTAACGAACACGGAATTTCCGGCAACGGACGACTTCCGGCCAATGTGTTGACGCGGTCCTGACACGCGCCGCTTCCGGCTGGCACTCTTCCCCCGTTCCACGCACCGCTGCTCGGCCCCGCCCGCTCACCCGGCGGGCTGTCACCCCCCTCGCAGAAGGAGTCCGCGTGAGACCCACGCCCAGCCGTCGCGCCACCGCGACCGGCGCTCTGATAGCCGCAGCCGCTCTCCTCGCCGTCGGAATGCAGGGCGGTGCCGCCACGGCCGCCTCCGACGCCGCCACCGCGGCTCCCGCCGCCGCCGTGAAGGGCGCCGACCCCGGCGCGCTTCCCGCGAAGCTCTCCCCCGCCCAGCGCGCCGAACTGATCGCGGACGCCAACGCCACCAAGGCGGCGACCGCCAAGGAGCTGGGCCTCGGCTCCACGGAGAAGCTCGTGGTCCGGGACGTCGTCAAGGACGTCGACGGCACCACGCACACGCGCTACGAGCGCACCCTCGGCGGACTCCCCGTCCTCGGCGGCGACCTGGTCGTGGCCGAGTCGAAGGCCGGGACGACACAGGACGTGACCAGGGCGTCGAAGGCGACCGGCGCGCAGCTGAAGGCGGTCGGCACCGCGGCCGACATCGCGCCGGCCACCGCCGAGAAGCAGGCGCTGACCACCGCCCGCGCGGACGGCTCGAAGAGCACGGAGGCCAGCAGGGCCCCGCGCAAGGTGGTCTGGGCGGCGAGCGGCACACCGCAACTGGCCTACGAGACCGTGGTCGGCGGCCTCCAGCACGACGGCACCCCGAACGAGCTGCACGTCATCACGGACGCCTCCTCGGGGGCCAAGCTCTTCGAGTGGCAGGCGATCGAGACCGGTACCGGAAACACCCAGTACAGCGGACAGGTCACGCTGGGGACTTCGGGCTCCGGCACCTCGTACAACCTGACGGACACGGAGCGCGGCAGCCACAAGACGTACAACCTCAACCGGGGTACGTCCGGCACCGGCACCCTGTTCTCCGGGACCGACGACGTGTGGGGCAACGGCAATCCGTCGAACGCCGAGACGGCCGCCGCCGACGCCCACTACGGGGCCGCGGAGACCTGGGACTTCTACAAGAACGTCATGGGCCGCACCGGCATCAAGGGCAACGGCGTCGGCGCGTACTCCCGCGTCCACTACGGCAACAGCTACGTCAACGCCTTCTGGTCGGACAGCTGCTTCTGCATGACCTACGGCGACGGCAGCGGCAACGCCGCCCCCCTGACCTCGCTGGACGTGGCGGCCCACGAGATGACGCACGGCGTCACCTCCAACACCGCCGGCCTGAACTACAGCGGCGAGTCCGGCGGCCTCAACGAGGCCACCTCGGACATCTTCGCGGCCGGCGTGGAGTTCTACTCCAACACCGCCACGGACCCGGGTGACTACCTCGTCGGCGAGAAGATCGACATCAACGGCGACGGCACGCCGCTGCGTTACATGGACAAGCCGAGCAAGGACGGCGCCTCCAAGGACTCCTGGTACTCGGGCCTCGGCTCGGTCGACGTCCACTACTCGTCGGGCCCGGCGAACCACTTCTTCTACCTGCTCTCCGAGGGCAGCGGCGCCAAGACCGTCAACGGCGTCTCGTACAACTCCCCGACCTCGGACGGCCTTCCGGTGACCGGCATCGGCCGGGACAAGGCGCTGCAGATCTGGTTCAAGGCGCTCACCACGAAGTTCACCTCCACCACCAACTACGCGGCCGCCCGCACCGGCACCCTCGCGGTGGCCAGTGAGCTCTACGGCGCCACCAGCGCCGAGTACACCGCGGTCGCCAACGCGTGGGCCGGGATCGCCGTCGGCTCGCGTCCGGGCGGCGGCGGCACCGACCCGGTCGGCAAGGTCTTCCAGAACACGACCGCCAAGGCGATCGCCGACCGCAGCACCACCAACATCCCCGTCGTGGTCAGCGGTGTCACCGGCAACGCGCCCAGCGCGCTCTCCGTCGCGGTCAACATCACCCACACCTACCGCGGTGACCTGGTCCTCGACCTGGTCGCCCCGGACGGTTCCGCGTACCGGCTGAAGAACTCCTCGTCGACGGACTCGGCCGACAACGTGGTGGCGACCTACACGGTCAACGCCTCCTCCGAGGTGGCCAACGGCACCTGGAACCTGAGGATCCAGGACGCCTACTCCGGCGACACCGGCACCTTCAACAGCGTCAAGCTCACCTTCTGAGCCGACGCCCCCGGCACGGCTCCGCAGGCGGACCGTCGCACCACCACCGGGAGGGCCCCGGGGAGCACGTCTCCCCGGGGCCCTCCCCTCATGTCACCTGCGCGGGGCGTCCTGCCCCTCATGTCACGTGCGCGGGACGTCCTGCTCGGCCCAGACGATCTTCCCCGTGGCCGTCCGGCACGAACCCCAGCTGCGACAGAGCAGGTTGATCAGCTGGAGCCCCCGGCCGCCCTCGTCACTGACGTCGGCGTGCTGGATCTGCGGCAGGTCGGGCCCGGTGTCGGCCAGCTCCACCTGGAGCCGGCCGTCGCACAGCAGCAGCCGGAGCCGGCCGGGACCGCCTCCGTAGCGCAGGGCGTTGCCCACCAGCTCGCTGACCACCAGTTCCGTCACGTCGGCGAGCTCGGCCAGGTCCCAGCGGCCCAGCTGCTCGGTGACCACCCTGCGCGCGACGGAGGCGGAGTTGCCCTCCGAGGGCAGGTCCCACTCCCGCAGCATCACACCGGGCGGCAGCTCATGCCCTCCGGCGACCAGCAGCACCGCCTCGTCGAACCTGCCGTCGTCCCGCCTCGGCGAGGTGAGCGGTCCGCCGGCGTCGAGCCGTTCGGGGGCCATCCGGGCCACCGAGGCCCGCAGCCACTCCAGTTGGACGTCCACGTCATCGGTGCGGGTCTTGACCAGCCCGTCCGTGTAGAACACCAGGCGCCCGCCGACCGGCCCCCGCACCCGCAGCGGGTCGTACGGGATGACCCCCGCGCCCAGCGGGGCACCGGCCGGCACCTCCAGGTAGCGGGCGGTCCCGTCCGCGTCCACCAGCAGCGGCGGCGGATGACCGGCACTGGCGACGGTGTAGCTGGAGTCCGCCGGGTCGTAGACGGCGCACAGGCAGGTGGCGACCTGGTCGTCCTCCAGGTCACGGGTGGCCAGGTCGAGCCGGGCGAGCAGCCGGTCCGGGGCGATGTCGAGCATCATCAGCGTGCGGGCGACCGTGCGCAGCCGGCCCATCGTGGCCGCGGCGGGCAGGCCGTGCCCGGTGACGTCGCCGACGACGAGCGCCGTGCGCCCGCTGGGCAGCGCCACCACGTCGTACCAGTCACCGCCCACTCCGTGCGCGTCGACGGCGGGGGCGTAGTGGGCGTGCACGGTCAGGCCGGGGGTGCGTGGCGTGACCCGCGGGAGCAGTGAGCGCTGGAGCGAGACGACATGCTCGCGCTCTCGTCCGTAGAGCCGGGCGTTGTCCATGAACACCGCCGCCATGGAGGCGAGTTGCACCGCGAGCTCCAGGTCGGCCCGGTTGAAGGGCCTGCGGTCCCCGGCGCGTACGAAGTCGGCGGAGCCCAGCAGTACGCCCCGGGCTATGAGGGGCACCGCGAGGTAGCTGTGGACGCCCTGCCGCCGCATGGCGGCCTCCGCGCTGTCCGTGGGCGCGACGCGCCTGTAGTCCTGCGGCGTCATGCGGCTGACGAGGACGGGCCGGCCGTTGCGCAGGCACTCGGTGGTCAGAAGGGTCTCGCGGCGCTCGCGCCGGTCCACCACCTGGCCCACCGGTGAGGGTTCCAGCTCCTCCAGCACCGCGATGGAGCGGACGGCCATGGCACGGGTGACGGGCACCGCGGCTCCGGTGACCCGCTCGCCCTCCTCGCCGCGCAGCACGGACTCCAGCAGATCGACGGCGGCGGCGTCGGCCAGTACCGGCACGCTGTAGGCGGCCAGTTCCTCGGCCGTGCGCTCCAGGTCGAGGGTCGTGCCGATGCGGGTGCCGGCGGCGTTGAGCCAGCGCATCCGGGCGGCGGTGGTGAAACGGTCCCCCGGTGGCGGGGCGCCCGGTTCGGCCCGGCGGACGGGCGGCTGCCGCGAGGTCCCGCTCTTCGCGGCGAGCCGACGGGTCAGGCGTCTCGCTCGGCCACCGCCGCCGTTCACCGTGCTGACCTCCACTCGCGCCCCGGGGGACGCCTCGCTGTGACGTCGGTGGCCCGAAGGCCGCACCGGCAGGGCTGTCATGGTAGCGAGACCGGGCCGGAAAGACCTCTGCCGGTTCGCTCCGCGACGGGTGGACGTACACCGGGCCCGGTGCGTACGCACCGGGCCCGGCTCGGGGTTCGCCATCGGGTCAGCGGAGCAGGACCCCGCCGCCGTCACCCGTGGTGTCGCCCGGGACGGCGACCAGACCGAGCTCCGCGCCCGAGGCGAGCAGCGGATGCGAGGGCAGGACGCGGACCGTGTAGCCGTAGGGGCCCGTGCGGTCGAGGGCGAGCGGGCCCTCGTACAGCCAGCGGTCCTCCAGGTCGTGGCCTCCGGCCGGCTTCAGCGGGAAGGTCTGCGCCTCGGCGATCGCGTCCCCGGAGTCGACCCGCCCGGCGACGACCTGCACCTCCACGTCGTCCGGGTCCAGACCGCCGAGGGCGATGCGGACGCGGAGCGCCAGGGTGGAGCCGAGCTCGGCGGAGCCGCCGACGACGGTGTCGGCGGTGGCCTCCACATGGTCGACCGCCACCTGCGGCCAGGCGGCCCGGACCCTGGCCTTCCAGGAGGCGAGGTCGCGGGCGGCCGCGGGCTGCAAGGCCCTGCGCGACAGCGCGGCCGGCGCGTAGAGGCGTTCGACGTACTCGCGCACCATGCGTCCGGCGAGCACCTTGGGGCCGAGGGTCACCAGGGTGCGGCGGACCATCTCGATCCAGCGCTCGGGCAGGTCCTCGGCGCCTCGGTCGTAGAAACGGGGGGCGACGCGGTCCTCGATCAGCGAGTAGAGGGCGTTGGCCTCCAGTTCGTCCCGCCGGGCCTCGTCGGTGGCGGAGCCGTCGGCGGTGGGGATCGCCCAGCCGAAGTCGGGCTCGAACCACTCGTCCCACCAGCCGTCGCGCACCGAGAGGTTGAGGCAGCCGTTGAGCGCCGCCTTCATCCCGCTGGTGCCGCAGGCCTCCAGGGGCCGGAGCGGGTTGTTGAGCCAGACGTCGCAGCCCGGGTAGAGCTTCTGCGCCATGCCCATGCCGTAGTCGGGGAGGAAGACGATGCGGTGGCGCACCCTCGGGTCGTCGGCGAACCGCACCAGCTCCTGGACGAGCCGCTTGCCGCCGTCGTCGGCGGGGTGGGCCTTGCCGGCGACGACGATCTGGATGGGCCGGGTCGGGTGGAGGAGCAGTTCCCGCAGCCGGTCGCGGTCGTGCAGCATCAGGGTCAGCCGCTTGTACGAGGGCACCCGGCGGGCGAAGCCGATGGTCAGGACGTCCGGGTCGAGGACGTCGTCGATCCAGCCCAGTTCGGCGGTGCCGGCGCCACGGCGCCTCCACGAGGCGTAGAGCCGCTTGCGTACCTCGGTGACGAGCTGTCCGCGCAGGTCACGGCGGAGTTCCCAGATGTCCCGGTCGGAGACCGCGCCCACGGCGTCCCAGCGCCCCGGGGACGCGGCCGTGCCGGTGCCGTCCGCCCCTGCTCCGGCGAGGGCGTTCTCCGCGCGTTCGGCACCGAAGGTGTCGGCGCCCAGACGGAAGACCTCGGGCGCCACCCAGGTCGGGGCGTGCACCCCGTTGGTGACGGAGGTGATCGGCACCTCGGAGGGGTCGAATCCCGGCCACAGGCCGGAGAACATCTCCCGGCTGACGGCGCCGTGCAGGGTGGAGACGCCGTTGGCGCGCTGGGCGAGCCGCAGGCCCATCACCGCCATGTTGAAGAGTCCGGGCTCACCGCCCTCGTAGGTCTCCGTGCCGAGAGGCAGGATCTTCTCCACCGGGACACCGGGCAGTTCACCGTCGTCACCGAAGTGACGGGCCACCAGCTGGCGGTCGAAACGGTCTATCCCGGCGGGCACCGGGGTGTGCGTGGTGAACACCGCCCCGGCCCTCGCGGTCTCCAGCGCCGCGTCGAAGTCCATGCCGGTGTCGGCGAGTTCCCTGATCCGCTCCAGGCCGAGGAAGCCGGCGTGGCCCTCGTTGGTGTGGAACACCTCGGGGGCGGCGTGCCCGGTGAGCCGGCAGTACGTGCGCACGGCGCGCACCCCGCCGATGCCGAGCAGCATCTCCTGGAGCAGCCGGTGGTCGCTGCCGCCGCCGTACAGCCGGTCGGTGACGTCGCGCTCTCCGGGCGCGTTCTCCTCGACGTCGGAGTCGAGGAGGAGCAGCGGGACGCGGCCGACCTGGGCCTGCCAGACCGAGGCGTACAGCGAACGGCCGCCGGGCAGGGCGAGCACCACCCGGCTTGGGGTGCCGTCGGCCTCCCGCAGGAGGGTGAGCGGCAGCTCGTTGGGGTCGAGGACCGGGTAGTGCTCCTGCTGCCAGCCGTCACGGGACAGGCTCTGGCGGAAGTAGCCGTGGCGGTAGAGCAGACCGACCCCGACGAGCGGTACGCCGAGGTCGCTGGCGGCCTTCAGATGGTCTCCGGCCAGGATGCCGAGCCCGCCCGAGTACTGGGGCAGGGCGGCCGTGACACCGAATTCGGGCGAGAAGTAGGCGATGGCGGCGGGTAGCTCCGCGCCCTGGGCGAGCTGGTCCTGGTACCACCTCGGCCCGGTGAGGTACTCCCGGAGGTCCGCCGACACCTCGTCGAGGCGGTTCAGGAAGTGCTGGTCGCCGGCCAGCTCGGTGAGGCGTGCAGCGGGGACGGCGCCGAGCAGCCGCACGGGGTCTGCGTCCGCGGGCCGCCAGCCCTCCGGGTCGACTGCCTGGAAGAGCTGCTGGGTCTCGGTGTGCCAGGACCAGCGCAGGTTGCGGGCGAGGTCGCTGAGCGGTCGCAGGGGTTCGGGGAGGACGGGACGCACGGTGAACCGACGAATGGCCTTCACGTATCCCACCTTTACAGGGGACGTACGGATCCGAGGGGACGCACGACGGTGGGCGCCCTCTCCGTCACCCTCGACGGTAGCGGGACCCGGCGTGGCGCAGCCACGGCGCACGCCCGGCTCAGTCACCGCCCGATGCCCCGGTCCGCCCGCCTCCTCCCCCTGTCCGGCACCGGTTCGCGCCCTTCCCCCACGGCCCCTGGATCACCCTGTTAACAGAGACGACACGCACCTCGTCCGCACCACCCGCACCATGGGCCAGATGCGCCAGATACACACCCTTCTGTCACGGGCGATATGGCTGATTTCCCCTCCTCACGCGGACTTGTGGCACCCCGCACCACAGGGAAGGCTGCGGAGGTGCCCGCGTGACGGCCGGAAGACCGGCGCGCGGCCCGGAGCGCGCACACCGGTTGGACCCAGGAGTTAACACACCGGCGGGTTGGACGCCCGAAAGCGGTGGGAAGGCTCCCCCGGTGACACCCCCCGCGCTGCACGACCCGAGGTGCCCCGGTCCGAGGTGGAACCCCCGTGCACCTGCCATTCGAGTGCCATTCGAGTGAACGCGGACAGGAGCGGCCATGCCCACAGCCCGCCAGCCGACGACCGAGCAGCTACAAAGGACGCAACCCCACCATCGCGGCGCGCGCGGACGGCCTCTCACGCCCATGTCTCGCCCCGCGCACGCCGAGATCCGACCCCCAGGTGATTCCATGATCGGTCGCATTCCCGTCCTGGACGTCCGTCCGCTCGTCGACTGCGGCAGACGGCCCGCCAAAGCCGTCGCGGGCGAGACCTTCGAGGTCAGCGCCACCGTGTTCCGCGAGGGCCATGACGCCGTGGCCGCCAATGTCGTCCTCTGCGACCCGAGTGGACGGCCCGGCCCCTGGACGCCGATGCGTGAGCTCGCTCCGGGCACGGACCGGTGGGGCGCCGATGTCACCCCGGAGTCCGAGGGGACCTGGACGTACACCGTCGAGGCGTGGAGCGATCCGGTCACCACCTGGCGGGCCCACGCGCGGATCAAGATCCCGGCGGGCATCGACACCGGACTGGTCCTCGACGAGGGCGCGGAGCTCTACGCCCGGGCGGCCGAGGGTGTGCCCAAGCGGGACGGGCGGGAGGCCGTGCTGGCCGCCGTCGACGCGCTCCGCGACCCCGGCCGCTCACCGGCCGCCCGGCTCGCCGCCGCGCTCACCCCCGAGGTGGACGAGGCTCTCGCCCGCCACCCGCTGCGCGAACTGGTCACCGCGTCCCGGCCGATGCCGCTGACGGTGGAGCGCAGGCGCGCCCTCTACGGTTCCTGGTACGAGCTGTTCCCCCGCTCCGAGGGCGCGCGGGAGGAAACGGTCGCACCCCCGAAGCCCGCCCGCAGGACGAGGACGGCGAAGACCGCGAAGACGGCCGCCGCCACACGCGGGAAGAGCCCCGAGGTCACCGCCGAGATCGCGGCCCCGCCGGCCACCCGGCTGGTCAGCGGCACCTTCCGTACGGCGGCGGAGCGTCTGCCCGCGGTGTCGGCGATGGGGTTCGACGTGGTCTATCTCCCGCCGATCCACCCCATCGGGACGACGCACCGCAAGGGCCCGAACAACAGCCTCACCCCCGGCCCGGGCGACCCGGGCGTGCCCTGGGCGATCGGTTCGGCCGAAGGGGGCCACGACGCCGTCCACCCGGAACTCGGCACGATCGAGGACTTCGACCACTTCGTGGAGACGGCCCGCACGCTCCGCATGGAGATCGCGCTGGACTTCGCCCTGCAGTGCTCCCCGGACCACCCCTGGGTGAAGGAGCACCCGGAGTGGTTCCACCACCGTGCGGACGGCTCCATCGCCTACGCCGAGAACCCGCCGAAGAAGTACCAGGACATCTACCCGATCGCCTTCGACAAGGACATGAGCGGAATCGTCGCGGAGACCGTCCGCATCCTGCGGTTCTGGATGGAGCACGGTGTACGCATCTTCCGGGTCGACAACCCGCACACCAAGCCGGTGGTCTTCTGGGAGAAGGTGATCGCCGACGTCAACCGCACCGATCCGGACGTGATCTTCCTGGCGGAGGCCTTCACCCGCCCCGCGATGATGCGCGCTCTGGCCGCGGTCGGCTTCCAGCAGTCCTACACGTACTTCACCTGGCGTAACACGAAGCAGGAACTCACCGACTACGTCACCGAGCTCTCGGGCGAGAGTTCCTCGTACATGCGGCCCAACTTCTTCGTGAACACGCCCGACATTCTTCCCGGTCATCTCCAGGACGGCGGGCGTCCCGCCTTCGAGACCCGGGCCGTGCTGGCCGCGACGCTCTCCCCTTCCTGGGGCGTGTACGCGGGCTTCGAGCTGTACGAGAACACCCCGGTGCGTCCCGGGAGCGAGGAGTACCAGGACTCCGAGAAGTACCAACTCAGGCCCAGGGACTGGGAGTCCGCGGAACGTGAGGGCCGCTCGCTCGCTCCCCTGATCACCTCGCTCAACCGGATCCGCCGTCGCCATCCGGCGCTCCAGCAACTGCGCGACGTCCACTTCCACCACGTCGACGACGAGGCACTGATCGCCTACAGCAAGCGGTCCGGCCCGGACACCGTCCTGGTGGTCGTCAACCTCGACCCTCACCACACCCATGAGGCCACGGTCTCGTTGGACATGCCGCGACTCGGCCTCGACTGGCACGAGAGCGTGCCGGTGCGCGACGAGCTCACCGGCGACACCTATCACTGGGGCAGGACCTTCTATGTGCGCCTCGAGCCGGGCGTCACGCCCGCGCACATCGCGGTTCTGCGACCGTCCCCGCCGACCGGAGGGTCACCCACGCCATGATCGTCAATGAGCCCGTCCACGACCTGTTCGAGGACACTCCCGCCAAGGACCGCGACCCCGACTGGTTCAAGCGCGCCGTCTTCTACGAGGTACTCGTCCGGTCCTTCCAGGACTCCAACGGGGACGGTGTGGGTGACCTCAAGGGCCTCACCGCCAAGCTGGACTACCTGCAATGGCTGGGAATCGACTGCCTCTGGCTGCCGCCGTTCTTCAAGTCACCTCTGCGCGACGGCGGTTACGACGTCTCCGATTACACCGCCGTGCTTCCCGAGTTCGGCGACCTCGCCGACTTCGTGGAGTTCGTCGACGCCGCGCACCAGCGCGGGATGCGCGTGATCATCGACTTCGTCATGAACCACACGAGCGACCAGCACGAGTGGTTCCAGCAGTCCCGTACGGACCCCGACGGGCCGTACGGCGACTACTACGTCTGGGCGGACGACGACAAGCAGTTCCCCGACGCCAGGATCATCTTCGTCGACACGGAGACGTCCAACTGGACCTTCGACCCGGTGCGCAAGCAGTACTACTGGCACCGGTTCTTCTCGCACCAGCCCGACCTCAACTACGAGAACCCGGCGGTGCAGGAGGAGATCATCTCCGCGCTGCGCTTCTGGCTGGACCTGGGGATCGACGGCTTCCGGGTCGACGCGGTGCCGTACCTCTACCAGCGCGAGGGCACCAACTGCGAGAACCTTCCCGAGACGCACGACTTCCTCAAGCGGGTCCGCAAGGAGATCGACGCCAACTACCCCGACACCGTCCTGCTGGCCGAGGCCAACCAGTGGCCGGAGGACGTCGTCGACTACTTCGGCGACTACACGGCCGGCGGGGACGAGTGCCACATGGCGTTCCACTTCCCGGTGATGCCCCGGATCTTCATGGCGGTGCGCCGGGAGAGCCGCTACCCCGTCTCGGAGATCCTGGCCAAGACCCCGGAGATCCCGTCGGGCTGCCAGTGGGGCATCTTCCTCCGCAACCACGACGAGCTCACGCTCGAGATGGTCACGGACGAGGAACGCGACTACATGTACGCGGAGTACGCCAAGGATCCGCGGATGCGCGCCAACATCGGCATCCGCCGGCGCCTCGCCCCGCTGCTGGACAACGACCGCAACCAGATCGAGCTGTTCACCGCGCTGCTGCTCTCGCTCCCCGGCTCCCCGATCCTCTACTACGGGGACGAGATCGGCATGGGCGACAACATCTGGCTCGGCGACCGCGACGCGGTACGCACGCCGATGCAGTGGACGCCCGACCGCAACGCCGGTTTCTCCTCCAGCGATCCGGGGCGGCTCTACCTCCCCACGATCATGGACCCGGTCTACGGCTACCAGGTCACCAACGTGGAGGCGTCGATGGCGTCGCCGTCCTCGCTGCTGCACTGGACGCGCCGGATGATCGAGATCCGCAAGCAGAATCCGGCGTTCGGTCTCGGCACGTACAGCGAACTGCCGTCGTCCAACCCGGCGGTGCTCGCGTTCACGCGTGAGTACAAGGACGACCTCGTGATGTGCGTCCACAACTTCTCGCGGTTCGCACAGCCCACGGAGCTCGATCTGCGGGCGTTCAGCGGGCGTCATCCGGTGGAGCTGATCGGCGGGGTGCGCTTCCCCGCCGTCGGTCAGTGGCCCTACCTGCTGACGCTCGCGGGACACGGTTTCTACTGGTTCCGGATGCGGAAGGAAGCTCCGGTCGGCTGACCACGGGTCACGGACCGCCGTCGGCGCCTCACCGCGGAGGCGCCGCCCGCGGGGCGGTTTCCACCGCCCCGCACGGGGCACTCTCCCCGATATCGGGCCCTTACGGGCTCCTTGGGGCTCCCGAGGCCCGTTGATCAGGTCCGTACGGACTTTCCTCACCCGACACGTCCCGCACAGCCGGACAGCCATTGCCGCAATCCGGGACACTCTTCGCATCCTGTGGTGTGCCCGGGGAAAGGACGCGATGCCATGTCGGAGGCTGCATCCACTCGAGTCGCCCTGGCGAAGAGCACAACATCGAGAAAGACGACAAGAAGACATCCGACGGGCGGTCAGGGCTCGACAGCCCTGCTTCCGTCGCTCGCCCCGCTGCTCCACGAGTGGGTGCCCCGGCAGCGCTGGTTCGCCGGCAAGGGGCAGTCGGTGACCGGTTTCTCCCTCGTGGCGGCCACCGAGATACTGCCTCTGGACGCCGCCGGCACGAGCCCCGGGCTGCTGCACCTCCTCGTCCGGGTCCACCAGCCGGGCAGCCGCCCCGGCACGTCACCGGGGGACTGCTACCAGCTGCTGCTCGGGGTGCGGAACACCCTGCCGCCGAGGCTGGCGGAGGCGCGCATCGGCGTGGTCACGGAGGGGCCCCTGGCCGGGCGCACCCTCTACGAGGGCCTGCACGACCCGCGCGTGGCCGACCTGCTGCTGGAACGATTCCGTAACCCCGGCTCCCTCGGCCCGCTCCGGTTCGACCGCGCCGAACCCATCCCGCCGGGTCTCGCCCCGCGCGTGCTGGACACCGAACAGTCCAACTCCTCGCTCGTGTACGGGGACGCCTTCATCCTGAAGATCTTCCGCAGGGTCTTCCCGGGCACCAACCCCGATCTGGAGCTGCCGCTCGCGCTCGCCCGCGAGGGCTGCGGCCGGGTCCCGGCGCCGGTGGCGTGGTTCGAGGCGACGACCGGCCCGGAACCGCTCACGCTCGGCGTGCTCCAGCCGTTCCTGCGCGGCGCGCAGGACGGGTGGCAGCTGGCGCTCGCCGCACTCCAGGAGGGACGGGACTTCACCGACGAGGCACATGCGCTCGGCCGGGCCACCGCCGAGGTGCACACGGCTCTCGCCGCCGCCATCCCCACCCCGCCGCTGGCCCACGACCGGACCCGGCGGCTGGTGGCCGGAATGGTCGAGCGCCTGGAGGCCGCCGCCCAGGCGGTCCCCGCCCTCGTCCCGTACGTCCCCGGCCTGCGCGCCGCCTTCGACGCGGTGGCGGCGCTCGGGGAGACGGGGCACGGCTGGGCGGCCCAGCGTGTCCACGGCGATCTCCACCTCGGCCAGACCCTGCGGGACGACGACGGCTTCTGGTCGCTCATCGACTTCGAGGGCGAGCCCGCGAAGCCGCTCCCGGAGCGCCGCAGTCCGCAGCCCACGGTCCGCGACGTCGCGGGCATGCTCCGTTCCTTCGACTACGCGGCGCGCTCGCACCATCCGTGGAACCCCGAGTGGGCGGCCCGCTGCCGTGCCGCGTACTGCGACGGCTACACGAGCGTCGCGGGCACCGATCCGCGCGGCGAGCCGGAGTGGCTGCGCGCCCACGAGACCGACAAGGCGGTGTACGAGGTGCTGTACGAGGCCCGCCACCGCCCCGACTGGCTGCCCGTGCCGATGGCCGCCATCCAGCGGCTGGCCGCCGCGCCCGCGTGACACCCGCTTCCCACCCACCCTTCGATCCGTTCGAGGAGGCAGTCTCTGTGACCGCCCGCAAGCCGTCCCGAAAGTCGTCCGAGTCCATCGAGGTCCCGCCCACGGCCGAGCCGGTGACCGCGGAGGTCACGGCCACAGCCCCCGCCGCTCCGGCCGGGCCGCCGGCGGCGAAGGACCCCGCCCCCGCCAAGCGCCCGCGCGCCAGGAAGCCGGCCGCCGCGGCCTCGGGCACCCCGCCCCGCCCCCGGCGCGGAGGAGGCAGCAGGAACGTCCTCCCGGCCACCGCCCTGGACGAGGCCGACCGGGGCAGGCTGCTCGCCGGTGAACACCACGACCCGCACGGAGTCCTGGGTGCGCACCCGGCCCCGGGCGGTGTGCTCTTCCGGGTGCTGCGCCCCTACGCCCGCTCCGTCTCCGTGCTGGTCGCGGGCAAGCGCACCTGGGCGGAGCTGCAGAGCGACGGCGACGGGTTCTTCTCCGGGATCCTGGCGCTGCCGGAGGTGCCCGCCGGATACCGGCTGCGGATCGCCTACGAGGACAACACCATCGAGGTGGACGACCCGTACCGCTTCCTGCCGGCGATCGGCGAGCTGGACCTGCACCTCATCGGGGAGGGGCGGCACGAGGAGCTCTGGAAGGCGCTCGGCTCCCAGCCGATGGAGCACCAGGGCGTGGCGGGCACCCGCTTCACCGTCTGGGCCCCGAACGCGCGAGGGGTCCGTGTCACCGGCGACTTCAACTACTGGGACGGCACGGCCTTCCCCATGCGTTCCCTCGGCTCCACCGGTGTGTGGGAGCTCTTCCTCCCCGGAACGGGCGAGGGCGCGGTGTACAAGTACGACATCTGCCGCCCCGACGGGTCGCACACCCAGCGCGCCGACCCGATGGCCCGCAGCACCGAGGTGCCCCCGGCGACCGCGTCGGTGGTCACGGCCTCGCACCACGAGTGGCAGGACGCGGACTGGATGGCGCACCGGGGCGACCGCCCGGTCCACGAGGCCCCGTTCTCCGTCTACGAGGTGCACCTGCCCTCCTGGCGGCCGGGTCTGTCGTACCGCCAGCTCGCCTCGCAGCTCCCCGCCTACGTGAAGGATCTGGGCTTCACCCACGTCGAGCTGATGCCGGTGGCCGAGCATCCCTTCGGTGGCTCCTGGGGCTACCAGGTGACCGGCTTCTACGCCCCGACCTCCCGTCTGGGCGGCCCCGACGACTTCCGCTTCCTGGTCGACGCGCTGCACGCGGCGGGCATCGGCGTCCTCATGGACTGGGTCCCGGCGCACTTCCCGCGTGACGACTGGGCGCTGGCGGAGTTCGACGGCCGTCCGCTGTACGAGCACTCCGACCCGAGGCGTGCCGCCCACCCGGACTGGGGCACCCTGGAGTTCGACTACGGCCGCAAGGAGGTGCGCAACTTCCTGGTCGCCAACGCCACCTACTGGTGCGAGGAGTTCCACATCGACGGGCTGCGGGTCGACGCGGTCGCCTCGATGCTCTACCTCGACTACTCCCGCGAGGACGGCCAGTGGTCGCCGAACGAGTTCGGGGGCCGGGAGAACCTCGACGCGGTGGCCTTCCTCCAGGAGATGAACGCGACGGTCTACCGGCGCAACCCCGGCGTCGTCACGATGGCGGAGGAGTCCACCGCCTGGGACGGCGTCACCCGCGCCACGGACCAGGGCGGGCTGGGCTTCGGCCTGAAGTGGAACATGGGCTGGATGCACGACTCCCTGGTGTACGTGTCCAAGGAGCCCATCCACCGCAAGTACCACCACGACGAGATGACCTTCTCGATGGTGTACGCGTACAGCGAGAACTACGTGCTGCCGATCTCGCACGACGAGGTGGTGCACGGCAAGCAGGCGCTGGTGAGCAAGATGCCCGGCGACTGGTGGCAGCGGCGCGCGAACCACCGGGCGTACCTCGGCTTCATGTGGGCCCACCCGGGCAAGCAGCTGCTCTTCATGGGCCAGGAGTTCGCCCAGGGGGCCGAGTGGTCGGAGGGCCACGGCCCGGACTGGTGGCTGCTCGACGAGACGTACGAGGCATCCGGCGACCACCGGGGCGTACGCACCCTGGTGACGGACCTCAACGCCGTCTACAACGCGCTGCCCGCGCTCTGGCAGCGGGACACCTCACCGGAGGGCTTCAGCTGGATCGACGGCGGCGCGGCGGAGGACAACGCGTTCTCGTTCGTCCGCTACGACGCGGACGGCTCCCCGCTGATCGCCGTCTCGCACTTCTCGCCGGTGGTACGCGCCGACTACCGCATCGGCGTGCCGGACGGCCCGGAGGCGTGGGTGGAGGTCCTGAACACCGACGCGGCCCGCTACGGCGGGAGCGACGTACGGAACGAGGAGCCGCTGAAGCCCGAGGCGGTCCCCGCTCACGGCCGGGACTCCAGCATCACCCTGACGCTCCCACCGCTGGCGACGGTCTGGCTGCGGCCGGCCTGATCCGCGGCAGGTTACGGGGCCCGCACCGTGTGCACGGTGCGGGCCCCGTCACGTCAGCCGCCGCAGGTCGCGAACTCGGTGTCGGTCTTCGCCAGGTAGACGCTCGCGTGCCCCTGGTCGTCGCTGGTCAGCGGCACGGTCACGGTGTCGTGCGCCGTCCACGGGTAGCCGCCGGCGTCGAAGGTCCACTCACCGGTCACCTTCGTGGCCAGCGCCGACAGCGCCACCCAGCCGTAGTGCTGGGGCGGAACGGTGATCGTCAGACTGTTCCCGAGAGTCTCGCTCAGGCTGTAGGTGACCTTGCCCGTGGTGGTGAGGCCGAGCTTGGTCTGCACAGGACTCGGCTCACCCACGGTGACGCTCGATTCGAAGGAGACGGAGATCTCGCTCGACCATCCGCTGGTGGTGCTGAGTGAGAAGGTCCACGGCACCGCGGCACCCGTGCCGTTGAACCAGACCGGGGACACGCACTCCGTGGGTAGCGGCTCGGCCGGGGCCTGGGTGCCCTTGGTCCAGGAGCAGGTCGCAGAGTCCTTCTGGCAGCGCTTGGACGCGTGGTCCACCGCGGCGGCGAACGCGTCGCCGGTGGCCGTGGCGGGGATGGCCCACTGCTGGGCCCTGCTGCCGTTGCAGTTGTAGGTCTGGGTCCAGGCGTCGTCGTTCTGGGCGGCCAGGACCACGTCGAGGCACCTGTTGTCACCCGCGTTGCGGATCATGAAGGCGTTCCGGACTCCTGTGACGGGCTGGAAGTACCAGCGCTGGGCGGTGGCTCCGCCGCAGGTCTGCTGCCTCATCGGCAGTCCCGTCTCCATGCACTTGCCGGTGTCCGCGTTGGAGAGGGTGAAGGAGCCGTCGGTCTGCTGGTTGACGTTCCACTCCTGGTGGTAGCCGGGAGCGGAGTTGGTCACGAGGAACACGCCGTTGCCGGTGTTCCCGTTCTGCACGTCCAGGTTCCGGCCGCTGTTGACGGATGTGAACGTCAGCCCGGTCAGTCCGGACGCCGACGTCTCCCCCGCCCGGGCCGTGTCCGCCTGGACGGTCGCTCCCAGGACGGTGGCCAGGACGGCGGCAAGGACCGTGAGCGCCCTGGGTAAGAAGTGAAGTGATCGTGACTGCATGGCTGTTCCCCCTGAGGTCGCCGGATGCGCGGGTGTCCGGCATCCAGCGGTCACGCTAGCGGCGCCGGCACGGGAGGAAAGGTCACGCTCACGACTGTGGCCGACATGGGGCCGCGGCCGGCCGGAGCACCGGAGGCCGGTCGCCCCGATGAACGTGCAGGCGGCACGCATCCGGACCGCCCGGCGGATCCGGACGCCGACCGGCGGGGCGGCCTCCCGGGCCGCTCCGCCGGTTGGCGGAGTTCGGTCGGCCCCGCGTCAGACCGCCGACGGGAGCACGTCCTCCAGTTCCTGGAGAAGGCGGCGCTTGGGGCGGGCGCCGACCATCGACTTCACCGGTTCGCCGTCCCGGAACACCATCAGGGTCGGCATCGACAGCACCGCGTAACGGCTCGCGGTCTCCGGGTTGCGGTCCACGTCGATCTGCACGATCTTCAGGCGGCCCGCCTCCTCACCGGCGATCGCGCCCAGCACCGGGGCCAGTTGACGGCACGGCCCGCACCAGTCGGCGGTGAATTCGACCAGGACCGGCAGGCCGGCTCCCAGGACCTCGGCGTCGAACGTCGTGTCGGTGACCTCGGCGACACCTTGCGCGTGGATCATTCCTCGTCCTCCCAGGTGAGTTCGCATCGTGGTTCGGGGCCGCCCGGCACCCCGGCGGCGGCTTCCAGTTCCGCGCGGGCCAGTTGTGCGCCCACCTCGGCCCGAACACCCTGCAACTGGACGATCAGGGCGTCCAGTTCGTCGAGCTTGCGCCGGTAGACGGCCAGCGAGGCCGGGCAGGAGTCGCCCGCCGGGTGACCGGCGCGCAGGCAGTCGACGAAGGGGCGGGTCTCCTCCAGGCCGAACCCGAAGTCCTGGAGGGTCCGGATCTGCCGGACCATCCGCAGGTCGCCCTCGTCGTACGTGCGGTAGCCGTTCTCCGCACGGCGTGCGGGCAGCAGGCCCCGCGACTCGTAGTAGCGCAGCGTCCGTGTCGTCGTCCCTGCGCGTTCGGCCAGTTCCCCGATTCGCATGCCGCGACCGTAGTCCTTGACGTAGGCGTCAAGGCAAGAGGTCACGGCGCCCGCGACAGGTGCCGGGCCTGCCGACCCGCCTGCGTCATCTCGTGGTGCCCCCCGATGGTTCTGACCGAACTGGACTACCTGCTGACCTCGAAGATCGGCGCGAGCGCCTCGATGAACGCGCTCGACTTCGTGGCGCGTCAGGTCGAGGTCCGCCGTTTCGAGATCCCTGAGGTCGCGCCCCACGTGCGGGGCACCATGGCCGTCATGCGCGGGTACCAGGACGCGGACGACAGCCGTGGCGTCGGGCTGACCGACGCGATGAACGTCGTACTGGCCGCCGCCCACCGCACGGCCGACCTTTTCACGTCCGACCGCCGCTTCCGGTTCATGCGTCCGCTCACCGGCCACTCCGCGTTCCGCCTCCTGCCGGACGACCTGTGACCCGGACGCGCGGACGCGGCCGGTACGGGACTCCCGTGCCGGCCGCGTCGAGCAGGACCAGGCGGTCAGCCCGTGGTGGTCAGAAGGCAGGTGTACGAGCCCTTCACCTGGGTCGCGGTTCCGTTGCCCGTGCCGTCCATGGTGACCGACACGCTCACCTCGGACTCCCCCACCGCCGTCACCGCACCCGCGTAGGTGCCGCCCTTCCGCCAGTCCTGCCGCGCCCGGGCCTCGGCGCGGTCGCAGGCCTCCATCCCGTAGCGGTCACCGTTGCCGACCGCGACCTTGCCGGGGAACGACCGGTCCACCTCGACCTGGCCCACCACCCGGAATTCGTGTCGGCCGGAACAGTCGACGGGCCGGACGATCCTGCGGCTGCCCAGCCCCGTGCCGTCGGTGTTCGCGCACCGGCCGGCCTCCAGCGATCCGATCACGGACAGCACCTTGCCCGCGTCCTCGACCTTCCCGCCGCCGGCGGACGGCGCCTTCGCCTTCACCGGCTCGCCGAACGCCCGGAGCCGGTAGGTCGCGCTCAGCCGCTCCACGTCGACGAGAACTCCCTGGTCGTGCAGCACGGTCAGTACGGGCGTGAGGTCCGCGGTGGCCGAGGACAGCCGGCCGTCGGCGTCCAGCTTCACCGTCATCCCGACGGAGCCCGTCCCCCACTCGCTGCCGACGGCCCGCAGGTGCGCCGGGAGGATCTCCTGGGCGACCTCGGGCAGCAGGCTCGCCCGGTACACCCTGCTGCCGTCGGCGCGCCGTTCGGGCGCCCCGCCGGGAGCGGTCCGGGGGACGAAGTCCGCGAGGGTGCCGCTGTAGGGCGCCGCGTCCCCGGCGGCGTGCCAGGCGACGTCGCCGGCGTCCTCGCCGAACCGGTTGACGGCCTCCGGGGTGTAGCGCAGCCATGCGCCGGAAACGCGTACGTAGACGTCCTCGTCGGCCGTGGCCAGTTCCTGCTTCTCACCGGCCCCGCCCCGGATGTACTCCAGCGTCTCCTGCGGGAAGGTGCTCGGGGCGTCGAAGCCGAGCGTCGCACGAGCTGTCCACCCGGCGTAGTCCAGGACCCCCTGGGTCCGCTGTACGGCTTCCCCGTCCTCGGTTCCGTAGGTCAGGGTCGCCACGAAGGCCGCGCTGCCCGCACCGTGCGTGGAGTCGGTCGCCGCCCGGAACTGCTCGGCGAGCGGTCGCCCGTAGACCGCCTTCCCCGGCTCCGGCTCGTCCTGCGCCCCGCATCCGGCCACGCCGATGAGAACCGGCAGCAGAACCACGAGTGCGATGCCCCGGCGTCGTACGGTCTTCAATGTCCCCAGCCCCTGTCGAACGATCAGAAGATCGATGGTGCACACAATTGGTTCACCGGGACAGCACGGAATGATCACGGGAGCCGGGAGGCGCCTGACGGAGCGGCCGGTACGGGTTCCCGTACCGGCCGCGTCGTCGTGGGTCAGACCTTGGTGAGTGAGGGCTTCTCCTCGCCGCCGTCCCTGGCCTCGGGGACCTCGGCGTCCGCCGGGCGGTGGTCGTCCGTCATCGTCTGCTCGTCGAACGGGAGCGCACCGGAGAGGACCTGGTCCGCCCGGTCCCGGTCGATCTCCTTGGTCCAGGTGCCGACGAGCACCGTGGCCACCGCGTTCCCCGCGAAGTTGGTGAGGGCGCGGGCCTCGCTCATGAAGCGGTCGATGCCGACGATCAGGCCGACGCCGTCGACCAGTTCGGGGCGGTGGGACTGGAGTCCGCCCGCGAGGGTCGCCAGACCGGCGCCCGTGACTCCGGCCGCGCCCTTGGAGGCGATCACCATGAAGACGAGCAGCGAGATCTGCTCGCCGATGCTCAGCGGGTCGCCGGTCGCGTTGGCGATGAAGAGCGAGGCCATCGTGAGGTAGATCGCGGTGCCGTCGAGGTTGAAGGAGTAGCCGGTCGGCACGGTGATGCCGACGACGGGCTTGCTGACGCCCATGTGCTCCATCTTCGCGATCAGCCGCGGCAGGGCGGACTCCGACGAGGAGGTGGAGAGGATCAGCAGGAACTCGCGCCCCAGGTACTTCAGGAGCGAGAAGATGTTGATCCCCGCCACCACGCGCAGGATCGCGCCGAGAACCAGGAAGACGAAGAGCGCGCAGGTGACGTAGAAGCCGATCATGATGACGGCGAGCGACTTCAGGGCGTCCACGCCCGTCTCGCCGACCACCGCCGCCATGGCGCCGAACGCGCCGACCGGCGCCGCCCACATGATCATGGCGAGGACGCGGAAGACGAGCCGCTGGATGTGGCCGATACCCCGCAGGACCGGTTCGCCGGCGGAGCCCATGGCCTGGAGCGCGAAGCCCGCGAGCAGGGCGATGAGCAGGGTCTGCAGGACCTCGCCCTCGGTGAAGGCCGACACCATGGTCGTGGGGATGATGCCCAGCAGGAAGTCCACGGTGGAATCGCTGTCGCCCGCCTGGGCCTCACCCGCCGCGCGGGCCGCCTCGGTCAGGTGGAGGCCGGATCCGGGCTCGAGGATGTTGCCGACGACCAGGCCGATGGCCAGGGCCACGGTGGACATCACCAGGAAGTAGCCGAGGGCGAGGCCGCCGACCGCGCCGACCTTGGCGGCCTTGCGTACGGAACCGACCCCCAGCACGATGGTGCAGAAGATGATCGGCGAGATCATCATCTTGATGAGGTTGACGAACCCGGTGCCGATGGGCTTCAGCTCCACGGCGAAGTCCGGGACGACCAGGCCCACGATGATGCCCAGCACCACCGCGGCGATCACGGCCAGGTAGAGATAGTGCGTACGGTCCCGTCGTGCGGTCTTCTCAACCACGGGGGCCCTCCTCGGCTGCTTACGGGGTTGCTCCCCCGTCCCTGGGGGCCCCGGCGACTATTCACCTCCCCTGTGATGGCCGTCACCCTTGCGTTCATATCGTTCACAGACGCTTATCGGCCATCTTGGGCCGGTGGGCACCGCCAGGCAGACTGTGCGGCATGCGCCTGTCCCGTGCCCTCCCCCGCAGCCTGGCCGGCCAGCTGTTCGCGATGCAGGCCCTGCTCGTGGCGGCTGTGGTGGCCGGGTGCGCCTTCTTCGCTTACGCCTCCGGCCGCTCGCAGGCCGAGGAGACCGCGGCCCGCCAGGTGCGGGCCGCCGCCCTCGCCATGGCCGGATCACCCTCGGTGCGGGAGGCGATCCGTACCCCGGACCCCTCCGCCGCGCTCCAGCCGTACGCGGAACGGGTCCGTGCGGACACCGGGATCGCCTTCGTCACGATCATGGACCCCCGGGGCGTGCGGTGGACGCACCCCGATCCGTCGCAGATCGGCCGGCGGTTCATCGGGCACACCGAGCGCGCCCTGCTCGGCGAGACGTTCGAGGAGACCTACACCGGGACGCTCGGCCCCTCGATACGGGTGGTCACGCCGATCCGTGACGAGGGCCGGATCGTGGGCCTGGCGAGCGCGGGCATCACCGTCGAGCGGGTGTCGACCCAGGTGCGGGAGCAGCTCCGCGCGCTCGCCACCGCGGCCGGCGCGGCCCTGGCGCTGGGCGCGCTCGGGACGTACGTGATCAACGCCAGGCTGCGACGGCACACCCACGGGATGAACGCGCGCGAGCTGAGCCGGATGCACACGTACCACGAGGCGACCCTGCACGCGGTGCGCGAGGGACTCCTGATGCTGGACGGCCGTCGCAGGGTGGCCCTGATCAACGACGCCGGCCGTGAGCTGCTGGGGCTGGCGCCGGACTCGGTGGGGCGCCGGGTGGACGAGCTGGACCTTCCGGCCCCGCTGACCGGGGCGCTGCTGGCGTCCGAGCCCCGGGTGGACGAGGTCCACCTGACGGCGGAGCGGGTCGTCGTCGTCAACACCAGTCCGGTGGTGGGCGGCGAGCGCCGGGGTACGGTCGTGACGCTGCGGGACCATACCGAGCTCCAGGCTCTCTCCGGCGAGCTCGACTCGGAGCGCGGCTTCACCCGGGCCCTGCGTTCGCAGGCGCACGAGGCGGCGAACCGGCTGCACACGGTGGTGTCGCTGATCGAGCTCGGCAGGGTCGACGAGGCGGTGGAGTTCGCGACGGCGGAGCTGGAGCTGGCGCAGGTGCTCACCGACCGGGTCGTGGGGGCCGTCGCCGAACCGGTGCTGGCCGCGCTGCTGCTCGGCAAGGCGGCGCAGGCCAACGAACGGGGCGTGGAACTGGTGCTGGCGCCGGACAGCCTGATCGACGACGGGGCGCTGCCCGCCTCGACGGCCCCACGGGACCTGGTGACGATCCTGGGCAACCTCATCGACAACGCGGTGGACGCGGCCTCGGAGTCGGCCGCGGGCGGCGGCGGGCCGGTGCCGGCCCGGCGGACCTCGTCGCGGGCGGTGGTCACGGTGACCGCGCGCACGGAGCCGGGCGAGTTGCTGCTGCGGGTCGAGGACAGCGGTCGCGGCATCGGCCCCGACGAGGCGGACGAGGTCTTCCGGCGCGGCTGGTCGACCCACGGCACCGGACGCGGCCTCGGTCTCGCGCTCGTACGGCAGGCGGTCCACCGCAACGGCGGGACGGTGGTCCTGGGACGGGCGCCGGGCGGCGGCGCGCGGTTCACGGTGCGGCTGCCCCTGGAGGAGCGGGCGGCGGACCGGCGGACGGCGGTGGTGGCGCCGTGATCCGGGTGCTGGTCGTGGAGGACGACCCTGTGGCGGCCGACGCCCATCAGATGTACGTCGGCAGGGTGCCGGGCTTCGAGGTCGCCGCCGTCGCCCACTCCCGGGCCGGGGCCGTGCGGGCACTGGAGCGCACGGAGGTGGACCTGCTGCTGCTCGATCTCTATCTGCCCGACGGCCACGGGCTGCAGCTGCTGCGCTCCCTCCGGGCCGCGGGGCACGGCGCCGACGTCATCGCGGTGACCTCGGCCCGTGACCTGGCGGTGGTCCGCGAGGGCGTGTCCCTCGGCGTCGTGCAGTACGTGCTGAAGCCGTTCACCTACCCCACCCTCAGGGACCGGCTCGTGCGGTACGCCGAGTTCCGGGCCGCGGCCGGTGAGGCGAGCGGACAGGAGGAGGTGGACCGTGCGCTGGGTGCTCTGCGGGTCGCCGACCCGGCCGCGCTCCCCAAGGGGCTGAGCGGTCCGACGCTGGAGGCCGTGACGAGGGTCCTGCGGGAGGCCGCTCAGGGCATCACCGCGGCGGCCGCGGGTGAGGAGCTGGGGATCTCCCGGATCACCGCCCGCCGTTACCTGGAGCACCTCGTGACGGTGGACAGGGCGGTCCGGCGGCCCAGCTACGGTCAGGTGGGGCGACCGGAACTGCACTACCACTGGGTGGCCGAAACCCGCTGATGGTCCGAGACGCCCCAGCAAGGGCGTTCTAGGAGGATCGCACGAAGGGTGAACTGATAGGAACAGCCTGTAGCCAGGCCGTTCGCGGGCTTCTACGGTGGGGCCGTGCACCCCACCCCGCCCTTCAACGCCCCCGCCGCGCGCCGCCTGCGTGAGGCACTCGGAATGGCTCCCGGACATGTTGCGTACGGCCTCGCCGCGCAGTACGGCATGCGGATCACGGCCGAGACCGTGATGGCATGGGAGCGCGGCACGGCCCTGCCCGGGGAGCGCGAGATCAAGGCACTGGCCGGCGTGCTGTGGTGCGCGCCGGGTGAACTGCTGGCGGCGGCGAGCACGTTGCGCGAGCACCGGATCGCCCGGGACATCTCGGTGGACGACCTCGCGAGGGCCCTCGGGATGACGGCGAGCGCCTACCAGCGGATCGAGGACTCCGGCCGCTGGCGCGGCAACGACCGCCAGGCCGAGGCGCTCCGCGAGGCACTCGACATGTCGGCGGCCCAGTTCCTGACCGCGACCGGCCGCAACGAGGAGCTGGCGGATCTGCTGACCCGCGCGGTCACCACCCGGTGGCAGGCATACGTACGCCCGGTGGACAAGCTCGTACCGCTGGACCGCATCCTGATCCAGGACGTGCTGGAGCAACTGCACACCGACTACCAGTCGCTGATGGTCTCGACGCTCAGCTGGAACACCACGGGCCGGGACCGGGCGGGCACGGCCGGCGACGAGGGCCGGGAGTTCCTGGACCGGGTGGTCGAGGAGTTCTGGCGCACCGCGGGCGTCTGAGGCCACCGGGCGGGAGCGCCTTCACGGATCCGCCCGCCGCCGTTCCCCCCGGTCCCGCCGCCCCGAGCGGGCGTCGGCCGTCCAGGACGACACACCCTCGACGGCCGGCAGGAGACGGCCGGCACGACCGGCCAGGGCGGCAGGACCGGGCATGACGAAGACGAACGGGTCCTCGGGCGACGGGCCCCCGCCCGATGGCACGGAAGAGGCCCGCACCGAAGGCGCCGACGCGGCTCGCCCGGGACACGGACGGACTCGAGTCCGACGGAACCGGTGAGCCCGGCGCGGGCCGCCCCCGCCCGACGGAACCGGTGAGCCCGGCGCGGACGGACGGGCCGCTCGACTGCGGTCAGAAGACCGACTCGGCCTCGTACATCCGGTCGCTGGGCACGGTCTTCAGCCGCGTCACCGCGTCCGCGAGGGGGGCCATCACGATCTCGGTCCCGCGCAGGGCGGTCATCCGGCCGAAGTCACCGCGGTGCACGGCCTCCACGGCGTTCCACCCGAAGCGGGTGGCGAGCACCCGGTCGTACGCGGTCGGCGTGCCACCGCGCTGCACGTGCCCGAGGATGACCGGCCGGGCCTCCTTGCCGAGGCGCAGCTCCAGCTCGGCTGCGAGGCGGTTGCCGATTCCCTTGAAGCGCTCGTGACCGAACTGGTCGATCTCGCCCTTGGCGTACGACATGGAGCCCTCGGCGGGGTGCGCGCCCTCGGCGACGCAGATGACCGCGAACTTCTTGCCCCGCGCGAAGCGTTCCTCGACCATCTTGACCAGGTCGTCGACCTGGAAGGGCCGCTCCGGCAGGCAGATCCCGTGGGCGCCGCCGGCCATGCCGGACTCCAGCGCGATCCAGCCCGCGTGACGCCCCATGACCTCGACGACCATGACCCGCTGGTGCGACTCGGCGGTGGTCTTGAGACGGTCTATGGCCTCGGTCGCGACGCCCACCGCCGTGTCGAAGCCGAAGGTCCGGTCGGTCGCGGAGATGTCGTTGTCGATGGTCTTCGGGACGCCGACGACGGGCATCCCGGCGTCCGACAGCATGCGGGCCGCGGTGAGCGTGCCCTCGCCGCCGATCGGGATCAGGGCGTCGATGCCGTACCGGCGGGAGAGTTCCGCGCAGTTCTCGGCCGCCTCGCGGAGACGGTCGCGTTCCAGCCGGGCAGAGCCGAGGATCGTGCCGCCGCGGGCCAGGATGCCGCTGACGGCGTTCAGGTCGAGGGGCCGGAAGTGGCCGTCCAGAAGCCCCTTGAAGCCGTCCTCGAAGCCGATGACCTCATCGCCGTGACCCACCACGGCACGGTGCACGACCGACCGGATCACGGCGTTCAGGCCTGGGCAGTCGCCGCCTGCGGTGAGAATTCCGATGCGCATCCTGCTCTGTCTCCTGCTCGCTTGTGTCCTGCGTTCCGGGAACCCGTCGAGAAACCCCCGTACCGTGAGCCAGGACGATTGTCCCACGCCTGGCCGGGCACCACCGCTTCCGGCTCGTCGGCCGGGCGG
This sequence comes from Streptomyces sp. NPDC059166, assembly GCF_042755185.1. Taxonomy (NCBI): domain Bacteria; kingdom Bacillati; phylum Actinomycetota; class Actinomycetes; order Kitasatosporales; family Streptomycetaceae; genus Streptomyces; species Streptomyces sp. NPDC059166. The sequence goes on along the minus strand of NZ_JBHZCI010000009.1, from coordinate 95,947 downwards.
CCCGGCGCCGGAGGGGGCCCGGTGCCCGGCGGGCGGTCCACCTGCACGGGTAGGTATCGTCAAAAGGACAATGCCAGCCAAACAGGACGGGAGACCACGCGTGGCGCGCAGTGTGTACGTGACGGGGATCGACCGGGGGGACGGCCGCCAGGTCGTCGACCTGGGAGTCATGGAGCTACTGACGCGTCAGGTGGACCGGGTCGGCGTCTTCCGGCCCCTCGTCCACGACGGCCCCGACCGCCTCTTCGAGCTGCTGCGGGCGCGCTACCGGCTCTCGCAGAGCGCCGAGACCGTCTTCGGCCTCGACTACCACCAGGCTTCCGCGGTCCAGGCGGAGAAGGGCACGGACGAGCTGGTCTCCCTGCTCGTCGAACGGTTCCACCGGGTGGCCCGGGACTACGAGGTCGTCCTGGTCCTCGGCAGCGACTTCGCGGCGACCCAGCTCCCCGACGAACTGGCCCTGAACGCACGCCTGGCCAACGAGTTCGGCGCCTCGGTGATCGCGGTGGTGGGCGGAAAGGACCAGGACGCCGAGTCGGTGCGGGCCGAGACGCGCAACGCGTTCAGGGCGTACGCGGGGCTCGGGTGCGACGTCCTCGGGATGATCGTGAACCGGGTGGCGTCCGAGGACCGCGAGGACATCGCCGAGCGCCTGGCGGCCCAGCTCCCCGTCCCCTGCTCGGTGCTGCCGGACGATCCGGCGCTCTCGGCGCCCACCGTCGCCCAGATCACCAGCGCCCTCGGCGGAACGGTTCTGCTCGGCGACGACTCCGGCCTGGCCCGGGACGCCCTGGACTTCGTGTTCGGCGGGGCCATGCTGCCCAACCTCCTGAAGGCCCTCACCCCCGGGTGCATGGTCGTCACCCCCGGGGACCGCGCGGACCTGGTCGTCGGTTCGCTCGCGGCCCACAGCGCGGGGACCCCGCCCATCGCGGGACTCCTGCTGACCCTGAACGAACGCCCCGGCGAGGAGATCCTCCGGCTGGCCGCGCGGCTGGCTCCGGGCACCCCGGTCGTCGCGGTGAGCGGAGGTTCCTTCCCCACGGCCGCCGAGCTCTTCTCCCTGGAGGGCAAGCTGAACGCCGCCACACCGCGCAAGGCGGAGACCGCGCTCGGCCTCTTCGAACGCCATGTGGACACCGGCGCCCTGCTGGAGCGGATCTCCGTGGCCCGCAGCGGGCGGGTCACGCCGATGATGTTCGAGCACGAACTGCTGGAACAGGCCCGTGCCGACCGGCGCAGGGTCGTCCTCCCCGAGGGGACCGAGGAACGCGTCCTGCGCGCGGCCGACGTGCTGCTGCGCCGCGACGTCTGCGACCTGACCCTCCTCGGGGACCCCGACGTCATCCGCAAGAAGGCCGCCGACCTGGGCATCGACCTCGCGGGCACCCAGATCGTCGACCCGCAGACCTCCGAGCTGCGCCAGGGCTTCGCCGAGCGCTACGCCCAGCTGCGCGCGCACCGCGGGGTGACCGTCGAGCTGGCGTACGACGTCGTCTCCGACGTCAACTACTTCGGCACCCTGATGGTCCAGGAGGGTCTGGCCGACGGCATGGTCTCCGGCTCGGTGCACTCGACGGCGGCGACGATCCGTCCGGCCTTCGAGATCATCAAGACCCGGCCGGACGCCGCGATCGTCTCCTCGGTCTTCTTCATGTGCCTCGCCGACCGGGTCCTGGTCTACGGCGACTGCGCGGTCAACCCGGACCCGGACGCGGAGCAGCTCGCGGACATCGCGGTGCAGTCCGCAGCGACCGCCGCCCGGTTCGGCGTGGAACCCCGGATCGCGATGCTCTCGTACTCGACGGGCACCTCCGGCTCGGGCGCCGATGTCGACAAGGTGCGGGAGGCCACGGAACGGGTACGCGCCTCGCAGCCGGACCTGAGGATCGAGGGCCCGATCCAGTACGACGCCGCGGTCGAACCGTCCGTCGCCGCGACCAAGCTGCCGGCGTCGGAGGTGGCGGGCCGGGCGAGCGTGCTGATCTTCCCCGACCTCAACACCGGCAACAACACCTACAAGGCGGTCCAGCGCTCGGCGGGCGCGGTCGCGGTCGGCCCGGTCCTGCAGGGCCTGCGCAAGCCGGTCAACGACCTGTCGCGCGGCGCGCTGGTCCAGGACATCGTCAACACGGTGGCCATCACCGCGATCCAGGCGCAGGCAGAGGACTGACCGCGATGACCACCCGCCCCACCAGCGAAGGTTCCCGCCCCATGAATGACGCCCACCGCGTGCTCGTGCTCAACTCCGGCTCCTCGTCGGTCAAGTACCAGCTGCTGGACATGCGTGACCGCTCACGGCTGGCCACCGGCCTGGTCGAGCGGATCGGCGAGTCGTCGTCCCGGCTCGTGCACACCCCGCTGACCGGCGGCGGCCCCCGCGAGCGCACCACCCCGATCGCCGACCACGCGCAGGCGCTGGAGGCGGCCGCCGCCGAGCTTGCCGCCGACGGGCTCGGACTGGACTCCCCGGAACTCGCCGCGATCGGGCACCGGGTGGTGCACGGCGGGCTGCGCTTCTCCGAGCCCACGGTGATCACCGACGAGGTGCTGAAGGAGATCGAGCGGCTCGTGCCGGTGGCGCCCCTGCACAACCCGGCGAACATCACCGGGATCCGTACGGCGCGCGCGCTGCGCCCGGACCTGCCCCAGGTCGCCGTGTTCGACACGGCCTTCCACACCACGATGCCGGAGTACGCGGCGCGGTACGCGATCGACGTCGAGACCGCGGACGCGCACCGCATCCGCCGGTACGGCTTCCACGGCACCTCGCACGCCTACGTCTCGCGCAGGACGGCCGGACTGCTGGGCCGGCCGGTGGACGAGGTGAACGTGATCGTGCTGCACCTGGGCAACGGCGCGTCGGCGTCCGCGGTCAGGGGCGGCCGGTGCGTGGAGACCTCCATGGGGCTGACCCCGCTGGAGGGGCTGGTCATGGGCACGCGCTCGGGGGACGTCGACCCCGCCGTCACCTTCCACCTGAAGCGGGTCGCGGGCATGTCGGCGGACGAGATCGACGTGCTGCTGAACAAGCGCAGCGGGCTGGTGGGACTCTGCGGCGACAACGACATGCGGGAGATCCGGCGCCGGGTGGACGAGGGCGACGAGCGGGCCACGCTCGCCTTCGACATCTACATCCACCGGCTGAAGAAGTACATCGGCGCCTATTCGGCCGTCCTCGGCCGGGTGGACGCCGTGGCGTTCACGGCGGGGGTCGGGGAGAACTCGGCTCCCGTACGGGAGGCTGCGCTCGCGGGGCTGGAGGGATTCGGCCTCTCCGTGGACGCGGACCTCAACGCCGTGCGGTCCGGGGAACCGCGGCTGATCTCGCCGGACGGCGCACTCGTCGCCGTGGCCGTGGTACCCACGGACGAGGAGCTGGAGATCGCCGGCCAGACCTTCGACCTGGTCCACAACTGAGCGGACCCGCGCCCTTTTGTATCTTCCACCAGACGGAATATTCCGCAGTGAAACAAACCGATAGGATCCGCCTCATGCGCCGTTCCAAAATCGTCTGCACCCTCGGTCCCGCCGTCGACTCCCATGAGCAGCTCGTCGCTCTGATCGAGGCCGGCATGAGCGTGGCCCGTTTCAACTTCAGTCACGGTACCCACGAGGAGCACCAAGGCCGTTACGACCGCGTCCGCAAGGCCGCCGCCGAGACCGGCCGCGCGGTCGGCGTGCTCGCCGACCTCCAGGGCCCCAAGATCCGCCTCGCGAAGTTCGCCGAGGGTCCCGTCGAGCTGGTCCGCGGGGACGAGTTCGTCATCACCTCGGAGGACGTCCCCGGCGACAAGTCGATCTGCGGCACCACCTACAAGGGGCTGCCCGGCGACGTCGCCAAGGGCGACCCGATCCTGATCAACGACGGCAACGTCGAGCTGAAGGTCGTCTCGGTCGAGGGCCCGCGGGTGACCACCATCGTCATCGAGGGCGGTGTCATCTCCGACCACAAGGGGATCAACCTGCCCGGTGCGGCGGTCAACGTCCCCGCTCTGTCCGAGAAGGACGTCGAGGACCTCAGGTTCGCGCTGCGGATGGGCTGCGACCTGGTCGCCCTGTCCTTCGTGCGGGACGCCGAGGACGTCAAGGACGTGCACAAGGTGATGGACGAGGAGGGCCGCCGGGTCCCCGTCATCGCCAAGGTCGAGAAGCCGCAGGCCGTCGAGCACATGGAGGGCGTCGTCGCCGCCTTCGACGGTGTGATGGTCGCCCGCGGTGACCTCGCCGTGGAGTACCCGCTGGAGCGGGTCCCCATGGTGCAGAAGCGCCTCATCGAGCTGTGCCGCCGCAACGCCAAGCCGGTGATCGTGGCGACCCAGATGATGGAGTCGATGATCACCAACTCGCGGCCAACCCGCGCCGAGGCGTCCGACGTCGCCAACGCGATCCTGGACGGCGCGGACGCGGTCATGCTGTCGGCCGAGTCCTCGGTCGGCGCGTACCCGATCGAGACGGTCAAGACGATGTCGAAGATCGTCGTGGCCGCCGAGGAGGAGCTCCTGTCCAAGGGCCTCCAGCCGCTGGTTCCGGGCAAGAAGCCCCGCACGCAGGGTGGTTCGGTCGCCCGCGCGGCCTGCGAGATCGCGGACTTCCTGGACGGCAAGGCCCTGGTCGCCTTCACCAAGTCCGGTGACACCGCCCGCCGTCTCTCCCGCTACCGCACCGCGCAGCCGATCCTGGCCTTCACCACGGAGGACTCGACCCGCAACCAGCTCGCGCTGAGCTGGGGCGTCGAGTCGTACGTCGTGCCGCACGTGGACAACACCGACGCCATGGTGGATCTGGTCGACGCCGAGCTGCTGAAGCTGAACCGCTACAGCGACGGCGACACGATGGTCATCACCGCCGGCTCGCCCCCCGGCGTCCCCGGCACCACCAACATGGTCCGGGTGCACCACCTGAGCGGCGAGCGCGCCTGACTCGCCTGACGGCGGACACGACGGTGGCCCGCACCCCCCTGGGGGGTGCGGGCCACCGTCGTCGTGCGGCTCCCGGACGGGTCCGGATCACCGGTCAGCTGTTGCCGCCGGTGAAGTAGTTCTGCAGGCCGGGGACCTTGAGCGATCCGCCGAACTGGCCGGCCTGCTTCACCGTCGCGTTGGTGAAGAAGGCGAACGGCACGTTCAGCGGCGGCGGGGACTCCGGGCTGAAGGTGATCGGGATGATGCCGAAGAGGTTGCCCTTCAGGCTCTCCGTGTACATGGTCACCGTGCCGTGGCGGATGGTGGAGGTCGAGCCCTCCTCCGCCTTGACGTGACCGGTGGTGCCGGCCGGACCCTTCGTCAGCTGGTGCAGGTCCTTGATGTCGATGGTGTCGGCGGTGAACTTCAGCACCTTCTTGACGGTGCCGTTGTACGTCCTCACCTCGACGATGCCCTTGTAGTCGAGCCCGGTGAGCGTGAGCTTGGAGGTCTCCAGGGTCCACGGGTCGTCCGGGAGCAGCGGGATGCCCTGCTCCAGGTCGGCCGCGGCGAGCGCCTCGGGGTCGGCGGTCGGGCAGGGGAAGCGCTCCTTGGCGCCGTCCGGGATGTCCTCGTCCTTCACCGGGTCGAGGCCCTTGACGTCGTCGTCGAGCTCCTCGACGTCCTCACCGGCCTTCTCGGCCGCGCCGCGGATGGCGTCGGTGGTCTTCTCGACCGTGTCCTTCGCACCCTCAGCGGCCTTCTCCACCGGCTCGGTGGTGGCGCTGCCGGACGGCTCCTCGCTCGCCGGGGTCTCCTCGGGAGCCGGCTCCGCCGTCGTCTTGTCCGGCCCGTCGAAGAGGTCCTTGAGCGCGTCGCCGAGGCCCAGCGGGTCGAGGGGGTTCTTCGACTTCGCGGGCTCCGGGGTGGCCGCTGTGGCGGCTGTGCCGCTCTCGTCGGACGTCCCCGCGCTCGCGGAGGGCTTCGGCGTGGCGGTCGAGCCGCTCCCGGCACCCTCGGAGCCGTCGCCCTTGGAGCCTTCGTCCTTGCCGGCGTCGTCCTTGCCGGCATCGTCCTTGGAGGCGTCGTCGGACTCCGTGGCGCTCGGGTCCGGCTTCTCCTCCTGGGTCTGCGACTCGGAAGGCTCGTCCGACCGGGTCACGCACGGCCCTGGGGCGAAGGGGATGTCCGAGTTGTCGTCGGCCATCGCCAGCCTGGGCGTGAGTCCCATCCCGACGAAGACGGCCGTGGGCATCGCGGCGAGGGCGAAGGCCTTCTTGCCGGCCGGCATGTGGAGCTTCGTCAGGAGTGACTTCCTCGGGGCCGCGTGGCGCGGCCCTCTTCGCTCGGAGAGGTCCTCCGGCCCGAGTTCGTTCGTCTGCCCGTCGTCACCCCGCACGGTGCCTCCCACCGTCGGCATCCGCCACCTGGAAGAACCCCGGCTTCCGCGGAGCCTCGGACGTCTCGTGGGGCTCCTGGCCCCCGGGGGTACCGCCATCGGCCGTCGCGGCCTGAGGGGTCTCGGCGGCCTTCGCCTCGGCCGGGGCCCAGGAGACGGAGAGGGCTCCACCGAGCAGGGCGAAGAGGAATCCGACGATGAAGCCGCCTATGTTGGCGACGGGTATGGAGATGAGTGCGAGCAGGATCGCTGCGACACCGGCGAACACCCGCACGATGTGGTGGAACCACATCGTGAGACCCAGCGTGATGAGCAGGACCCCGATGATCAGCGACCCCGCACCGGCGGTGGTGGACATCGCGATCGTCATGTTGCCGAGGTGCATGTTGGCGTACGGGAAGTACGCGATGGGTACACCGCCCAGGATGGTGAACAGGCCCGCCCAGAAAGGCCGGTTACCCCGCCAGGTGCGGAATCCCCGCCGCCAGACGGTGAGGTAGTGCTCGTTCTGCCCTGTGGACTCGGGGCTCATGGAAAACAGCTCCCTGGAACCGGTACTGCTGTGAGAAGAGAAGGGGTGGGTGGCCGGAGACCCTCACGGGGCACCGGCCACCCGGGCGAGTGCTAGAAGCACTCCTTGACGCCCTTGTGCAGCTTCAGGCTCAGGTTGCTGAGCTTGAACGTGCCGGCCGTGGTCGCCCAGGCCGTCTGCTCCACGTTGGACAGCGTCGCCGTCTTGGCACGCTGGGCGAAGCCGTTCGGGTTGACGGCCTTCTCCGTACCGGACTGGATGCCGGGCTTGCCGACCGAACCGGCTGCGACGCCGATGTCGATCTGCTCGAAGTACGCGTCCGCGTCGAGCTGTGCGACGTCGAGGTAGAGGTTGGTCGCCTCGACCGGCTTCTTCGGGTCGGTGCCGGCCTTCAGCTGAAGGCTGACGCTGCCGAGACCGAAGGGCAGGTCGGGGGTGACCACCGACTGGCACATGTTGGTGATCGTGGCCTTGCTGAAGCCCGACACGGCCACCGGGTGGGCCGCGTCGCCGCCCTTGAGGTCCTTGCCGACAGCGACACTGCCGTACTGGACGAAGTCCTCACCGACGAGCTTGTCGGTGGAGACCTTGAAGCTCTGGCCGGAGACGCTGAACGACGCGGCGAGCGCGCCCTGCGCCAGGCCGACGCCGACCGCGGCGGTCGCGACGACGCTCGGCACCATGACCAGAGCGAAACGCTTCCATCTCGTACCACCGCGAACCTGAGAACTCATGTAATTCCTCCTTCTCGGACGTACATCTCCGGTACGGGCTTCGTGCCCGCCCTGGGATGGGAGAAGTGCTACGTCCTCGGGAAGGAGAGCGCCCGGACCGGAAGCGCGTACCGCGTCCGAATCACCGGCGATCACCCCCGAGCGACAACCACTGACCGCGCGTCTGCGCGACCGGTTCGGACAGGCCCTGCCCAGGGGCAGGAACCCCCCTGTCCGCGATCGGCGCCACTGCCGCCGACCACTCGGTGGGGACCCAACGGACCCGCCTGTGCCGACTGGCAGCCGGACCGGCGGGTATTGGACCGAGCGTGGCCGATCGTGGTGCATTCGCGGCCGTGACACAAGGGGGGTCGTTACTCACTGGTAACGACCCGATAACCCGGACACGACAAAGCGGCACCGAACGGCCACACAGGGTGGCATCAAAGGGACGTGCGAACGGTCGCATTACTGTCCGAAACGGGACAGACTCCAGGAGGTGATTTACTGGCAGTAACAGCACGTTCTTTTATCAAGTTTTGGTAAAGCGAGGGTGTTCCTTGTCGTTCACCCGCGAAAACGGCCGTGGTGCCACGAGGGCTCCACGGCCGTGTTGTCACATCAGAACAAGACCCTCGCGAGCGCCGTCCGCGCCGCGGTGACCCTGGGGTCCTCGGGGCCGATCACCTCGAAGAGCTCGAGGAGCCGGACCCGCACGGCGTCGCGGTCGTCGCCGAAGTTGCGGCGGACCGTCTCCACGAGCCGCCCGAAGGCATCCTCGACATGACCGCCGACGAGGTCGAGGTCGGCCGCCGCCATCTGCGCGGCCGGTGCGGCCGGGTTCTCGGCTGCCTCCTTGCGGACCTGCTGGGGGTCCATGCCCGCGACGCGGCCGAGCAGTTCGGCCTGCGCGAGGCCCAGCTTCGCCTCGGTGTTCGCCGGGTCGTCGGAGAGGATCCCCTTGTAGGCGCGCACCGCACCGTCGAAGTCGTTGGCGTCCAGCGCCTGCGCGGCCGTCTCCAGCTGTGCGTCGTACGGACCCGGCGGCACCTCGGCGGGGACGCCCTCGGCGGCGTCGCCCCCGGCCTCCGGGTCCACGGTGATCCCGGTGAGGCCGAAGCGCTCCTCGCCGACCTGGATCAGCTGGTCCAGGGTCTGGCGGATCTGGCTCTCGGGGGCCGCGCCCTGGAAGAGCGGGAGGGCCTGACCGGCCACCACGGCGAAGACCGCCGGGATGCCCTGGATGCCGAACTGCTGCATCAGCATCTGGTTGGCGTCGACATCGACCTTGGCCAGCAGGAAGCGGCCGTTGTACTCGACGGCGAGCCGCTCCAGCAGCGGGCCGAGCTGCTTGCAGGGCTCGCACCACTCGGCCCAGAAGTCGATGACGACGGGGACTTCGGTTGAGCGCTGGAGGACGTCGGACTCGAATCCCGCCTCGTCGACGTCGATCACCAGGGAGGCGGGTGACACGGCACCGCCGCCGCCCTGGCGGGCGGACTCCGCGCGGGCCTGCTCGGCCTTCGCCTTCGCGTCGCCGGCCGCCTTCACAGCGGCGAGGTCGACGACACCGCTCATGGACATGTTCCTAGGCTGCATACGTACATCCTCCCCCCTGTGCGCGCCGTTCCGGAAAGCGATCCGTGAACCGCCCCCGTCCCCGGCCACACCGGAGTGCGTGACACGCGGACGGAGAACGGTTCGGGGGTCCTGGGACCCCGCGGTCGGTACCGGGTCCCCACCCGGTGCCTGTGGCTGTCGATCGTTCGTGGCGCGGCGACGGACGGACCGTCGCTCCTTACGCTACGAGCCGTAGCGTAACTGCCCACACCCCCTGCTGGGCAAGAGTGCCCGGTGATCTGTCTCACCCGCTCCCGGGCCGGTCACATCTACTTACCGGCCGGTATGGTCACCCGCATGCTGAGCCGCAGCCCCACCGAACCCTCCCGATCCGGGCGTCCCCGCAGCGCCGAGGCCGACGCCGCGATCCTGGAGGCGACCCGTGCTTCGCTGGTCGACCTCGGCTGGTCGAAGCTGACGATGGGTGACGTGGCGACGCGGGCCGGGGTGGCCAAGACGACGCTCTACCGCCGCTGGGCGGGCAAGAACGAGCTGGTCGTGGACGCGGTGGCGGTGCTCTTCGACGAACTGGAGCTGCCGGACCTCGGGAGTCTGGCGGCCGATGTGGAGGCGGTCGTCCTGCAGTTCGCCGCCCTCCTGGAGCGGCCGGAGACCAAGACGGCCCTGATGGCGGTCGTCGCCGAGTCCACGCGGGACGAGGCCCTGCGGGACCGGATACGGAATTCGATCGTCGCCCGGCAGAAGCGGCTGGTGCTGGAGGGGCGCGAGCGGGCGACGGGACGCGGGGAGCTGCCCGCCGAGCCCGACCCGGCGGCGGCCGCGCGCACCGCGGACCTGATCTTCGACGTGATCGCCGGCGCGGTCGTGCACCGGGCTCTGGTGAGCGCCGAGCCCGTCGACGCCGACTGGGCCCGGCGCTTCACCGAGCTGCTGCTCTCGGGGCTGGGGGCGGCGGCCTCTCCGCGGGGCTGATCCCGGCCCGGGAGGACCGCCACCGCCCCGTCAGAAGCCGGGCGGCTCGGTGTAGACGCCCCACTCGTCGCGCAGCACCCCGCAGATCTCGCCGAGCGTCGCCTCGGCCCGCACGGCGTCCAGCATCGGGGCGATCATGTTCGAGCCGTCGCGCGCGGCGGCCAGCATCGCGTCCAGCGCGTCACGGACCTTCGCCTCCTGGCGGTCCGCCTTGCGCGCGCCGAGCACACGCACCTGCTCGCGCTCCACCTCGTGGCTGACCCGGAGGATCTCCAGGTCCCCCGTGACGGAGCCGTGGTGGACGTTCACCCCGACGACCCGCTTCTCGCCCTTCTCCAGCGACTGCTGGTAGCGGAAGGCGGATTCGGCGGTCTCACCGGTGAACCAGCCGTCCTCGATCCCGCGCAGGATGCCCGAGGTCATCGGCCCGATCGGGTGCTTGCCGTCCGGGTGGGCGCGGGTGCCCTGCTCCTTGATCTGCTCGAAGATCTTCTCCGCGTCGGCCTCGATGCGGTCGGTGAGCTGCTCGACGTACCAGGAACCGCCCAGCGGGTCGGCGACGTTGGCGACGCCGGTCTCCTCCATGAGCACCTGCTGGGTGCGCAGGGCGATCTCGGCGGCCTGCTCGGACGGGAGCGCGAGCGTCTCGTCCAGGGCGTTGGTGTGCAGGGAGTTGGTGCCGCCGAGGACCGCGGAGAGCGCCTCCACCGCGGTGCGTACGACGTTGTTGTACGGCTGCTGGGCGGTCAGCGACACCCCCGCGGTCTGGGTGTGGAAGCGGAGCCACTGCGCCTTGTCGGTCCTCGCGCCGTACGTCTCCTTCATCCAGCGGGCCCAGATCCGGCGGGCGGCGCGGAACTTGGCGATCTCCTCGAAGAAGTCGAGGTGCGCGTCGAAGAAGAAGGAGAGCCCTGGCGCGAAGACGTCGACGTCCAGCCCGCGGGAGAGGCCGAGTTCCACGTAGCCGAAGCCGTCGGCGAGCGTGTACGCCAGCTCCTGCGCGGCCGTGGCCCCGGCCTCGCGGATGTGGTAGCCGGAGACGGAGAGCGGCTTGTAGGCGGGGATCTCCCTGGCGCAGTGCTCCATCAGGTCGCCGATGAGGCGCAGATGGGGTTCGGGCTGGAAGAGCCACTCCTTCTGGGCGATGTACTCCTTGAAGATGTCCGTCTGGAGCGTGCCGTTGAGCACCGACGGGTCGACGCCCTGACGCTCGGCGGCGACCAGGTACATGCAGAAGACCGGGACGGCCGGTCCGCTGATCGTCATCGAGGTGGTGACGTCGCCCAGCGGGATGTCCCCGAACAGGACCTCCATGTCGGCGGCGGAGTCGATGGCGACGCCGCAGTGGCCGACCTCACCCAGTGAGCGGGGGTCGTCGGAGTCCCGGCCCATGAGGGTGGGCATGTCGAAGGCGACGCTCAGGCCGCCCCCGCCGTTGGCCAGGATGGTCTTGTACCGCTCGTTGGTCTGCTCGGCGTTGCCGAAGCCGGCGAACTGGCGGATGGTCCAGGTGCGGCCCCGGTACCCGGTGGCGTGGAGGCCCCGCGTGAAGGGGTACTCACCGGGCCATCCGATCCGTTCGAACCCCTCGTAGGTGTCGCCGGGGCGGGGGCCGTAGACCGGCTCCACGGGATCACCGGAGAGCGTGGTGAAGTCCGCGTCACGCTTGCGGGCCTTGTCGTAACGGGCCTGCCAGCGCCGGCGGCCTTCCTCGATCGCAGATGCGTCCATGGCACAAATTTACTAGGACGTCCTAGTAAATGTCGACGGCAAACCGCCCGGCGCTTCGCGCGGGGCGGTTCGGGTCGTGCGCGTCAGGCCTTGACGGCCTGCGGCGAGCCGTCGGCGATCAGCGGCTCGACCTCGCGGACCACCTTGCGCTCGACGAAGAAGGCAGCCGTCGGGATCGTGCCGGAGATCAGCACCCAGAGCAGCTTGCCGACCGGCCACTTCGCCTTGGACCCCAGGTCGAAGGCGAAGATCAGGTAGATGATGTAGAGGACACCGTGGATCTGCGAGACGACGAGCGTCACGTTCTCACCCGTGCCGAAGCCGTACTTGAAGATCATGCTCACGCAAAGGATCAACAGCATCACGGCGGTGACGTAGGCCATCACCCGGTATCGGGTCAGCACACTGCGTTTCATGCCATCGAGCGTAACCGGACACCCGGGGCGATCTTGCGGCGCCCCGGACCCCGACCGCCTCACCCCGGCGGGCCGGGGCGCAGGGCGCGGGATCGGCCATGCCCCGCCCACCGGTGGACGCGAGGGCCTACCGCTTGTCCTCGAAGTCCTGGGCCGCGACCCGCAGCGGCCGCAGCATGGCGAAGATCTCCGCGCACTCCTCGTCGTCGTACGCGCCGAGCCCGAAGTCCATGGCCATCAGGTCCTGGCTGGCCGCCTCGACGACCTCACGCCCCTTGTCCGTGATCGAGGCCAGCGTGCCGCGTCCGTCGTTGGGGTTGGGGCGCTTGTCCACGAGCCCCGAGCGCACCAGCCGGTCGACGGTGTTCGTCACCGACGTGGGGTGGACCATCAGCCGCTCGCCGATCTTCGACATCGGCAGCTCACCGGCCTGGGAGAAGGTGAGCAGCACGAGGGCCTCGTACCGGGCGAAGGTCAGTCCGTACGGTTTGACCACCGCGTCCACCTCCGCGAGCAGGATCTGCTGCGCACGCATGATCGAGGTGATCGCGCCCATGGAGGGCACCGGCCCCCAGCGCCGGTGCCAGAGTTCCTCGGCGCGGGCGATGGGATCGAAGGGGAGGCTGAGCGGCTTCGGCACGGCACGACCTTACCCACTGGTCACATGGCGCTCAGCCCTGTCTCGCACTTCGGTACCGGACACGCGTTCTACGTACCTCCAGGACGAGCAGGAGCGTGCAGACCGTGCCGATCGCGCCGGACCACGCCACCACCTGGTGCACCGGCAGGAACTCGGCCGCCAGCCCCGCGAGGGCCATGCCGAGCCCCTGGACCGTCATCAGTCCGGCGGTGAGGAGCGTCATGGCACGGCCCCGGAGCTCCTCGGGGACCGCGTCGACGAACCACTGGTCGAGGCCGATGACGTACGCCGCCCCTGCACCCGTGAGCACCAGGGCCCCCACGGACAGGGCCGTACCGGGCCGGAAGCCGTAGAGCACCAGAGGGACCAGGCCGAGCGCCGCGACGGGCAGCACGATCCGGGAGCGGGCGGCCTGGCCCAGGGCCGTGCCCACGTAGAGCTCGGCCCCGATGTGCCCGACGGCCATCGCCCCCATCAGCAGCCCGACACCGGCGGGACCGGCGCCGATCGCGTCGGCGTAGGGCGCCGCCAGGGCCTCCGGGGCGACCACGAAGAAGGCAGGCACCCAGAAGAGCAGCAGGAGTCCGCGCGTGCGCCGGTCCCCGAGGACCGCCCGGGCACCGGCCAGGGACTCCTTCAGGAGGGTGCCGCCGGCGCCTCCCCGTGCGGGCCGGTCCAGTGTGCCGAGACGGAGCAGGGCGGCGGAGCAGAGGAAGGTCAGCACCGTGATGGTGATCGCCGCACGGGGCGACAGCACGGTGAGCAGCGCACCGCCCACGCCGAACCCCACGAGCAGGGCGCTCTGCGAGACGAGGCGCAGCAGGGATCGCCCGAGGACGAAGAGGTCACCCTCGCCGAGGACGTCGGCGAGGGCCGCCGTCCGGGTCCCGGTGAAGACGGGCGCCACCGCGGCCACCACGCAGCGCAGGGCGAGGAGCGCGCCGACCGGGGTGCCCGGCAGCACCATCACCGCCACGCAGGCCGCGCAGATCAGGTCGCAGGTGACCAGGACCCGGCGTGCGGGGTAGCGGTCGGCGACCCCGGCGAACAGCGTGCCGCCGACGACGTACGGAAGGAAGCCCAGCGCGAAGGTGAGCGCCGAGAGCAGCGGGGAGCCGGTGAGGTCGTAGACGAGCACGGTGAGCGCGAGTTCGCTGACGACGACGCCGAGGAGGGAGAGCAGATGCGCGGCGAAGACCGCCCGGAACTCCCGTACGGCGAACACGGCGCGGTAGCCGCCCGGCTCCCCGTCCGTCCCGGGGCCGGGCGGGGAGGCAGGCGGAGCGGGCGGGGCGGCGGGCTCGTCACGGGTCGCACCCGTCGTGGTGTCCTGAGGCATGGAGGCAGCCTGGCGGCCGGCCGGGCCCAGCCGTAGTCTTTCGGCCCACACCGAATCCTGAGTGGGGCCCATGCCGTTCCATCTGCACTTCGACGAGAGCGATCTGCTCCGCGTCCGCTTCGCCCTCTCACCGCTCTGGGAGACGCAGGAGGCGGTACGCACGCTCAACCGCCCGGCCCGGCACGGCTACCACGTGCCCTGGCTCCGGCGGATCGAGGCGGACGCGGCGTCGCTGGACCTCACCCCGCTGTGGATGCTGATGCCCGACGCCGGCTACAACCCGGACTTCATCTGCCCGCCCCCGCTCGGGCCGCTCGCCACCTTCGCCGAGGAGATCGCGGGCGTACGCGCGACGGATCCGGCGACCGCCCGCGCGGACATCGCGCTGGCGCTCGCCGACACCCCCGGCGGGCCGCGGTCCGCCGCCGGACGCCGGATGCTGGCCGACCCGGAGCAGGCCGTCCAGGATCTGGCGGACCTTCTGGAGCGGGCCTGGCACGTGATGGTCGAGCCGCACTGGCCGCGCCTGCGGGCCCTGCTGGAGGCCGACATCGCCTTCCACTCGCGGCGCCTTGCCGAGGTCGGCTTCGAGCGGCTGCTCGGCGACATCAGCCCGCAGCTGCGCTGGGCGGACTCGACGCTGACGGTGGCCGGGACCCGGGGGAACCACAGCCGCGTCCTGGGCGGACAAGGTCTTGTGCTGATGCCGAGCGTGTTCGCGTGGCCGGATGTGATCGGCGGCTACGAGGCACCCTGGCAGCCCGCCGTGATCTACCCGGCGCGCGGCATCGGCGGGCTGTGGACCGAGCCGCGCGACCGGACGCCGGACGCGCTCGCCCGGCTGCTGGGGAGCTCGCGCGCCGACGTCCTGTGCGCCCTGGGCGAGCCGGCCGGGACGAGCACCCTGGCGCACCGGCTGTCGCTGGCCCCGTCCTCGGTGTCGGAGCACCTGTCGGTGCTCCGCGCGGCCGGCCTGCTCACCTCTCGGCGGTACGGCCACCAGGTGCTGTACGAGCGCACCCCGCTGGGCATCGCGCTGGCGGCCCAGGAGACCTGAGCGTGCACCGCACCTGTGGGGTCAGTTCCCCCGGGCCGGGGCGGCGGCCGGCGCCCCTTCCTTCGCACGGGCGGCCGCGCGGGGCCGGTGCCCGGTCCCGCGCCGCGCCCGCTCCCGCAGGAGGACCGTGGCGTTGACGGCCTCCGGCACCAGCGCGGCCGCCACGGGGAGCAGCGCCCAGACGCCTCTCCCCGTGTGGGTGCACGCCACCACGAGGCTCAGGCCGGCGAGCAGGCGGGTGACCGCGGTGACGGGGCGCCGCAGGAGCGTCAGCGTGCAGGCGAGCAGCCTGCCCCAGGACATCCCGAACGCCTCGCCCGCGTAGCTCCGCAGGAGCGCCCCCCACACCTCGCCCGGGCGTCGGCCGCCGGTGGCCGGCCGGGCGGCGGGCGTGTCCTCGGCGGCTCCGGCGACCGCGTCGGGGATCCGGACCGCGTCCTGGAACGCGCCGGTGCCGGGATCGCGCTGCCGGAGCATCTCGAAGCCCGTCGCCAGGTCCCCGGCGGCGGAGTCGCGGAAGCCTCCGGCCCGGCGCAGCGCCTCGGCCCGGAGGGCGGTGGCGGCGCCGTCGAGGAGGGGCGCGCCGTAGCGGTTGCCCGCGCGCTGGAGGAGCGCGTGGAGGTGGCGCCCGCTCCCCGCGGCCCCGGTGAGGGCGCCTCCGCCGCTCCTCCGCGCCTCCGGGCCCACGACGAAGGCCACACCGGCGCGACGGAAGTGCCCGGTCATCCGCTCCAGCAGTTCCGGCAGGGGGACGTACCCGGGGGCGACGGACGCGAGGACGTCGTAGTCGCCCCCGTGCTTGGCGAGCCAGGCGTTGAGGTTCCCGTGCCGGGTCCAGGCTCGGTGCGGGCCCCGCTCCGTGTTCCACTCGGGGACGCCGAGGCGGGTGAAGTGGTGCACCCCGAGTTCCGCGCAGAGCATCCGCGCCTCCGGGTCGTCGCCCTCGTCGAGCAGCCACACGTCCAGAGGTCCAGGGGGCCGCATCCGTACGGCACCTTCCAGGGTGGCCCGCACTCCGGAGAGGGGATCCGCACCGGGCACGTACGTGGCGAGGAAGGCGGTCCGGGTGTCCGGCGCCGGGGCAGCGGGGGCGGGGTCACCGGCCACCGCGACGGCGTGGACGACACCGGCCGCGTACGCGAGCAGGACGAGCTCGGCCAGGCAGGCGGTGAGGAACGACACGGAGTCGGCGACGACCGGCCAGGCGCCCTGCCCGGTCCACCGGGTGGGCCACAGGAGGTGGATCAGCAGCGCTCCGGCGAGGAGCGGGGCCAGGGCCGTGAGGAGCGCGGCTCCTATTCGGTGTGTCTCGCCGTGGGACCGGCCGCGGCGCTCCGTCCGGTGCTCCGCCGTGACCGGCTGCCGCGCGAGCGGTCCCGCGAGACGGCAGCGGCTGTCGTGGTCCTGTACCTCCGACGGCATCACGCCTCCCATGATCGGACATGCCGGTATCCCCACAGAAAAAGGGACGAACCATCATCTGTCGAACCGGCAGGTCCGAGTGAGGGGGTTTTATAGC
Organism: Streptomyces sp. NPDC059166; assembly: GCF_042755185.1. Lineage (NCBI taxonomy): Bacteria > Bacillati > Actinomycetota > Actinomycetes > Kitasatosporales > Streptomycetaceae > Streptomyces > Streptomyces sp. NPDC059166. The sequence goes on along the minus strand of NZ_JBHZCI010000009.1, from coordinate 79,144 downwards.
CCGAACGGAAAGAGCCCCCGGCGACCGGGGGCTCTTCGTGCGGGGCGGCGTTCGCGACGGCGCGTCAGTCCGCGAGGTACCGCTCCACCGTCTCGACCTTGGAGGTGAGCCCGTCGGTGACGCCCGGCCGGATGTCGGCCTTCAGTACCAGCGAGACCCGGCCCGCGCGCGCCTCCACCGCGGCGACGGCACGCTTGACGACGTCCATGACCTCGTCCCACTCGCCCTCCACGGACGTGAACATGGCGTCGGTGCGGTTGGGCAGGCCCGACTCCCGGACGACCCGGACGGCGTCGGCGACGTACTCGCCGACGTCCTCGCCGACGCCCAGCGGGCTCACGGAGAAGGCGACGATCATGCGTTCACCGTGCCCTCGGCGCGGGCGCGGGCGGCGATGACACCGTCGGCCTCGTACTTCTTGAGCAGCTTCTCGCCGTAGAGACCGCCGAAGGGCAGGACGGCGAGCAGGAAGAACAGGGCGACGCGGCCCAGCGGCCACTTGGCCTTGGACCAGACGTCGAGGAGGAACACCAGGTAGATGGTGAAGAGGATTCCGTGCAGCATGCCGAGCGGCATCATCAGGAAGTCGATGTCCGAGATCCGGCTCAGGACCGAGCCGAAGAGGATCAGCGCCGGGAAGGACAGCGCCTCGGGAAGCGAGATGAGGCGCAGCCGGTGCAGGGCGGAAGCGGTCTTGATGTCCACGAGGGCACCTTCGGTGGGAGGGGCGTGTCGGCTTGTGAACGCGGGCACAAGCCCTCCCATTGTGGCATCGGCCGTACCCCGTGACGGCGGGGGGTCCGCGCCCTGCCCCCCGGGCACGTACCGGTGCATTTCAGGGGCATATCAGGGACGGAACGGGACGACGGGCCCTGGTCTGCCGCACCTCCCTGCGGCTACCGTCGGTCCGTGGCGATGTTCCGGCTCCAAGGCAGCAAGACGCTCGCCGTCGACCTGACGGGCGATGCGGTGAAGGCGAAGAACGGCTCGATGGTCGCGTACGACGGCCGGATGGCGTTCAAGAAGTTGTCCGGCGGCGGTGACGGCCTACGCGGCATGGTGACCCGCAGGCTGACCGGCGAGCAGATGGTGATGATGGAGGTGAACGGCCAGGGCACCTGCTATTTCGCGGACCGCGCGAGTGAGATCAACCTCGTCTCGCTGCGCGGCGAGACGCTGTACGTCGAGGCGAGCAACCTGCTGGCCACCGACGCCGGTCTGCGCACCGGCACCACGTTCACGGGTCTGCGCGGCGGCGCGACCGGCAACGGGCTGTTCACCACGACCGTCGAGGGGACCGGACAGGCGGCGATCATGTCGGACGGTTCGGCCGTCGTGCTGCGGGTGACGCCCCAGTACCCGCTGAACGTCGACCCGGGCGCCTACATCGCCCACCAGGGCAGGCTCCAGCAGCACTTCCAGTCCGGCGTGAACTTCAGGACGCTGATGGGCGAGGGGTCGGGCGAGTCCTTCCAGATCCGCTTCGAGGGCGACGGCCTCGTCTACGTCCAGCCCAGCGAGCGGAACACCGTCGGGGGCGATGTCTGATGCCGTTCCGTGAGGTCAACTCGAAGATGGTCGAGGCCCAGGTGACTCCCGGCCTGAAGATGTACAGCCAACGGGGCGCGATGATCGCGTACCGGGGCGAGGTCTCCTTCACCCCGAACATCCAGGGCGGCCAGGGCGGCCTGGCGTCGATGATCGGCCGGCGGGTGGCGAACGAGGCCACCCCGCTGATGACGGTCGAGGGCAGCGGCACGGTGATGTTCGGCCACGGGGGCCACCACATCCAGGTGATCAACCTGGCGGGCGACACCCTCTACGTCGAGGCCGACCGGCTGCTCGCCTTCGACGGCACGCTCCAGCAGGGCACCATGTTCATGGGCTCGCAGGGCGGGGTGATGGGCATGGTGCGCGGCCAGGTCACCGGGCAGGGCCTGTTCACGACGACCCTCAGGGGACACGGCGCGGTGGCCGTCATGGCGCACGGCGGGGTCATCGAGCTGCCCGTCACCCCGGGGCGTCCGGTCCATGTGGACCCGCAGGCGTACGTCGCGCACCACGGGGACGTGACCAACAAGCTGTCCACCGCGCTCGGCTGGCGCGACATGGTGGGACGGGGTTCCGGCGAGGCCTTCCAGCTGGAGCTGAGCGGCAGTGGTGCGGTGTACGTCCAGGCGTCGGAGGAGAAGCTGTGAGCGGCCCGGTGGTCTTCGATCCCATGACGCTGCCGGTGGACGACAACGTCAACGCGTACACCTTCTGCGTGGAGCTCAAGGGGAGCCGCTGGTTCCTCCAGAAGGGCAAGATGATCGCCTACTACGGGCAGATCGACTTCAGCGGCATCGGCCACGGCCGCTTCGAGGGTCTGATCCGTACGAGCTTCCACTCCCCGCTGCACGCGAGCGACTGGGTGGTGGCCGAGGGCAGCGGGAAGATGCTGCTCGCCGACCGCGCCTTCGACGTGAACTCCTACGACCTGGAGGACGGGAACCTCACGATCCGGTCCGGCAACCTGCTCGCGTACCAGCCGACGCTGGCCCTGAAGCAGTCGATCGTGCCGGGTTTCCTCACCCTGATCGGTACGGGGAAGTTCGTCGCCGCGTCCAACGGGCCGGTGGTCTTCATGGAGCCGCCGCTGCGGGTGGACCCGCAGGCGCTGGTGGGGTGGGCGGACTGCCCGTCGCCGTGCCACCACTACGACCACGGCTACATGACCGGGGTGATGGGCGGACTCCGCTCGCTCACCGGGGTCGGCGGCACCTCGGGCGAGGAGCACCAGTTCGAGTTCGTCGGTGCGGGGACCGTCCTGCTGCAGTCGACGGAGGTGCTGATGCCCGAGCAGGCGACCGGCGCGGTCCCGCACCAGCCGGGCGTCCCCGGCGGCGGTCCCGGACCCGGGGGTCAACATGGCTCCACACCCCGCATGCCCGGTCAGCTGGGGGACCTCCAGCGTCGCTTCGGGCTGTGAACGGTAGTCTGCGGAGTGTGACGCCGTGCGAACGCGTGCGCGGTGTCACACCCCCCGACTTCGTCCGGCTTTCAACTTCTTAGGTAGAATCCATACATGGAGACCGAGACGGCCACTCGCTGGCTGACCGACGCGGAGCAGTGCGCCTGGCGCACCCACCTCGACGTCAGCAGGCTGCTGACGCACCAGTTGGAGAAGGACCTCCAGCCGTTCGGACTGACCATGAACGACTACGAGATCCTGGTCAACCTCTCGGAGTCGGAGGAGCGGCGGATGCGGATGAGCGATCTCGCCGCGGCCACCCTGCAGTCGAAGAGCCGGCTCTCCCACCAGATCACCCGCATGGAGAACGCCGGCCTGGTGCGGCGTCAGCACTGCGAGTCAGACCGCCGCGGCCTGTTCGCGGTGCTCACGGATCTCGGTGGCGAGACGATGCGGAAGGTCGCCCCTCACCATGTCGAGTCGGTCCGCAGGCACTTCGTGGACCTCCTGCCGCCCGAGGAACTCGCCGCCCTGCACGCGTCGCTGACCCCGATCGCCGACCATCTGCGCGGCCGCCGCGGCAAGCCGTAGCACCCGCCGGCCGCCGCGGCAGGCCCAGGCACTCACGTTCCGCCGCGGCAGGCCGCAGCACCCACCGCCACCGCGCGGCCCCGGAGCCGTCGGGTGAACCCGGCGAGTCGGCCACGGCGGACACCGATCGCGCGAGGCACACGGGGCGCGATGAGTCACCCGCTCGCGGCACAAGGGGCCCACGCCTCCGGGGGCGGCCCGCACGCCGCCCCCGGGGCGTCAGTGCCCGCCCGTGAGTCCCGCGACCAGTTCGTCCGCCGCCGCGTACGGGTCGAGGTCACCGGCCACGATGCGTTCGGCGAGCGTGTCCAGCCGGCGGTCGCCGTGCAGATCGGCGATCCGTTCGCGGAGCGCGGTCACGGCGATCGTCTCGACCTCGCGGGCCGCGCGCGCGGTGCGCCGCTCGGCGAGCACGCCGTGCTCCTCCATCCACGCCCGGTGCTTCTCCAGCGCCTCGACGACCTCGTCGATGCCCTGCCCCCGGGCGGCGACCGTCTTCACGATCGGCGGCCGCCAGTCACCGGGCCCCCGCGACTCCCCGAGGCCCAGCATGTGGTTGAGCTCCCGGGCGGTGGCGTCCGCGCCGTCCCGGTCCGCCTTGTTGACGACGTACACGTCGCCGATCTCCAGGATTCCGGCCTTCGCCGCCTGGATCCCGTCACCCATGCCCGGTGCGAGGAGGACGACGGAGGTGTCGGCCTGGGAGGCGATCTCCACCTCCGACTGGCCCACCCCCACCGTCTCCACGAGGATCACCTCGCAGCCCGCCGCGTCCAGCACCCGGATCGCCTGCGGCGCCGCCCAGGCCAGTCCGCCCAGGTGGCCTCGGGTGGCCATCGAGCGGATGTAGACGCCCGGGTCGGAGGCGTGCTCCGACATCCGGACCCGGTCCCCCAGCAGCGCGCCCCCGGAGAACGGCGACGACGGGTCGACCGCCAGGACGCCGACCCGTTTGCCGGCCTTCCGGTAGGCGGAGACCAGCGCCGAGGTGGAGGTGGACTTGCCGACACCCGGCGATCCGGTCAGGCCGACGACGTAGGCGCCGCCCGCCAGGGGGGCCAGCGCCGCCATCACCTCGCGCAGCTGCGGCGAGGCCCCCTCCACCAGGGAGATGAGCCGGGCCACCGCCCGCGGCCTGCCCTCACGCGCCTGCTCGACCAGGGTGGGGACGTCCACCTTCACGCTCGGCCTCCTCGCTCGCTCGTACGGAGTACTACTTGCCCGGTACGCGGATGATCAACGCGTCACCCTGGCCGCCGCCGCCGCACAGCGCCGCCGCCCCGGTGCCGCCACCGCGCCGCTTCAGCTCCAGCGCGAGGTGCAGCACCACCCGGGCACCGGACATCCCGATGGGGTGGCCGAGCGCGATCGCGCCGCCGTTCACGTTGACCTTGTCGGAGGTGACGCCGAGGTCCTTCATGGACTGGACCGCGACCGCGGCGAACGCCTCGTTGATCTCGATCAGGTCGAGGTCCTCGACCCCGATGCCCTCCTTCTTCAGGGCGTGCCGGATCGCGTTCGACGGCTGCGACTGGAGCGAGTTGTCGGGTCCCGCCACGTTGCCGTGGGCGCCGATCTCGGCGATCCAGTCCAGGCCCAGTTCCTCGGCCTTGGCCTTGCTCATGACGACGACGGCCGCGGCACCGTCCGAGATCTGCGAGGAGGTGCCCGCGGTGATCGTCCCGTCCTTGGTGAACGCCGGGCGCAGCTTGCCGAGCGACTCGACGGTCGTCTCGGCGCGGATGCCCTCGTCCTTGGAGAAGAGGACCGGGTCGCCCTTGCGCTGCGGGATCTCCACCGGGGTGATCTCGGCCTCGAAGACGCCGTTCTTCTGTGCCGCGGCCGCCCGCTGGTGGGACAGGGCGCCGATCTCGTCCTGGGCCGCGCGGTCCAGGCCCAGGCGGGTGTTGTGCTTCTCGGTGGACTCGCCCATCGGGATGTTCTCGTAGGCGTCCGTCAGACCGTCGTACGCCATCGAGTCGAGCATCTCGACCGCGCCGTACTTGTAGCCCTCGCGGGACTTCGGGAGCAGGTGCGGGGCGTTGGTCATGGACTCCTGGCCGCCGGCCACCACGACGTCGAACTCCCCGGCGCGGATCAGCTGGTCGGCCAGCGCGATCGCGTCGAGGCCCGAGAGGCACACCTTGTTGACGGTGAGCGCGGGGACGTTCAGCGGGATGCCCGCCTTGACCGCGGCCTGACGCGCCGGGATCTGCCCCGCCCCGGCCTGCAGCACCTGGCCCATGATCACGTACTCGACCTGGTCGCCGCCGATGCCGGCCCGTTCGAGCGCGGCCTTGATGGCGACGCCTCCGAGGTCGGCCCCGGAGAAGCTCTTCAGCGAGCCGAGGAGCCGGCCCATGGGCGTGCGCGCGCCCGCGACGATCACTGACGTGGTTCCGGTCGTTCCAGACATGAGGCACAGCCCCTTGGGATCGGTTGTGAACGAGGGTGGGGAGGGGCCGGAACATGAGGGGCGGCGTCACAGGCCCGGGCACGCACATCCGCGGCGTTGTCGTCGGTCGGCATGGCTCCGCCATACCTCCCTCCTCCGCCTTGCAGCTGCACGCACCCAGCCCTGCTCCTTCTTCCACCCCTCATGTTCCGGCCCCTCCCGCCTGAATGTACTGAGCGGTACGGCGCCCGTCATCCGCCTGTCGGTGTGATCGCGCGCACGTTGCGTAACCATCTCCGGGGCGCTGCACTGGTTCCATGCTGACGCGAATCGACCACATCGGAATCGCCTGTTTCGACCTCGACAGGACGGTGGAGTTCTACCGCGCGACCTACGGATTCGAGGTGCACCACACCGAGATCAACGAGGAGCAGGGTGTCCGCGAGGCCATGCTGAAGATCAACGGCACCTCCGACGGCGGGGCGTCCTACCTCCAACTGCTGGAACCGACCCGGGAGGACTCGGCCGTCGGCAAGTGGCTGGCGAAGAACGGCGAGGGTGTGCACCACATCGCCTTCGGGACCGCGGACGTCGACGCCGACTCCTCGGACATCCGCGGAAAGGGCGTACGGGTGCTGTACGACGAGCCCCGGACCGGCTCGATGGGCTCCCGCATCACCTTCCTCCACCCCAAGGACTGCCACGGTGTGCTGACCGAACTGGTCACCTCGGCACAGGAGCACTGACCCGACCGATACCCGGCCCGGTAGAGTGGGCGGTTCCGGGCCGGGGCCGGGTCGGGGCCGCGCCGCGTCCTCGTCTTCGATCTGTCACCATTCCCCGGGGGAACCGCTCGCCCGCGAGCGGTGCTCGTTTGGAGTTTGCGGACAGGGTTGGGGTCTCCCCTGCTCAGTGGGGCATCCCCTGCTCGGACGAAGTTCAGAGCTTGGGGAAGAAGTCGAGAGCTCGGGGAAGGATGGGACCGCGCAATGCGGGGCTACGAGAGCCAGCAGAGCCACCGAGCTGACGACGACCATCTCTCGCGGTTCGAAGCCGAGATGGACCGGCTGAGGACCGACCGGGAGAAGGCCGTCCAGCACGCCGAGGACCTCGGCTACCAGGTCGAGGTACTGCGCGCCAAGCTGCACGAGGCGAGGCGCACTCTGGCGACCCGTCCGGCGCACGACGGTGCGGACATCGGCTACCAGGCCGAGCAGATGCTCCGCAACGCACAGATCCAGGCCGACCAGCTGCGCAGCGACGCCGAGCGCGAACTGCGCGAGGCCAGGGCGCAGACCCAGCGGATCCTGCAGGAGCACGCGGAGCACCAGGCCCGTCTGCAGGCCGAGTTGCACACCGAGGCCGTGCAGCGGCGCCAGCGGCTCGACCAGGAGCTGGCGGAACGCCGTCAGACCGTCGAGTCCCACGTCAACGAGAACGTCGCCTGGGCGGAGCAGCTGCGCGCCAGGACCGAGTCCCAGGCGCGCAGGCTGCTGGACGAGTCCCGCGCGGAGGCCGAGCAGTCGCTCGCCACCGCGCGCGCCGAGGCGGCCAGGCTGGCGGACGAGACCAGGCGCCGCGTCGGCTCCGAGGCGGAGGCGGCCCGTGCCGAGGCCGAGGCCACCCTGCTGCGGGCCCGGCGGGACGCCGAGCGGCTGCTCGACGCCGCCTCCACCCAGGCCCAGGAGGCCACCAGCCACGCGGAGCAGCTGCGCTCCACGGCCACGGCCGAGACGGACCAGACCCGGCAGCAGACCGCGGAGCTGAACCGCGCCGCCGAGCAGCGCATGCAGGAGGCCGAGACCCGGCTGCGCGAGGCCCGGCTGGAGGCGGAGAAGGTCCTCGCCGAGGCCAAGGAGGCCGCGGTCAAGCGGCTGGCCGGGGCCGAGTCGCAGAACGAGCAGCGCACCCGTACGGCGAAGTCCGAGATCGCCCGGCTGGTCGGCGAGGCCACCAAGCAGGCCGAGACGCTCAAGGAAGAGGCCGAACAGGCCCTCGTGGACGCCCGTGCCGAGGCCGAGCGGGTCGTCGCCGAGGCCGCGGAGAAGGCCCGCACCCTCGCCGCGGAGGACGCCGCCGCACAGCTCGCCAAGGCGGCACGCAGCGCCGAGGAGGTCCTGACCAAGGCCTCCGAGGACGCGAAGTCGACGACCAGGGCGGCCGGTGAGGAGGCCGACCGCATCCGCCGCGAGGCGGAGGCGGAGGCCGACCGGCTGCGCGGTGAGGCCGCGGAGCAGGCGGACCAGCTCAAGGGCGCCGCCAAGGACGACACCAAGGAGTACCGGGCCAAGACGGTCGAGCTGCAGGAGGAGGCCCGTCGGCTCCGCGGTGAGGCCGAGCAGCTGCGCTCCGAGGCCGTGGCCGAGGGTGAGCGGATCCGCGGCGAGGCACGCCGTGAGGCGGTCCAGCAGCTCGAGGAGGGTGCCCGCACCGCCGAGGAGCTGCTCACCAAGGCCAAGTCCGACTCCGAGGAGCTGCGGACCTCCGCCGGCACCGAGAGCGAGCGGGTCAAGGCCGAGGCCGCCGAACGCGCCGCCACGCTGCGCAAGCAGGCCGAGGAGGCCCTCGAACGCGCCCGCGCCGAGGCGGAGAAGCTCCGCGCCGAGGCCGAGGAGCAGGCGGCCGCCCTGACCGCCGCGGCGGAGAAGGCCGCCGGGGAGCTGCGCGAGGAGACCGAGCGCGGCGTGGAGGCGCGCAAGGCGGAGGCGGCCGAGGAGCTCTCCCGGCTGCACACCGAGGCGGAGTCCCGGGTCGCCGCGGCCGAGGAGGCGCTGGGCGAGGCGCGTACGGAGGCGGAGCGCATCCGCCGCGAGACGGGCGAGGAGTCCGAGCGGCTCCGCGCGGAGGCCGCCGAGCGGGTACGCACGCTCCAGGAGCAGGCCACGACCGAGGCCGAGCGGCTGCGTACCGAGGCTGCGGCCGACGCCGCGGAGTCCCGCGCGGAGGGCGAGGCCGTCGCCGTACGCCTGCGCAGCGAGGCCGCGGCCGAGGCCGAGCGGCTCAGGAGCGAGGCCAAGGAGACGGCGGACCGGGTGCGCTCCGAGGCGGCTGCCGCCGCCGAGCGGGTCGGGACCGAGGCCGCCGAGGCCCTGGCCGCCGCCCAGGAGGAGGCCAACCGCCGCCGCCGCAGCGCCGAGGAGGCGCTCGACTCCGCTCGTGCCGAGGCGGAGCAGGAGCGGGAGCGGGCGCGCGAACAGAGCGAGGAACTGCTGGCCTCGGCCCGCAAGCGGGTCGAGGAGGCGCAGGCCGAGGCTCAGCGTCTGGTCGAGGAGGCGGAGAGCCGGGCGGCCGAGATCGTCTCCGCGGCCGAACAGACGGCCCAGCAGGTACGGGACTCCGTTGCCGGGCTGCAGGAGCAGGCCGAGCAGGAGATCACCGGGCTGCGGTCCGCCGCCGAGCACGCGGCGGAGCGGACGCGGACCGAGGCGCAGGAGGAGGCGGACCGGGTCCGTACCGACGCCTACGCCGAGCGCGAGCGTGCCACGGAGGACGCCAACCGCATCCGGCAGGTCGCGCACGAGGAGTCGGAGGCCGCGAAGTCCCTGGCCGAGCGGACCGTCTCCGAGGCCATCACCGAGTCGGAGAAGCTGCGCTCGGACGCCTCCGAGTACAGCCAGCGGATCCGCACGGAGGCCTCGGACGCCAAGGCGTCGGCCGAGCAGGACGCCTCGCGCGCCCGCGGCGAGGCCCGCGAGGACGCCAACCGGATCCGTACGGAGGCCGCGGAGCAGTCCGACCGGCTGCTGGCCGAGGCGACGAGCGAGAGCGAGCGGGTGCGTACGGAGGCCGCCGAACAGGCCGAGCGCACCGTGGGCGAGGCCGCCGACGAGGCCGAACGGCTCCGGGCGGAGGCCGCGCAGACCGTCGGTTCCGCCCAGGAGCACGCCGCCCGCACCCGTGAGGAGGCGGAGCGGCTGCGCGCCGACGCGGAGGCCGCCGCCGAGCAGGCCGGCGCCGAGGCCCGCCAGGAGGCGGACCGGTTGCTCGACGAGGCGCGGGAGGCTGCCGCGAAGCGGCGTTCGGACGCAGCCGAACAGGCCGACCAGCTCGTCGCCAAGGCCCAGGAGGAGGCGCTGCGCGCCGCCACCGAGGCCGAGGAGCAGGCGGACCGGATGGTCGGCGCCGCCCGCAACGAGGCCGTCCGGATCACCTCGGACGCCACGGTCGAGGGCAACTCCCTGGTGGAGCGGGCCCGTACGGACGCGGACGAACTGCTCGTCGGCGCCCGGCGTGACGCCACCGCCACCCGGGAGCGGGCCGAGGAGCTCAGGGCCCGGATCGAGGCCGAGATCGAGGAGCTCCACGAGCGGGCCCGGCGCGAGACCTCCGAGCAGATGAAGACCGCCGGCGAGCGTGTCGACAAGCTGATGAAGGCGGCGACGGAACAGCGGGCCGAGGCCGAGACGAAGGCCAAGGAGCTGCTGGCCGACGCGAATTCGGAGGCGAGCAAGGTCCGTATCGCCGCCGTGAAGCGCGCCGAGTCGCTGCTCAAGGAGGCGGAGACCAAGAAGACCGAGCTGACGCGCGCTGCGGAGAAGCTGCGCGCCGACGCCGAGGCCGAGGCGAGCCAGATGGTGGACGAGGGCCGGCGGGAGCTGGACCTGCTCGTCAGGAGGCGCGAGGACATCAATACGGAGATCTCCCGTGTCCAGGACGTCCTCGAGGCGTTGGAGTCTTTCGAGGCTCCGGGTGGATCGGGCAAGGCGTCGGGCGGTGCCGGGGGCGTCAAGGCCGGGGCGTCGGCGGGCACGCGGTCCGGCGGCAAGGCTTCGGACGGGTAGCCGTCCAGGGACTTAGCCGTGAACATTCAAGCCTTCGGGTCGCAAGCGCTCCGGGGGCCAGCCACTCAAAAGGGGTGTCATTCTCCATACCAAAGCGGCATCTTCACTTTGACACGCCGCCCAGGCCCCTAGGATTCCCTCTAACACCTCACCGGTCTCATTCGACAGGAACCCCATGAGCGACCCTTCCTCCCCCTTCGGCTTCGAGCTCGTGCGACGTGGATACGACCGCGGTCAGGTGGACGACCGCATTACGAAGCTCGTCGCCGACCGTGACAGTGCTCTCGCCCGCATCACCTCTCTGGAAAAGCGCATCGAGGAGCTCCACCTCGAGACGCAGAACGCCCAGGCCCAGGTCAACGACGCCGAGCCGTCGTACGCCGGTCTCGGCGCCCGCGTCGAGAAGATCCTCCGCCTCGCCGAGGAGGAGGCGAAGGACCTGCGTGAGGAGGCCCGCCGCGCGGCGGAGCAGCACCGCGAGCTGGCCGAGTCGGCCGCGCAGCAGGTGCGCAACGACGCGGAGACCTTCGCCGCCGAGCGCAAGGCGAAAGCCGAGGACGAGGGCGTCCGCATCGTCGAGAAGGCCAAGGGCGAGGCGAGCACGCTGCGCTCCGACGCCCAGAAGGACGCCCAGCAGAAGCGTGAGGAGGCCGACGCCCTCTTCGAGGAGACCCGCGCGAAGGCCGCCCAGGCCGCCGCGGACTTCGAGACCAACCTCGCCAAGCGCCGTGAGCAGTCGGAGCGCGACCTCGCGTCCCGTCAGGCGAAGGCCGAGAAGCGCCTCGCGGAGATCGAGCACCGCGCCGAGCAGCTGCGCCTGGAGGCGGAGAAGCTCCGTACGGACGCCGAGCGCCGGGCCCGCCAGACGGTGGAGACGGCCCAGCGCCAGGCCGAGGACATCGTGGCCGACGCGAACGCCAAGGCCGACCGGATCCGCAGCGAGTCGGAGCGCGAGCTGGCGGCGCTCACCAACCGCCGTGACTCGATCAACGCCCAGCTGACCAACGTCCGCGAGATGCTGGCGACGCTGACGGGCGCCGCTGTCGCCGCAGCCGGCTCCCCCGTCGAGGACGAGTCCGCCACCCGCGGGGTCCCCGCCCAGCAGACCCGCTGACCCGAGGGCACGTACATCAGCAGTACCGCTTGCGCGCCCGGTTCCGCCTTTGTGGTGGCGCCGGGCGCGCGGCCGTTCTAGCGTGGCCGCATGATCGAGCTCGACGGTCTCACCAAACGCTTCGGCAACAAGGTTGCCGTCGACCATCTCTCATGCCGGGTCAGACCCGGCATGGTGACCGGATTCCTCGGCCCGAACGGCGCGGGCAAGTCCACGACGATGCGCATGATGCTCGATCTCGACAACCCGACGAGCGGGTCGGTGCGCATCGACGGCCGTCACTACCGCGAGCTCCAGGAGCCGCTCAAGCACATCGGGGCGCTGCTCGACGCGAAGTCGATGCACGGCGGCCGGAGCGCCTACAACAACCTCCTCTGCCTCGCCCAGAGCAACCGCATCCCGACGAGCCGCGTCTCGCAGGTGCTCGACACGGTGGGTCTGAGCGCGGTGGCGAAGAAGAAGTCCAAGGGTTTCTCCCTCGGGATGGGGCAGCGGCTGGGGATCGCGGCCGCGCTGCTCGGCGACCCCGAGATCCTGATGTTCGACGAGCCCGTGAACGGACTGGACCCGGAGGGCATCCACTGGATCCGGAACCTGATGAAGACCCTCGCCGCCGAGGGCCGGACCATCTTCGTCTCCTCCCACCTGATGAGCGAGATGGCGCTGACCGCCGACCATCTGATCGTCATCGGCCAGGGCAGGCTGCTCGCCGACACCTCGATGGCCGACTTCATCCACGAGAACTCGCGCAGCTTCGTCCGGATGCGCTCCCCCGAGCAGGAGCGTCTGCGCGATCTGCTGCACGCCGAGGGCGTCGTGGCGGTCGAGTCGGGCAACGGCACCCTGGAGATCGACGGCGAGGCACCGGAGCGGCTGGGCGAGCTCGCCGGGCGGCACGGGATCGTGCTGCACGAGCTGAGCGCCCAGCGGGCCTCCCTGGAGGAGGCGTTCATGCAGATGACCGCGGGCTCGGTGGAGTACCACGCGCACTCCGAGCGGGACGCCGGTGCGCCGCCCCCGCAGGCAGGCCCGCAATGGGGCGACGGGTGGGACGTGGGGCGGTCCGCCGCCCCTGTGGCCGACGACCGCGCGAAGGAGGTGTGACCGCCATGGCAACGGTACCCGCGGTTCTCAACTCGGAGTGGACCAAGATCCGTACGGTCTCGTCGACGACCTGGACGCTGATCTCCGCGTTCCTCGTGACGGTGGCCATGGGAGCGGCCCTGAGCGCTCTGCTGAACAGCCAGTTCGACGATCTCCCGGCGGCCGAGCAGGCCACCTTCGACCCGACGTTCGTGAGCTTCTCCGGCATGGTCCTGGGTCAGTTGGCGATGGTCGTCTTCGGCGTCCTCGTGGTGGGCACGGAGTACAGCTCGGGCATGATCCGCACCTCGCTGGCGGCCGTGCCCCAGCGCGGGTCCTTCCTCTTCGGCAAGATCGCCGTGGCAGGGGTCCTGGCGCTGCTGGTCGGGCTCGCCACCAGCTTCGTGACCTTCTTCCTCAGCCAGGCGATGCTCGGGGACCGCGGCACCGACCTCGGTGCGCAGAACGTGCTGCGCGCGGTCTTCGGCGGCGGCCTCTACATGGGGCTGATCGCGGTCTTCTCCATGGGCGTGGCCACGATGCTGCGGAGTTCGATGCTGTCGCTCGGCATCCTGATGCCCTTCTTCTTCCTCGTCTCGCAGATCCTCTCCGCCGTCCCCGGGGCCAAGAGCGTCGCCCGCTACTTCCCCGACCAGGCCGGCTCCAAGGTGATGCAGGTGGTCCCGGACGCCATGAACAGCGACCCCGCGCCGTACGGACCCTGGGGCGGTCTCGGGATCATGGTGCTCTGGGTGATCGCGGCCCTCGCCGGCGGCTACCTCGTCCTGCGGAGTCGGGACGCCTGAGGCTTCCTCCCGGTGAGGGGCGCACCGCCCGGCGGCTTGGCCGGAACCGCCGGGCGCTGGTTATCCTCCTAACTCTTACCGGGGGCGTGCGGGCGGGAAGCGCCGGGGCCCCGACGACGGACAAGTCGATGGGGCTGGAGAATGATCGAGGCGGTCGGCCTGACCAAGCGCTACGGCGCGAAGACGGCCGTGCACAACCTTTCCTTCCAGGTGCGGCCGGGCGCCGTCACCGGCTTCCTCGGCCCCAACGGGTCGGGGAAGTCGACGACCATGCGCATGATCCTGGGCCTGGACCGCCCGACGTCCGGACATGTGACGATCGGCGGCCACTCGTTCCGGGGCCTGCCCAACGCTCCGCGTCAGGTGGGGGCCCTGCTCGACGCCAAGGCGGTGCACGGCGGACGCAGCGCCCGCAACCACCTGCTGTGCCTGGCGCAGCTGGCGGGGATCCCCGCAGCCCGGGTGGACGAGGTGCTCGACGTCGTGGGGCTCAGGGAGGTCGCGAGGAAGCGCTCCAGCGGCTTCTCCCTCGGCATGGGGCAGCGCCTCGGCATCGCGGCGGCCCTGCTCGGCGACCCCCAGGTGCTGCTGTTCGACGAGCCGGTCAACGGACTGGACCCCGAGGGAATCCTCTGGGTCCGGAACCTGATGAAGCGGCTGGCCTCCGAGGGCCGCACGGTCTTCGTCTCCAGCCATCTCATGAGCGAGATGGCGCTGACCGCCGATCATCTGATCGTGATCGGCCGTGGACAGCTGCTGTCCGACATGAGCGTCACCGACTTCATCTCCGCCAACTCCGCGGACTTCGCCCGGGTGCGGGTCGCGTCGGACGAAGCGGGGCCGAAGGAGAAGCTGTCCTCCTCGCTGGCGGAGGCCGGCGGCCGTGTCATGCCGGAGCCCGACGGCGCCCTGCGGGTGACCGGACTCCCGCTGCCCCGGATCAGCGATCTGGCACACGCCGCCGGCGTCAGGCTGTGGGAGCTCTCACCGCACCAGGCGTCGCTGGAGGAGGCGTACATGCGGATGACGCAGGGTGCCGTCGACTACCGCTCGACGGCGGACGCCAAGGCGGGGCTCCAGGCGCCGCCGCCCGGTCATGCCCCCTACGGGCCCGGTCCGGTGCCGCGGACTCCCCCGGAGGTCCCCCAGCAGAGCTGGTACGCGCCGCCTCCCCCCGGTCGGAATCCGTACGCCGCCGCACCCGCGCCCACGCCCGCCGTCACCACCGACGGACAGCGCCCCGAGACCAGCGAGGACCCCCGATGACCATGCCGGCGACTCCTCCGTCCGCGCCGCAGCCCTCGCGGACGCCCTATGAGCAGCCGTGGCGGCACGAGGGCGCTCACGGCGGCATGTACTCGTCGCCCATCCCCGTGCGCACTCCTGGTCTCGGCGACGCCATCGCCTCCGAGTGGACCAAGATCCGCTCCGTGCGCTCCACCATGTGGACGCTGGGGGTGATGATCGTGCTGCTGCTCGGCATCGGGCTGCTGACCGCCTTCGCGGTGAGCGTGTCGGACGCCACGCTGGACGAGACCCCCGTACTCAGCCTGGGCTTCTTCGGCGTGCTGCTGGGTTCGATCTGTGTGATCACCCTCGGGGTGCTGACGATCACGTCCGAGTACGGCACCGGGATGATCCGTACGACGCTGACGGCGTGCCCGAGCCGGGCCCGGATCCTGACCGCCAAGTCGGTGGTCTTCTTCCTGCTGGCCTTCGCCATCACCACGGTGACCACGGGCGTCGTCGGTGTCCTGCAGACGGCGCTCCTGGACGGCGCGACGCCCGACACGGGACTCTGGGTGCGCTCGACGGTGGGGGTCGGCCTCTACGTCGCGACGCTCGGCCTGCTCTCGCTCGCGGTCGGCGCCCTCATCCGGCACTCGGCGGGCGCGATCACCGTCATGATCGCCCTGGTGCTGCTCCCGCTGGTGCTGGCGATGTTCATGTTCTCGGCGACGCTCTCCGACGTGCGGATGGCGCTCTTCGAGTACTCGATCCCCAACCAGCTCGGCGCGATGTACGACGCCTCGGTGACCGGGTCGGGGCCGTCCGGCTGGGAGCCGCTGTGGGTCATCCTCGGGGTGACCGCGGTGACGATGGGCGGCGCCTTCGTGGCGCTGGACCGGCGGGACGTCTGAGGCGTCCCGCTCAGTGACGCGGGGCGTTCCTGGACCGCTGCACCCGGGTGGTGCGGCGGTCCTTCGCGTTCCAGCATGCCTTGTGCCAGTGCCTGCGGTCGTCGATCCCGCCGTACTCGGGCCAGGCGACGAGGTGCGGGACCCCGGAGGGGATCTCCTGGTCGCATCCGGGGCAGCGGTAGCGCTTGCCGGCCGCGCTCGCGCCGCTCACCGGGCGCACGGACCACTCCTCGCCCTGCCAGCTCTCCGTGGCGCCTCCGGCGCCGTACCGCTCCCCCAGCCCGCTCGTGTTGCCGGTGGGACTCTCGCCGCCTCGGGGGCGGTTACGGCGCGGGGACACGGAACACCTCACGGAACGGTGACGGGCGGATCGTTCCGTCCAGCCTAGAGCCATCGGCGGCGGGCACGTGTCAGGAGTGGCGCGTGTGCGCCGCCGGGGCGGGTGGGTTACCGGAAAATCGCAACAACTTCGCCCTGGACCGTGCCTTTGGCACGTGTCAGACGTTGTTGCCCGTGAGGGGGCAGCCGCGTCGGCCGCAAGGAGGCAGAAGGCGATGCGCGTAGGAACGTTCGTACTGGCAGCTCAGTTTCCCGGCCAGGGGCAGGGTGAGGCCCTGCACCGGGCCGTACGCTCCGCCGAGGTGGCGGAGGAGTCCGGGCTCGATTCCGTCTGGCTGGCGGAGCATCACTTCGTGCCGTACGGGGTGTGCCCGTCCGCCACGACACTGGCCGCCCTGCTGCTCGGCCGCACCCGGAGGATCCGGGTGGGCACGGCGGTGACCGTGCTGCCGAGCCAGCACCCGGTGACGGTCGGCGAGCAGGCGGCCCTGCTCCACCTGACCAGCGGCGGCCGTTTCACCCTCGGGGTGGGGCGGGGCGGCCCCTGGGTCGATCTGGAGGTGTTCGGAAGCGGTCTGGAGGCCTACGAGAAGGGCTTCCCCGAGTCCCTGGACCTCCTGCTCGACTGGCTCGGCAAGCCCCGGGTGGCGGGGCGCGGGGAACGCTTCTCCTTCCGGGAGGTCGCGGTCGTCCCGCGTGCCGACGAGATCCTCGGGGACGGTCCTCCGAGCCCCGAGGTGGTCGTCGCGTGCACCTCCCCGAAAAGCGTGAAACTCGCCGCTGAAAAGGGTTTGCCGATGCTCCTCGGGATGCATTGCGGCGACGAGGAGAAGGCGGACATGGTCGCCCTGTGGCGGTCGGCCGCCCGGGACGCCGGTCAGCCGGCGGAGGTGGTCGAGCGGGTGGCACATGTGTCCGCGGGGGTGGCTCAGATCGCCGACCGTCCCGCCGACGCCGTGGAGACGCTCGTGAAGGCGATGCCGGGGTGGCTGCGGCAGGGGCTCGACGCCCATGTGACGGTCGACGGGCGGCACCGGGTGATGCGGGACCCCGTGGCGTACACGGAGTTCCTGTGCGGCCTGCACCCGGTGGGATCGCCTCGTCTGGCGGCGGACCGGCTCGCGGCCACGGCGGAGCGCACCGGCATCACCCGCTTCGCCCTCATGGTGGAGGGGTCGGGGGATCTCGCGGCGACGGAGACGAATGTGCAGCGGCTGGGCACGGAAGTGCTGCCGATGCTGGTGTGACCCGTTCACGTGCTCGTCCTGGTGGTGGTGCGGGTACTGCCGCCCCGGGGCCAGTTGCACCTCCCGCGGCTCAGGGGCGGCAGCAGATGCGCTCAGCAGTCGCGGAGTTCGGGTGACTGGTTGAGCAACTGGCCCCTCACCGAGGTGAATCGGGCCAGCCGCTCGTCGGCCGAGGCGTCCAGGGGGAACACCGCCACGCGGTGGCAGTTCTGGAATGCCAGGCGTACTCCGAAGTGCCGCTGCAGCGCGCCGCGTATCGCGTCGCTGGCGAGTGCGCGCAGCAGCTGGCCACGTGCCTGCTCGTCCGGCGGGGGCGTCTGGTTGTCGGCGAACTCTCCGCCGTCGACCTTGAGCTGGGCCACCAGGGAGCTGATCATCTCCCATGCGAAGGGCAGGGAGGTCCGGACGCAGTCGACGAAGTCGGCTTCGTCGACCTCGCCTCGCTCGGCCTGTTCCAACAGGGCCGGTGAGACGTCGAGCGACATGGGTTCTCCTCTCGCGGTCCCGGCGGGTGACCGGGGCCTTACGGGCGGGGCAGGACGGCGACGCTGCGTACACATGCGGCGACCTCCTGCTTCCACGGTAAGGGCGCAGTCCGGGCCGCACCAGGAGATTGGGAACACAACCGGCCATTGTCGAACACTCGCAAAGAGGGGCAAGCCCGATCCCCGGGCGTCAAGGGCCCCGCCGGACGAGGCGGGCGGGAATCGCGCCGGGCACGGGTCGTCGAGTAGCGTTGCCGACCATGCGTCTCGTCATCGCCCGTTGCTCCGTCGACTACGCGGGCCGGCTCACCGCCCACCTGCCCTCCGCCCCCCGTCTGATCCTGGTGAAGGCGGACGGCAGCGTCTCGATCCATGCCGACGACCGGGCCTACAAACCGCTCAACTGGATGTCCCCGCCGTGCACCCTGAAGGAGGGCGCGGGCGAGGACGAGGGCGTCTGGACGGTGGTGAACAAAGCGGGCGAGAAACTGATCATCACCATGGAGGAGATCCTCCATGACTCGTCCCATGAACTGGGTGTCGACCCGGGGCTCATCAAGGACGGTGTGGAGGCGCACCTCCAGGAACTGCTCGCGGACCGCATCGAGACGATCGGCGAGGGGTACACCCTGATCCGCCGCGAGTACCCGACGGCGATCGGCCCGGTCGACATCCTGTGCCGGGACGCGGACGGTGCGACGGTCGCGGTGGAGCTGAAGCGACGCGGCGACATCGACGGCGTGGAGCAGCTGACCCGCTACCTGGAACTGCTCAACCGTGATCCGCATCTCGCTCCGGTGCGAGGCGTGTTCGCCGCGCAGGAGATCAAGCCGCAGGCCCGCGTGCTGGCGACGGACCGGGGCATCGGCTGCCTGGTGCTCGACTACGACGCGATGCGCGGCATCGAGGACGACAAGCTGCGGCTCTTCTGAGCCGGGCCCGCCTGAAACGCTGAACGCCGTACGGATCCGGTCTCCCGGCTCCGTACGGCGTTCCGCGTTTCAGGCGGTTGCCGTGTCCGTCGGTGAGGCGGTGGTGTCCTGCGTCGCGGACGACGCGGTGACGGTCGCCGTGGGGCCGCTCGCGGAGTCCGACGTCGACGGCTCCGTGGTGGTCTCCGTCTCCGACGGTGTGGGCGAGGGCGACTCGGGGTCGGTGGGGGTCACGGTCGGGGTGTCGGACTCGCTGGGCGTGGGCGGCCTCGTCGTCTGCGTCGGCGACGGGGAGCCGTGCGGGGGGCGGCTCGTGGTGGCGCCTTCGGACGGGGTCTCCGAAGGGCTCGTACCGGGGGCCGAGGTGCCCGCCGAGGGCGTGCCGCTCGTGGACGGCCCGGCGGTGCCGGACGGCCCCGGTGACGGCGTGCCGGCCGTGGACGGGGCACCGGTGGCCGGGCCCGCGGCCGGCTCGTCCTCGGTGTAGCCGTCGTCGGCGCCGTCCTCGCTCGCGGACCGCTCGGTGGTGACGTTCTGCCCCTCCGGGTCGTCACCGCTTCCCGAGGTGGCTCCGAGGGTCACCACCGTGCCGAGGACCGCCGCCAGGAGCGCCCCCGCCCCGACGGCGACCAGGTTGCGCCTGGCGCCCTTGAGGACGCCCGCGGGGCCCTTGGAGGGGTTGGCGGGCGGCAGGTCCTGACGGGCGATCAGGGTCGCCGAGGTCTCCGTCACCCGGGGGAAGAGCGGTGCGGCCGGCGGGACGCCGCGGGGAGGCGCGGCCGGCTCGTCCCGGGGCGCGAGGGGGATGTCGTCCCCGGCCAGGGTGGTGGGCAGCGGATCGCCGGAGCGGTCGGCGACGAGCGCGAGCGCCCGGCGCCCCGCCACCGCGCCGGGCTTGTCGGCGAGCGCGCCGCGCATGCCGATGGCGGTCTCCAGTTCGGCCCTGGCCCGGTCCAGTTGGCCGTTGCAGAGCGCGAGGACACCCAACTCGTGGTGGAAGTAGGCCTCTTCGGCGACCTCACCGGCGATGCGAGCGGCCTCCTGGCCCGTCCTGAGGCTCTTCTCCCAGGCGCCCCACCGCATGGCCGCCGCGAAGGCGGGAGCGGCGCTGCGGGCGAGCAGGACCACCACGCTGGCCTGTCCCGGTGTGTCACCGGGGACGAGGCGCGCCATCGAGGCGAGGATCGCGTCGGCCTCGGCCGCCACACGTCCGGGGGTGACGGAGGGGTGCCCCGCCCACCAGGTGTAGTGCTGTGCGGCGCTCCGGGCGTACTCCTCGGCGCCGTCGCCGTAGCCGCTCGCCTCCAGTTGGGCCAGCACTCCGGCGGCGAGCCGGTAGCGGGGGCCCGCCGGGGAGAGCAGGGCGTGGCCGGCCAGCTCGCCGAGGGCGGCGTCCGCGTGGGTGTCCCCCACCAGGGCCGGCAGATGGGCCTGGTGGGGAACCTCGCCGCCGAGCGCTACGGCGAAGCGCAGTGTCTCCCGGGCGGCCTCGCTCAGCCGTGAGGCGATCAGGGGCGCCGGCGCGGCACCCTCGCCGAGGCTGGGCAGCGGCACGGCTGCCGGCTCCGGGCGCCGGCCGAAGGGCGCGTCGTCGGGGTCGTCGTCGGGGTCGGGCTCCTCCTGGCCGGCGCGCATGTCGTCGTGGCTCCGGAGCAGCGCCCCGGCCTGGACGAAGCGCAGGGGCAGCCCCTCGGACTCGAACCAGAGGTCGCCGGCCCAGTTCGCCTCCTCGTCGGTGAGAGGGCGCTCCAGGACGTGCTCCATGAGCTCGATCGAGGTGCTGCGGCCGAGACCGGTGAGAGGTACTTCGTCGAGGTTCGCCTCGGCCTCGGGGGCGGGTGCCTCGGGGGCGGGAGCGAGGAGGAAGGCGCACTCGGGGGTGGCGTCGAGCAGCTCCTGGAGCTGGGACCCGCCGATCTCCAGGTCGTCGATGACGACGACGGCACCGATCCCGTTGAGCAGCGTCCGCAGGTCTTCGGGGCCGGGCCGGTGCAGCGGGGCGTCGTGGACGGCCTCGAAGAGCCCGTACAGCAGCTCCCCGGCGGTGCGCTTGTGGCCGGACAGCCGCACGATCCCGTCGGGCGCGAGATCCGCGCAGTCGGCGGCGACGGCGTCCAGGAGGGCGGTGCGGCCCGACCCCGCGGGTCCGGTGAGGCGGACGGACCGCCCTCGGGCGAGCAGCCGTACCAGCTTCTCCCGCTCCTCCTCGCGTTCGAGGAGCGGCATCTGCGGGGCCGGCGGCCCGGGTGGGACGGGCGGCGCGGCCGCCCGCTCGCGTTCCACCCGGCGGGCGGCGGTGTGGCGCGCGGGTGTGCCGGGCTGCTCGCCGGGCCTGCAGGGCTCTATCTCGCTGCCGTCGACCGGGTTGACCGTGAGCAGGAAGTCGCCCGATATCAGCTGCACGGTGCGCGACTTCTGCGGTGTCTGATGCCCGAAGTCGGGTGTCAGCGGGTCGCGGGGCTGCCGTCGGCGCCCGCCGTCGTCTCCGGACCGGTCGTCGCCGTGACCGTACTCGCCGGGTCCCCGCTTGGTCGGGTCCATCGTCCACATCCCCCAGACGCGCAGCGCGCGGTCGTCCCTCCGGCCCCGCACGCCCGTCGTCGTCCCGGTCGGTGTCCGCCAGTGGGTCCTCGTCGATCAGCGGACGGCCGAACCCTAAACCTTCGCACAGTATCTACGAACCGGCGGGGGGCCGCGCCGCCCCCGACATCACGTTCTCGTGAGGATTGTGCGGATGTTGCGGCGGCGGCCCTCAGACGCGCGGCAGGGAGTCCGCCGCGATCCCGCCCTCGATGGCCAGGATGCGGTGCAGTCTGGTCGCGACGAGCAGCCGCTGCATCTGCGGTGGCACCCCGCGCAGCACGAGGCGCCGGCCTGCCCGGCCGGCTCTGCGGTGCGCGCCCATGATGACCCCGAGTCCGGTGGCGTCCCAGGAGTCGAGCTCGGTCAGGTTCAGCACGAGATCGCCGACTCCGTCGTCGACGGCCGAGTGCAGAACCGTACGGGCGTCCGCCGCGCTTCGGACGTCGAGGCGGCCCCCGACGACCAGCTCGGCGTGGTCGCCCCTGATGTGCATATGCGCTCCCCGGAAGTACCCCGTAGCGGTCGGTCGGTCTGTCGTGTTGCTCTTCCACCTTTGCCACCACTGACTGTGTGGGCGACGGGGAAGTTGCCGTCTGTGGACGAACCGATACCGAATTCACCCCGAGGGGTGAAGCCGGTGAAGCGGTGTCCACCGGATCCGGGCGCCTGGCGGACGCCGGTCGTGATCAACGGGCGCCGGAGCTCGTGATCAGTAGGTGTAGAAGCCCTGCCCGCTCTTGCGGCCGATGTCACCGGCGTCGACCATCCGGCGCATCAGCTCGGGAGCGGCGAACTTCTCGTCCTGGGACTCGGTGTAGATGTTGCCCGTGGCGTGCAGCAGGATGTCCACCCCGGTCATGTCGGCCGTGGCGAGCGGGCCCATCGCGTGCCCGAAGCCCAGCTTGCACGCGGTGTCGATGTCCTCGGCGGAGGCTACGCCGGACTCGTACAGCTTGGCGGCCTCGACGACCAGCGCGGAGATCAGCCGGGTGGTGACGAAGCCCGCGACGTCCCGGTTGACGACGATGCAGGTCTTGCCGACGGACTCCGCGAACTCCCGGGCGGTGGCGAGGGTTTCGTCGCTGGTCTTGTAGCCGCGGACCAGCTCGCAGAGCTGCATCATCGGGACCGGCGAGAAGAAGTGCACGCCGACGACCCGCTCGGGGCGCTCCGTGACCGCCGCGATCTTGGTGATCGGGATCGCCGAGGTGTTGGAGGCCAGGACGGTGTCCTCCCGCACGACCTTGTCGAGCGTCCGGAAGATCTCGTGCTTGACCTCGAGCTTCTCGAAGACCGCCTCCACGACCACGTCGGCGTCGGCGACGGCGTCCAGGTCGGTGGTGGTGGTGATCCGGGCGAGCGCGGCCTCGGCCTCGGCCGCCTCCAGCTTGCCCTTGGCGACGAACTTCCCGTAACTGGCCTCGATGCCGCCGCGCCCACGCGCCAGAGCCTCGTCGGTGACGTCGCGCAGCACGACGTCCCAGCCGGCCTGGGCGGAGACCTGCGCGATCCCGGACCCCATGAGTCCGGCGCCGATGACGGCGAGCTTCCTGGCCACGATTCGCACCCCTATGCAGTCTTGTACGTTGCATGCTCTCCGGCGGAGATTAGTACCCGTGAGGGGCCGTGAGGCCGTGAAGAGATACGCGTCACGTCTCACATGACGGACATCACACCGGCCGGTGTCACGCGACGGCGCGCCGGGCGTAGTTGAGGACCCGCTCGCCGAGGAGGTCCGCCGTCCCGTCGAGGTCCCGTCGAGCAGCACGAGCGCGCCCCGGGCACACCTGGTCCGGGCGCGGCCCGCCGCCGTCCCCGGCCGCCGGCGGACGCGGCGAGCCGCTCCCCCGTTGACGACCGGCACGCGGGTCGTGCGCCGGGCCGGGGCGTAACTACGCTGACCCCATGGTCAATCTGACGCGCATCTACACACGCACCGGCGACAAGGGCACGACCGCCCTCGGCGACATGAGCCGCACCGCCAAGACCGATCTCCGGATCGCGGCCTACGCCGACACCAACGAGGCCAATGCCGTGATCGGTACGGCTATCGCCCTCGGCAACCTCTCCGAGGACGTGGTGAAGGTCCTCGTCCGGGTGCAGAACGACCTGTTCGACGTCGGCGCGGACCTGGCCACCCCGGTGGTGGAGAACCCGGAGTACCCGCCGCTACGGGTGGAGCAGGGTTACGTCGACAAGCTGGAGGCGGACTGCGACACCTTCCTGGAGGAGTTGGAGAAGCTGCGGAGCTTCATCCTTCCGGGCGGAACCCCGGGCGCGGCACTGCTCCACCAGGCGTGCACGGTGGTACGGCGTGCCGAGCGGTCGACCTGGGCGGCGCTGGAGGCGCACGGCGAGATCATGAACGCGTTGACCGCGACCTACCTCAACCGGCTCTCCGACCTCCTGTTCATCCTGGCCAGGACCGCGAACAAGGAGGTCGGGGACGTGCTGTGGGTGCCGGGCGGCGAGCGCTGATCCACCGGACGCCCCTGGACGGTCCTCAGGAACCCACGGGCTCCTGAGGATCCCGCTTGGGGAAGAGCGTGTGGCTGCCGGCGATGACCAGGTTGATCCCGATCACCCAGAGCATCTTCTGCTGCCACATCTCCAGCGATTCGGTGGCGCCGTCCTCACCGACGTACCAGGCCGCCGCCCGGAGCAGGGCGATGGCGATCACCGCCGCCAGGTTCCAGCGCTGGACGAACTGACGCGCAGGGAGCGCGAGGTGCTGGGCTGCCTGGGGCTGGGGCTGTCCGACGCGGAGATCGCGGTCCGGCTCTCGATGGCCGAGGCGACGGTGAAGACGCACGTCAGCAGGGTGCTGGGGAAGCTCGGGCTGCGCAGCAGGGTGCAAGCGGCGGTGCTGGCACAGGAGTTGGACCTCTGACCGGGGAGCTCGATTCTTTGGTCTGGACCTCTTGACGATTGGTCCAGACCTTCCTAATCTCACCGAACACGCTGCGGTGAGTACGCCATGACAAAGCGGGCTCAGGGCGACGCAGGGTCAGATCCCCGTTTGCCGGACCTCACCCGAGGAGCACCGTTGAGCACTGACAACCCCGTACGCCTCACCCGACTCAGATGGAGACGCGGAGCAGGCGCAGCCACCAGGTCCAGGACGGTCGCGGGTCTCACCGCCCTCCTGCTTCCCCTCGCCGCGATGGTCGGCCTGGCCTCCCCCGCCGAGGCAGCCACCTCCGCCACCGCCACGTACGTGAAGAAGTCCGACTGGGGCAGCGGCTTCGAGGGCCAGTGGACGGTCAAGAACACCGGCACCACCTCGCTCTCCTCCTGGACGATCGAGTGGGACTTCCCCTCCGGTACCGCGGTCGGCTCCGCCTGGGACGCCTCCGTCACCAGCTCGGGCACCCACTGGACGGCCAAGAACCTCGGCTGGAACGGCACGGTGGCCCCCGGCGCCAGCATCAGCTTCGGCTTCAACGGCACCGGCTCGGGTTCCCCCACCGGATGCAAGCTGAACGGCGCCTCCTGTGACGGCGGCCCCACCGTCCCCGGTGACAGCGCGCCGTCCAAGCCCGGCACCCCGACCGCGAGCAACGTGACGGACACCTCCGCGAAGATCAGCTGGAGCGCCGCCACGGACGACAAGGGCATCAAGAACTACGACGTCCTGCGGGACGGTGCCAAGGTCGCGACCGTCACCACGCTGACGTACACCGACACCGGCCTCGCCAAGGGCACGGACTACTCCTACACGGTGCAGGCCCGCGACACCGCCGACCAGACCGGCCCGGTCAGCGCCTCGGTCGCCGTGCGCACCACCGGCACCACCGACCCCGGTCCCGGCACGGGTGACAAGGTCAACCTCGGGTACTTCACCAACTGGGGCGTCTACGGGCGCAACTACCACGTGAAGAACCTGGTCACCTCGGGCTCCGCCTCGAAGATCACGCACATCAACTACGCCTTCGGCAACGTCCAGGGCGGCAAGTGCACCATCGGTGACTCCTACGCCGACTACGACAAGGCCTACACCGCCGACCAGTCGGTCGACGGCGTGGCGGACACGTGGGACCAGCCGCTGCGCGGCAACTTCAACCAGCTGCGCAAGCTGAAGGCCAAGTACCCCCACATCAAGGTGATCTGGTCGTTCGGCGGCTGGACCTGGTCCGGTGGCTTCGGTGCCGCCGCGCAGAACCCGGCCGCGTTCGCCGACTCCTGCTACAAGCTGGTGGAGGACCCCCGCTGGGCCGATGTCTTCGACGGCATCGACATCGACTGGGAGTACCCCAACGCCTGCGGCCTGACCTGTGACACCAGCGGCCCCGCCGCACTGAAGAACCTCGCCTCGGCGCTGCGCACCAAGTTCGGCGCCGGCAACCTGGTCACCGCCGCGATCACCGCGGACGGCTCGAACGGCGGCAAGATCGACGCCGCCGACTACGCCGGCGCCGCGACCAGCTTCGACTGGTACAACGTGATGACGTACGACTTCTTCGGCGCCTGGGAGGCCAAGGGCCCGACCGCCCCGCACTCCCCGCTGACCTCCTACACCGGCATCCCGCAGGAGGGCTTCAACTCCGCGGCCGCCATCGCCAAGCTGAAGGCGAAGGGCGTCCCCGCCAAGAAGCTGCTGCTCGGCATCGGCTTCTACGGCCGCGGCTGGACCGGCGTCACCCAGGCGGCGCCGGGCGGCACCGCCACCGGAGCGGCCCCGGGCACGTACGAGGCGGGCATCGAGGACTACAAGGTCCTCAAGAACAGCTGCCCCGCCACCGGCACCGTCGCCGGCACCGCCTACGCCCACTGCGGCACCAACTGGTGGAGCTACGACACCCCGGCCACCATCGGCTCCAAGATGGCCTGGGCGAACAGCCAGGGCCTCGGCGGCGCCTTCTTCTGGGAGTTCAGCGGTGACACCGCCAACGGTGAGCTCGTGAGCGCGATGGACAGCGGCCTCAACTAGGACGCCCCACCCCCACCGAGCGACAGCACCCCGAGAACGCCGGGGAGACAGGTCCGCCCCCTGTCTCCCCGGTTTTCGTCTGCCCTCGCCCGGATGCCCTCGGGCTTCCTATAGGTTCGGTCGGGGTCCCGTCGGGGGACGGACCAGGGCCCATGCAGAAGGAGCACGCAGATGGCGACCATCCACCGCACCACCCTGGAACCGACCAAGCTCGAGCTGCTCACCGGGTGGCTGCCGGAGCAGAGCTGGTACGAGGGCGGCGGGCAGTCACCCGCACTGGTCCGGGCCGGCGGGTTCCGCCTGGACGACCCCGAGGGCGAGGTCGGGATCGAGTTCATGATCGTGGTGGACACCGGCGGGCAGCGGCCCGTGGCCTATCTGACGCCGCTGAGCTATCGGGGCTCGGAGGCGAAGGACATCCCCGCCGACGCGCTGATCGGCACCTCCGAGCACGGGGTGCTCGGCACCCGGTGGATCTACGACGGCGACCGCGACCCCGTGGTCCGGTCCCAGTTGGAGGCGCTGCTGCGCGGGGAGGCGGAGCCCCAGAAGCAGAGCGAGAGCAACACCCCTGACCCCACCGTCACCGTGCACGGGGCGGGCCCCGGGGAGGTGACGGGCGAGGCGCGGATCACCAGGGTTCTCCGTCAGGAGGACGCCGTCGACAGTCCGGCCCGGAGAGTCGTCACGGGCTGGACCTGGCCGGACGGAACGGCCGTACGGGGCGTGGTCGCCACCTTCGCGGGCGCCTGAGGAACGTTGCAGGCGTCGGCGGGAAAGTGCCTTGCTCCCTCAGACTCCGTCCGGGGGAGAGACCTCTACTCAAGCCACATTGACTCGCTGGCCGGGCGGGGCCGCCTCCAGCCAGGCGAGGAAGCCGGTCAGGGCGTCCTCGCTCATCGCCAGCTCCAGGCGCGTCCCCCGGTGGAGACAGCCGAGCACGACGGAGTCGGACAGGAGCGCCAGCTCCTCCTCGCCCTCGGGCAGCCGGCGGCCGACCACCTCGATGGCGGAGCGCTCAAGCCCGCGGCGCGGGCGGGGAGAGTACGAGAACACCCGGAACCAGTCGACACGGTCACCGCTGTACCGGGCGACCCCGTACACCCAGCCCTTGCCGGAGGGGTCCGGCTCCTGGGGGATGTCCCAGCGCAGGCTGCAGTCGAACGTACCGCCGGAACGCTGGATGAGCCGCCTGCGGAGGCCGAAGACGAAAAGCCCCACCGCGACCAGCACGACGACCAGGCCGCCCACCCACAGAGCGAGGACCATCTTCACCGACCTCCTCGCATCGTCGAGTAACGGACCGAACCGGACTGCACCTGCATCGCCTCAGCCGCGACACGGTCTGGATCTCTCCAGCTCGGGCCGCGGCTGAGTCAAAAACTGCTCGTGGGGACGCTCAGTGCGCCGCCACCGCACGCAGTCGTACGTCCGCGCGGCGCTCGGCGCCCGCGTCCGTCTCCGACTTCGCGCGCTCCAGCGCACGCTCGGCGCGCTGGACGTCGATCTCGTCGGCAAGCTCGGCGATCTCCGCGAGCAGCGACAGCTTGTTGTCCGCGAACGAGATGAAACCGCCGTGCACGGCGGCGACAACGGTCCCGCCGTCGCTCGTACGGATCGTCACGGGGCCCGATTCCAGCACACCCAGAAGCGGCTGGTGACCGGGCATGACGCCGATGTCGCCGGACGTGGTACGCGCGACAACGAGGGTGGCCTCGCCGGACCAGACACTGCGGTCCGCGGCGACCAGCTCGACATGCAGCTCAGCAGCCAAGGGTGGCTCCTCGGGTCACCACCCGGCGGTCGTGCCGGGTGTTGGGTCAATTCTACGGGGCGTGGTGAGGGGGGCGGGACACACCCACCCCCCTCGGTGAGCCGGAGGCTCAGGAGACGCCGAGCTCCTTGGCGTTGGCCTTCAGGTCCTCGATGCCACCGCACATGAAGAACGCCTGCTCGGGGAAGTGGTCGTACTCCCCGTCACAGATCGCGTTGAACGCGGCGATCGACTCGTCGAGCGGGACGTCCGAACCGTCCAGGCCGGTGAACTGCTTGGCGGCGTGGGTGTTCTGCGACAGGAAGCGCTCGACGCGACGGGCACGGTGGACGACGAGCTTGTCCTCCTCGCCCAGCTCGTCGATACCGAGGATCGCGATGATGTCCTGGAGGTCCTTGTACTTCTGCAGGATCCCCTTGACGCGGCTGGCCGCGTCGTAGTGGTCCTGCGCGATGTAACGCGGGTCCAGGATGCGGGACGTGGAGTCCAGCGGGTCCACGGCCGGGTAGATGCCCTTCTCCGAGATCGGACGGGAGAGAACCGTCGTCGCGTCGAGGTGGGCGAACGTGGTGGCCGGGGCCGGGTCGGTCAGGTCGTCCGCGGGGACGTAGATCGCCTGCATCGAGGTGATCGAGTGACCACGCGTCGAGGTGATGCGCTCCTGGAGCACACCCATCTCGTCGGCCAGGGTCGGCTGGTAACCCACCGCGGACGGCATGCGGCCGAGCAGCGTGGAGACCTCGGAACCGGCCTGCGTGAAGCGGAAGATGTTGTCGATGAAGAGCAGCACGTCCTGCTTCTGCACATCGCGGAAGTACTCCGCCATGGTCAGGGCGGACAGCGCGACGCGGAGACGGGTCCCCGGCGGCTCGTCCATCTGGCCGAAGACCAGCGCGGTCTTGTCCAGAACGCCCGAGTCCGTCATCTCGTCGATGAGGTCGTTGCCCTCACGGGTGCGCTCACCGACGCCGGCGAACACCGACACACCGTCGTGCAGCTTCGCCACACGCATGATCATTTCCTGGATGAGGACCGTCTTGCCGACGCCCGCACCACCGAACAGACCGATCTTGCCGCCCTTGACGTACGGGGTCAGCAGGTCGACGACCTTCAGGCCGGTCTCGAACATCTCGGTCTTGGACTCGAGCTGGTCGAAGGACGGGGCCTTGCGGTGGATCGGCCAGCGCTCGGTGATCTGCGACTCGGCCTCGGGCTCGTTCAGGATCTGACCGAGGGTGTTGAACACCTTGCCCTTGGTGACGTCACCGACGGGGACGGTGATGCCCGCGCCCGTGTCGGTCACCGGGGCCTGGCGGACCAGGCCGTCGGTGGGCTGCATCGAGATCGCGCGGACCACGCCGTCACCCAGGTGCTGGGCGACCTCGAGGGTCAGCGTCTTGCGAGCGCCGGCCTCGGCCGGGTCGTCGACCTCGACGTGCAGGGCGTTGTAGATCTCCGGCATCGCGTCGACGGGGAACTCCACGTCGACGACCGGGCCGATGACCCGGGCGACGCGGCCCGTGGCAGCGGCCGTCTCAACTGTCGTCGTCATTACTTGTCACTCCCCGCGGACGCGTCGGCCAGCGCACCTGCACCGCCGACGATCTCGCTGATTTCCTGGGTGATTTCGGCCTGGCGGGCCGCGTTGGCAAGCCGGGAGAGGCTCTTGATCAGGTCCCCGGCGTTGTCGGTCGCCGACTTCATCGCGCGGCGGCGGGCAGCGTGCTCGGAAGCGGCTGCCTGCAGCAGTGCGTTGTAGATACGGCTCTCGACGTAGCGCGGCAGAAGGGCGTCGAGGACGTCCTCCGCCGACGGCTCGAACTCGAACAGCGGAAGGATCTCGCCCTTCTCGGTGCTCGTCTCCTCAGCCTTGTCGAGCGACAGCGGAAGCATCCGGCCGTCGACCGCGTTCTGCGTCATCATCGACACGAATTCCGTGAAGACGATGTGCAGTTCGTCGACGCCGCCCTCGGCCGTGTCCTTCTGGATGGACTCGATGAGGGGCTCGGCGATCTTCTTGGCATCCGAGTACTCGGGGCTGTCGGTGAAGCCGGTCCACGACCCCGAGACCTTGCGCTCGCGGAAGCCGTAGTACGCGACACCCTTGCGGCCGACGATGTACGTGTCGACCTCCTTGCCCTCGGCCGCCAGCCGCTCCCTCAGCCGCTCCGCCGCCTTGATGGCGTTGGAGGAGTAGCCGCCGGCCAGACCGCGGTCGCTCGTGAGGAGCAGGACCGCCGCCCGGGCCGGGGACTCGGCCTCGGTGGTGAGCGGATGGTTGGTGTTCGAGCCGGTCGCGACCGCGGTCACCGCACGGGTGAGCTCGGTCGCGTACGGCATCGACGCCGCCACCTTGCGCTGCGCCTTGACGATGCGCGAGGCGGCGATCATCTCCATCGCCTTGGTGATCTTCTTGGTCGCGGTGACGGCTTGGATGCGGCGCTTGTAAACGCGAAGCTGAGCGCCCATCGATCAGCCCTCGCCCAGGAGCTTGCCGTCCGAGGTCTCGAACTGCTGCTTGAAGGCGGCGATCGCGTCGGCGACCGACTGCAGCGTGTCGTCGGACATCTTGCCGCCCTCGGCGATGCTGGTCAGGAGGTCCTTGCGCTCGCGGCGCAGGTACTCCAGCAGCTCGGTCTCGAAGCGGCGGATGTCCTCGACCGGGACGTCGTCCATCTTGCCCGTGGTGCCGGCCCAGACGGAGACGACCTGCTCCTCCATCGGGAACGGGGCGTACTGGGACTGCTTGAGCAGCTCGACCATGCGCTTACCGCGCTCCAGCGAGGCCTTGGAGGCCGCGTCCAGGTCGGAACCGAAGGCGGCGAACGCCTCCAGCTCGCGGTACTGGGCGAGGTCCACACGGAGCCGGCCGGAGACCTGCTTCATGGCCTTGTGCTGGGCGGAGCCACCGACTCGGGAGACCGAGATACCGACGTTGAGCGCCGGACGCTGACCCGCGTTGAACAGGTCGGACTCCAGGAAGCACTGGCCGTCGGTGATGGAGATGACGTTGGTCGGGATGAACGCCGACACGTCGTTCGCCTTGGTCTCGACGATCGGGAGGCCCGTCATCGAACCGGCGCCCATGTCGTCGGAGAGCTTGGCGCAGCGCTCCAGCAGACGCGAGTGCAGGTAGAAGACGTCGCCCGGGTAGGCCTCACGGCCCGGCGGGCGGCGCAGCAGAAGCGACACGGCGCGGTAGGCGTCGGCCTGCTTCGAGAGGTCGTCGAAGATGATGAGGACGTGCTTGCCGTCGTACATCCAGTGCTGGCCGATGGCCGAACCGGTGTACGGCGCCAGGTACTTGAAGCCGGCCGGGTCGGACGCCGGGGCGGCGACGATGGTCGTGTACTCGAGCGCGCCGGCCTCTTCGAGGGCACCGCGCACGGAGGCGATGGTGGAGCCCTTCTGACCGATGGCGACGTAGATGCAGCGCACCTGCTTGTTCACGTCGCCCGAGCGCCAGTTGTCGCGCTGGTTGATGATCGTGTCGACGGCCAGAGCGGTCTTACCCGTCTGACGGTCGCCGATGATCAGCTGACGCTGGCCACGGCCGATCGGCACCATCGCGTCGACTGCCTTGTAGCCGGTCTGCATCGGCTCGTGGACCGACTTGCGGACCATGACGCCGGGTGCCTGCAGCTCGAGGGCGCGACGGCCTTCGGTCGCGATCTCGCCGAGACCGTCGATCGGGTTGCCGAGCGGGTCGACGACACGGCCGAGGTAACCCTCGCCGACGCCGACGGAGAGCACCTCACCGGTGCGCTGCACCGGCTGGCCCTCCTCGATTCCGCTGAACTCGCCGAGGACGATCGCACCGATCTCGCGCTCCTCGAGGTTGAGGGCGAGACCGAGGGTGCCGTCCTCGAACTTCAGCAGCTCGTTCGCCTGGGCGGAGGGCAGGCCCTCCACCTTCGCGATGCCGTCGCCGGCAACGCTGACCGTCCCGACCTCCTCGCGCGAGGCCGCGTCCGGCTGGTACGACTGGACAAAGTTATCCAGTGCGTCCCGGATCTCCTCCGGCCGGATCGTAAGCTCCGCCATCTGGGGTTCCCTGCTCTCCTTGTTGGGCCCGAAGTTTCTCAAAGGGGTCTGGGGGCGACCCCCAGGAATCTTCTGCAATTTCTGCACGGCCCAACCGGGCCGCTGTTCTTGCTCGTTCAGTTGGTGCTGTGGCGCTGCGCGCTGTCAGCCGGCCATCCTGCGGGTGACCTCTTCGAGGCGCTCCGCGATCGTGCCGTTGATGACCTCGTCACCGACGCGCACCGAGATCCCGCCGAGGACCTCGGGGTCCACGTCCAGGTTCAGGTGCATCTGCCGGCCGTAGATCTTCGCCAGGGCGGCACCGAGGCGCTGCTTCTGGCGATCGGACAGCGGAACCGCCGAGGTGACGACGGCGACCGTG
The DNA here is from genome assembly GCF_042755185.1 of Streptomyces sp. NPDC059166. Taxonomy (NCBI): domain Bacteria; kingdom Bacillati; phylum Actinomycetota; class Actinomycetes; order Kitasatosporales; family Streptomycetaceae; genus Streptomyces; species Streptomyces sp. NPDC059166. The sequence goes on along the minus strand of NZ_JBHZCI010000009.1, from coordinate 46,585 downwards.
CGGTCCCGGCGCTCCGCGGCGAGCCCGGACAGGGACTCGAGTCCCGCTTCCAGGCTACGTCCTCGGGGGTGCGTCACGAGGCGCGTGATCACACGCTCCGTGACGGGCTGCGCCTTGCCGGCGAGCAGGCTGCGGAGCAGCTCGCCCTTGGCGGAGGCGGTGGCCCTGCGGTCGGTCAGCGCGGAGCGCAGCGCGACGTCGGAGCCGAGGATCCGGCTGAACCGGAACAGCTCGTCCTCGACGTCGTCGAGCGCACCGGCGCGCTGGGCCGCGGTGAGGTCGGCGATGTTCGCCAGCTCCTCGACCGAGTCCACCAGGTCACGCGACTGCGACCAACGGGAGCGGACCATGCCGGAGACCAGGTCCACGGCTTCGCCGCCCACCTGGCCGCGCAGCAGCCGTCCCGCCAGCTCGGCCTTGGCCTCGCCGCCCTGCGACGGGTCGGTGAGGACCCGGCGCAGCGATACCTCGCGGTGGAGCAGCGCGGTGACGGCTGCCAGCTCGTCGGCGAGCTTCGCCGCGTCGACCGACGTGGAGTCGGTCAGTGCGTCGAGGCGCTCGCGTGCGGCGGCCAGCGCCTCGCGGCTCGCTCCATTCATCGGACGGCCTCGGCCTTCGCCTCGAGCTCGTCGAGGAAACGGTCGACGGTGCCGCTCTGCCGGGCGTGGTCCTCGAGGGACTCGCCGACGAGCTTGCCGGCCAGGGCGGTGGCGAGGGAGCCCACGTCCTGACGCAGCGCGGACGCCGCGGCCTTGCGGTCGGCCTCGATCTGCGCGTGGCCGGCAGCGATGATCTCCTCGCGCTGCCGCTGACCTTCCGCCCTCATCTCCTGGATGATGACGGCGCCCTGCTCCTGCGCCTCCTGGCGCAGACGGGCGGCCTCGTGGCGGGCCTCGGCGAGCTGAGCCTTGTACTGCTCAAGCACGCTCTGGGCCTCGGTCTGGGCCGCATCGGCCTTCTCGATACCGCCTTCGATGGCCTCGCGGCGCTCTTCCAGAACCTTGTTGATGTTCGGGAGGAGCTTCTTGGCGAGGAAACCGAAGACGATGGCGAAGGCGATGAGGCCGATGATGATCTCAGGCACCGCCGGGAGCAGCGGGTTCTGAATCTCTTCCTCGGACGCCAGCAAAAGGGCGTTCACATCAATGCCTTTCGTCGCTTCGGGCAGTCTGGGTGCCGCGAATTAGTCGACCGGGTAGACGAAGGGCATGACGAGACCGATCAGGGCGAGCGCCTCACAGAGAACGAAGCCGAGGATCTGGTTCGAGCGGATCAGGCCGGCGGCCTCGGGCTGGCGGGCCAGGGCCTGGGTGCCGTTACCGAAGATGATGCCGACGCCGACGCCGGGGCCGATCGCGGCGAGGCCGTAGCCGATGGAACCGAGGTTGCCCGTGATGTTGACGGCGGCGAGGGTCTCAAGAGCGGACATGCCGTTTCTTCCTTCTCTTTCAGAACCGGTGGGGGTTGGCCACCGGACGACTATCGGGGGTGGAGCTGAGCCGGATCAGTGGTGCTCGGCGAGAGCGCCCTGAATGTAGTTGCAGGCCAGCAGTACGAAGACGTAGGCCTGCAGCGCCTGGATGAACAGCTCGAAAGCGGTCATCAGGATGGTCATCACGAACGAGACACCGGCGTAGGCGATGCCGATGCCGTTCAGCAGGTACCAGCTGGCGATCGTGAAGATCAGCAGCAGCACGTGGCCCGCGAACATGTTGGCGAAGAGTCGCACGGCGTGCGTGAACGGCCGGATCAGCAGGTTCGACATGATCTCGATGAGCATGACGAAGGGAAGAGCCGGGCCGATCGACGGGTCGTAGCCGGAGATGTTCTTCCAGCCGCCGACGAAGCCGTGGCGCTTGAAGGTCAGGCTGACCCAGAGGATGTACACGATCGCGGCCAGCGCCACCGGGAACCCGATGACCGAGACCACCGGGAACTGGGCGAACGGGATGATCGCCCAGAGGTTCATGATCCAGATGAAGAAGAACAGCGAGACCATGAGGGGCACGTACTTCTTGCCCTCGCGCTTGCCGAGGGTCTCGTACACCACACCGGTGCGGATGAAGTCGTAGCCCGCCTCGGCGACCATCTGGAGCTTCCCGGGCACCACCTTCGGCTTGTTGAAGGCGGCCCAGAAGAAGCCGACGACGACAACGGTGCTCAGGACCGCCAGCAGCATCGGCTTGTTGAACTCGATGCCGCCGACGGTGAACATCGGCTCGAAAACAAAGGAGTGCAGGCCAGGAGCCGGGAAGCCGCATCCGTCGAAGATGTGGCAGTCGGTCTCGAAGGCGAGCACCGTCGTCGGGTCAGCACTCACCGCGGGCTCCTTCAGCGTGGCGCATAGGTACGGCAACCTCGTTGTGTCGGCGCGGCAAGCAGCCGCTGGTCGGCACTGGACTGGTGTTACGGATGGGGGGCGGCTCAGGCATTACGCCTCGCGATGAAGCAGGCGCCGATTTTGATGCCCGCGCCCGCAGTGCCGCAGTTGGCACCGGACGATAGCAGGGTCTCGAACGCTCGCTTATCCCGGCCCTACCCCTCACGTCGAAGACCCCGTGTTCTCGGGCGTCTTGCCCGCGGACGAGTCCGGCTCGACGTAGAGGATCTTGGTCTTCATGTGCACGCGGATCTGGGCCGCGACCCAGGCGAGCGTCGCCGCGATCAGCGAGGCGGCGAAGGCCCTCGGGTTGAACAGCGTCGTGTGCTGGAACGCGGCGACGAAGACGAAGAGCAGCAGCAGTTCGACCGTGTAGAGCACCAGCCCCATGGCCTGGAACAGGTGCGGCAACGACTTCGCCGTGCGCTGCAGGACGCCGAGCCCGATCCCCATGAAGAGGATCACCACCAGGGTCCCGACCGCAGCGCCGATCGCTCCCTTGCCGCCCGCGAGTGCGGCGCTGACGGCGACGGCGATGACACCGACGGCGGCAGTGGGCACGGCGGTGTGGAGGAGAGTCCGGGCGTCGTTGGACGGCATGGCGGTTGCTCCGCGTGGCAGGGGGTGGTCAGTGGTCGTCAGGGACGAGCGTAGGCCCGGTCCGAGCCGATGCTTCAGGCCGGAGGACCGCGCTACTCAGATCCTTCGGCTCCCTCACCGGGCTTCGTGAACGGTATCACAAACTATTTGATGAGGTCTTTACTCAGAAAGTGTGCCAGCTGTCACACATGAGGGCTAACCCGCGCGTGTGTGCAGAACATCACGGCACATTGTCTGCTATGGGGATGTCTGCTCCCGCTGGTCAGCGCGTCGAGTCGGCACGGTCCCGGCCGCCGAAACGCGAACGGGGGCCGATCGCTGTCGCTCCGTTGACGCCGGAGACGCCGACGGACACCGGGGCCCGGTCGGCCGTGGGCGGGACCATCTGCGGTTCCGCGGGGCCCTGTTGGCCTGCCGGGGAGGACGCGCCGTCCGGGGCGGACTCCTCCTCGTGCTCCGCCCGGGGCCGCCGGCGGTAGCGAGGCGGCACGAACGCCTCGGCCCAGTGCGGGGCGCGTGGGGTGAAGCGCGGCATGAGCAGCAGGACCAGCCCGACGGCGCTGAGTCCGACGATCACGAGCACGATCCACAGCGACGCGGAGTGCACGGAGTACCCCACGGCACCGAACGCGATCAGCGCGGACCAGAAGTACATGATCAGCACGGATCTGCTGTGCGAGTGCCCGATCTCCAGTAGCCGGTGGTGCAGGTGGCCCCGGTCGGCGGCGAAGGGCGACTGGCCGTTCCAGGTACGTCGCACGATGGCGAGCACCAGGTCGGCGGCGGGGATCGCGATGATCGTCAGCGGCAGCAGCAGCGGGATGAAGACCGGGAGCATCGCGTGGGTCGCCCCGCGCTCACCGCCCTCGAAGAGCTTCATGTTGTCGGGGTCCACCTGGCCGGTCACCGAGATCGCGCCCGCCGCCAGCACCAGCCCGATCAGCATCGACCCGGAGTCGCCCATGAAGATCCGCGCGGGATGCATGTTGTGCGGCAGGAAGCCGAGACACATGCCCATCAGGATCGCCGCGAACAGGGTCGCGGGGGCGGCCGCCTCGATGCCGTACCCGTACCAGAGGCGGTAGGTGTACAGGAAGAACGCGGCGGACGCGATGCAGACCATGCCGGCCGCGAGGCCGTCGAGTCCGTCGACGAAGTTGACCGCGTTGATGGTGATCACGACCAGCGCGACCGTGAGCAGCGTGCCCTGCCACTGGGTGAGCGCGACGGTACCGACACCGGGGATGGGCAGCCACAGGATCGTCAGACCCTGGATGACCATCACGGCGGCGGCGATCATCTGCCCGCCGAGCTTGATCAGGGCGTCGATCTCGAACTTGTCGTCGAGGACGCCGATCAGCCAGATCAGCGCGGCGCCGGAGAGCAGCGCCCTCGGTTCGTTGGAGAGTTCGAACACGCTGTTCAGGTTGAACAGGTGGTCCGCGACGACGAGTCCCGCGCACAGTCCGCCGAACATGGCGATGCCACCGAGCCGCGGAGTCGGTTCCCGGTGCACGTCACGCGCGCGGATCGCGGGCATCGCCCCTACCGCGATGGCGAACTTCCGCACCGGTCCGGTCAGCAGATAGGTCACTGCGGCCGTGACACAGAGCGTCAGCAGGTAATCACGCACGGGCTGCCCCACAGATCTCGCCGGCCATCTCAGCCCCACACCCTAGTCTCATGAGCAAGGACACCGAGCCACGGGTGATGGTTCCACGGGGTTCGCCTACCCCGGATACGGCGGATTTCGCCGCGCCGTCTCCCGCACCTCGGCCCGCAGCCGGCCCGGGTCGCCGTCCTCGCGGACGGCCGCTCCGATCAGCGACGCGATGCGCGCCATGTCGTCCTCGTCCATCCCCTGGGTGGTGACCGCCGCGGTGCCGAGCCTGAGGCCGCGCGCGTCCCCGTACGGCAGGGCGCACGTGTCGAGGACCACTCCGGCGGCCGCCAGCCGTTCCCTGGCGGTGCGCGCCTCGACGCCCAGGGGGGCGGGGTCGGCGACGATGATGTGGGTGTCGGTGCCACCCGTGGTGATCTCGAAGCCCTCGGACTCCAGGGCGGCCGCCAGGACGCGGGCGTGGGCGACGACCCGGTGGGCGTAGAGCGCGAACGGGGGCGTCGCCGCCTCTCCGAACGCCACAGCCTTCGCGGCCACCGTGTGCATCTGGGCGCCGCCCTGGGTGAACGGGAACACCGCGCGGTCGATCCGCTCCGCCAGCCCGGCGCCGCAGAGGATCATCCCGCCGCGCGGCCCGCGCAGGACCTTGTGCGTGGTGGCGCACACCACGTCGGCGTACGGAACCGGGCTGGGCGCCGCTCCCCCGGCGATCAGCCCCATCGGATGCGCCGCGTCCACGATCAGATAGGCGCCCGCCTCGTCGGCGATGTCCCGGAAACGCTCGTAGTCGGGGTGGCGCGGGTACGAGATGGAGCCGCAGACGATCGCCTTGGGCCGCCTGGCCCTGGCCAGGGCGCGCACCTGCGCGTAGTCGATGAGCCCGCTGTCCGGGTCCACGCCGTAGCCGGCGAACTCGAACCAGCGTCCGGAGAAGTTCCCCGGGGCGCCGTGGGTGAGATGCCCGCCGTACGGCAGCCCCATCGCCAGCACCGTGTCTCCGGGCCGCAGCAGCGCGGCGTAGGCGGCGAGGACGGCTGAGGATCCCGAGTGCGGCTGGACGTTGGCGTGCTCGGCGCCGAAGAGCGTGGTGGCCCGGTCGACCGCGAGCCGCTCCACGGCGTCGGCCTGTTCGCAGCCGCCGTGGTGGCGGGCTCCGGGATAGCCCTCGGCGTACTTGTTGGCGAGCGGGGAGCCGAGCGCGGCCAGGACCGCGGGTGAGGTGAAGTTCTCGGCGGCGACGAGCTGCAGGGTGTCCCCCTGCCGGTCCGCCTCGGCCAGCAGGATGCCGCCGACCTCCGGATCCTGGCGGAGCAGGCTGTCGAAGTCCTGCGGCGTGCCCCGGCCGGGTGCGGGGTGCGACGGCGCGGGTACGGGTGCGGCTGGAATGGTGACCGGCATCTGACGGCTCCGGGCCTGGAGAAGGGGGTGCTGCGTGGCGTCAGATCCAATGTAGGCCCGCCCAGGACGGCCTGCCCGCTGCCGGACGGCCCTCTACGCCGGTCGGCGCACCCGGGGGCGCGGGACGCCCGTGAGGGGCCGTTCAGTGCGGGGCGCTCACCCCGGTCAGCGCCGTCACGACCGGATCGAGCGCCTGGCTGATCTCGTCGCCGACGGAGCGGAAGAACGTGATCGGGGCGCCGTACGGGTCGTAGACCTCGTCCGCCTCCGCGGTGGGTGCCAGGAGCCATCCGCGCAGCGCGGCCGCCGCGCGCACCAGTGCGCGGGCACGCTCGACGACGCCCTCCTCGCGGGCGTCGGGCAGGGTCGCGGGGTCTATGGCCCGCACCAGCCGGGTGAACTCCTTGAGCGTGAAGGTACGCAGTCCCGCCGAGTGGCCCATGGAGATCACCTGGGCACGGTGGTCGCGGGTCGCGGTGAGCACCAGGTCGGCGCGGATGACGTGCTCGTCGAGGAGTTCACGGCCGACGAACCCGGTGGCGTCGGCCCCGAAGTCGGCGAGGACGACCTCGGCGTTCGCCTCCATGGGGGCGCCCTCGTGTCCCCAGGTCCCCGCGCTCTCCACGATGAGGCCGCCGCTCAGCGGGTCGCCGAGGCGGTCCACGAGGGCATGGCGGGTCAGCCGCTCGGTGATGGGCGAGCGGCAGACGTTGCCGGTGCTGACGTGGAGGATGCGGAAGGTGTCGTACTGCCCCGCTATGCCACGCCCCTCAGGGGCGGTCAATTGGCCACCTCGAGGTCGGGTACCACCTTGCGGAGCTCCTCGACCGAGAGGGAACCGGCACGGAGCAGCACCGGGGTCTTCCCGGTGACGTCGACGATCGAGGACGGCACGATCCCGGGGGTGGGTCCGCCGTCGAGGTAGACGGAGACGCTGTCGCCGAGCATCCCCTGCGCGGCGTCGCAGTCCTCGGGTGAGGGGTGTCCGGTGAGGTTGGCGCTGGAGACGGCCATCGGGCCGACCTCGGTGAGCAGTTCGATGGCCACCGGGTGCAGGGGCATCCGTACGGCGACGGTGCCCCGGGTGTCGCCGAGGTCCCACTGCAGCGACGGCTGGTGGCGGGCGACGAGGGTGAGCCCGCCGGGCCAGAACGCGTCGACGAGCTCCCACGCCTGCTCGGAGAAGTCGGTGACGAGTCCGTGCAGGGTGTTCGGGGAGCCGATCAGGACGGGGGACGGCATGTTGCGGCCGCGTCCCTTCGCGTCGAGCAGGTCACCGACGGCCTCCGAGCTGAAGGCGTCGGCGCCGATCCCGTAGACGGTGTCGGTGGGGAGCACGACGAGTTCGCCGCGGCGGACTGCGGACGCGGCTTCACGCAGGCCGGTCGTACGGTCGGTCGCGTCGTTGCAGTCGTATCGCCGTGCCATCAGCCGGCCTCCTCGGACATGTACATGTGGGGCGGGTGGGAATCGTGCTGTGCGGATGTCCCGGTGGTCACGGCATGGCCTTGCGGGCCGTCGCGAACCGGGGACGCCTGTTGAGGTCGGGGTGGTCGGCCGCGTCGGCCCAGCCCCGCTCCTCGGTGAAGATCCACGGCACCTGGCCGCCCTGGGTGTCGGCGTGCTCGATGACGACGAGCCCGCCGGGACGGAGCAGCCGGTGCGCGGTGCGTTCGATGCCGCGGATGGTGTCGAGGCCGTCCTCGCCGGAGAACAGCGCCATCTGCGGGTCGTGGTCCCGGGCCTCGGGCGCCACGTACTCCCACTCGGTCAGCGGGATGTAGGGCGGGTTGGAGATCACCAGGTCGACTTGGCCGTCGAGCTCGGGAAGAGCGCTCAGGGCGTCTCCCCGGTGGACGGTGACCCTGGACCCCTCGGCGTTCTTCCTGGTCCACCTGAGGGCGTCCTCGGACAGCTCCACGGCGTGCACGCGCGAGCGGGGCACCTCCTGCGCCATGGCGAGCGCGATCGCGCCCGATCCGGTGCAGAGGTCGACGATCAGGGGTTCGACGACGTCCATCGCGCGGACTGCGTCTATCGCCCACCCGACGACGGACTCGGTCTCCGGGCGGGGCACGAAGACACCGGGGCCGACCTGGAGTTCCAGGTAGCGGAAGAAGGCGCGGCCGGTGATGTGCTGGAGCGGTTCGCGGGCCTCCCGGCGGGCGATCGTCTCCCAGTAGCGGGCGTCGAAGTCGGCGTCCGGCACGTTGTGCAGCTCGCCCCGCTTGACCCCGTGCACGAACGCGGCGAGTTCCTCGGCGTCGAATCGCGGTGAGGGGACACCGGCGTCGGCCAGCCGCTGGGTGGCCTGGGCCACCTCGGCGAGCAGCAGGTTCATCGCGGTTCTCCGTACGGGTTCACGAGCGGGGCGGGTGGGGCTTACGCGTTGGCGAGCTTCGCGGCGGAGTCGGCGTCGACGCAGGCCTGGATGACGGCTTCGAGGTCGCCGTCGAGCACCTGGTCCAAGTTGTACGCCTTGAAGCCGACGCGGTGGTCCGAGATCCGGTTTTCCGGGAAGTTGTACGTGCGGATCTTCTCGGACCGGTCCACGGTGCGCACCTGGCTGCGGCGCACGTCGGAGGCCTCCTGCTCGGCGGCCTCCTGGGCGGCGGCGAGCAGCCTGGACCGCAGGATGCGCATGGCCTGCTCCTTGTTCTGGAGCTGGGACTTCTCGTTCTGGCAGGAGGCGACGACACCGGTCGGCAGGTGCGTGATGCGGACGGCGGAGTCCGTGGTGTTGACGGACTGGCCGCCGGGGCCGGAGGAGCGGTAGACGTCGATGCGCAGGTCGTTGGCGTGGATCTCGACGTCGACCTCCTCGGCCTCGGGCGTGACGAGCACACCGGCGGCGGAGGTGTGGATGCGGCCCTGCGACTCGGTGGAGGGCACGCGCTGCACACGGTGCACCCCGCCCTCGTACTTCATCCGCGCCCAGACTCCCTGGCCGGGCTCGGTGGCGCCGTTGCCGCCCTTGGTCTTCACGGCGACCTGGACGTCCTTGTAGCCGCCGAGCTCGGACTCGGTGGAGTCGATGATCTCGGTCTTCCAGCCGACGCGCTCGGCGTAGCGCAGGTACATGCGCAGGAGGTCCCCGGCGAAGAGGGCCGACTCGTCGCCGCCCGCACCCGCCTTGATCTCGAGCAGCACGTCCTTGTCGTCGCTGGGGTCGCGCGGCACCAGGAGGAGCCGGAGCTTCTCGGTGATCTCCTCGCGCTGCTTCTCAAGGACCTTGACCTCGGCTGCGAAGTCCGGGTCGTCGGCGGCGAACTCGCGGGCGGTCTCGATGTCGTCGCCCGTCTGCCTCCAGGACCGGTACGTGGAGACGATCGGAGTGAGCTCCGCGTAGCGCTTGTTGAGCTTGCGCGCGTTGGCCTGGTCGGCGTGGACCGACGGGTCGGCGAGCTTCTTCTCGAGATCGGCGTGCTCGCCGATCAGTTCCTCGACCGCCTCGAACATCTTCGGGCTCCTGGTTTCTGCGTCATACGTCTGCGGGCCTGCTGGACGGTGTGCGCCGCCGGCACGCCCTGGAGGGGCGCCACCGGCCGCACAGCCGGAAAACGCCGGTCCCGGCGCCCTGTGAGGGGCGTCGGGAACCGGCGCTGGGGCTCGCTACTTGCCGGCGGAGCCGGCCGCCTTGCCGAAGCGGGCCTCGAAGCGGGCCACGCGGCCGCCGGTGTCGAGGATCTTCTGCTTGCCCGTGTAGAACGGGTGGCACTCGGAGCAGACGTCGGCGCGGATGGCGCCGCCCTCGAGGGTGCTGCGGGTGGTGAACGACGCACCGCAGGTGCAGCTGACCTGGGTCTCGACGTACTGGGGGTGGATGTCGCGCTTCAAGGTGTCTCCTAGGTTCGGGAGGGCTCCGGGTCGTTCGCGCGGATTGCGCGTCCGTGAACCGGGGCCGACGTACCAGTCTGCCAGGACCGGCCGTATCTCCCAAAACGAGGACCCGGTCGCGCATATTCCCCGACTCCGCGGGGAACACTCCGCGCCCGTCCGGTGACGGAACGTCCCGCTACCGCACGATCTTCCCGGCGTCGCTCTTGTCACCGGCCGACTTCGCGGTGGCGGACGCCGGGATGGGCTTGTCCTGCTTGAGCGCGTCCCACACCTGTGCGTCGGCCTTCTTCTGCGGCAGGACCCGGTTGGGGGCCTGGGGGTCGTACTCCACGGGCAGCGTGACCATGTCGACGTCGGAGGCGTCCAGCCCCTTGAGCCCGTTCGCGAAGCCGGTCAGCTTCTGGACGGATGCCAGCTCGGAGTCGGTGGTGACCGCCTTGGTCGCGGTGTCGGCCAGCCCGAAGAGGGTCTTCGGGTCGGAGAACACCCCGACGCTCTTCGCCTGGTTCATCAGCGCCTTGACGAAGGCCTGCTGGAGCTGGATCCGTCCGAGGTCGCTGCCGTCGCCGACGCTCTCCCGGGTACGGACGAGGCCCAGGGACTGCTCCCCGCTCAGCGTGTGGTGGCCGGGCTTCAGCGCGAGATGGCTGTTGGGGTCGTCGATGGCCTTCGAGGTGGTGATGCCGACCCCGCCCAGCTCGTCGATGAGCTTCTTGAAACCGGTGAAGTCGACCTCGACGTAGTGGTCCATGCGGATGCCCGACATCTGCTCCACGGTCTTCACGGCGCAGGCGGGGCCGCCCACCGAGTACGCCGAGTTGAACATCGTCTGCTTCTCGCCCGCGACCTCCCGGCCGCTGGTGTCGCTCGTGCAGGCGGGGCGCTCGACGAGGGTGTCGCGGGGCACCGAGACCACGCTCGCGGACCTGTGCCCCTCGTCGACATGGACGATCATCGCGGTGTCCGAGCGGGCCGACCCCTGGTCCTCGCCGTACTTCGCGTTGTCGCCGGAGCGGGAGTCCGATCCGAGCACCAGGATGTCCTGAGAGCCGTCGTCGGCGTCGGCGGGACGGTCCGTGCCCAGGGCGGCGTCGATGTCGACGCCCTTCAGGTTCCCGTTGAGCGTGTAGTAGGCGTAACCGAGGCCGGAGCCCCCGACGACCACCAGAGCGGCCGCGCCCCACAGGGCGATCCTCTTGACCCGGCGGCCCGTGGACGGCTTCTTCCGGCGGGTGCCGGTGCCACGTATTCGGCCGGTGCTCCTGCTCTGCTCGCTCATGCGGTTCCCTCGTTCGGCGTTGCTTCCTGGTGGTCCCCCTGCCAGGAGATTCCGTCGTGGCTGACCGGCTCGGCGCCGGAGCCCAAGCAGAAAAGACTGGCACAGCCCGCTGCGGGGGCCGGACGCCCGCCGAGGGCCCGACGTCTCCGCCGAGGCTCCCCCCTCGAACCGCGGATCAAGGGGTTCACCTGCGGATTCGCCGCGGTGCCCGCGGTCGGCCGACGTGGCTGCGGCGGAGGGTTCGCTGTGGGCAAGGTCTCGCTCCCGCCCGTCCGCACACGCACAGCGGACCGGCTCCGGACCACCTGTGCGGTGGTCCGGAGCCGGTCCGGTGGGAAACGCCTTCGGGTCAGCCGAGCAGCCCGATCGACTGCCATCCCGTACCGAGCTGCACACGTCCGCCGGTCCGGAACGGAGCCGTCTCCGAACCCGAGCCCGTGTACGCCCACAGCTTCCCGGCGGAGTCACGCACGATGAAGTCGGCGTGTCCGTCACCCGTCACGTCGCCGGTGGTGACGTAGGCGGTGAAGTTCCAGCCGGTGCCCACCTTGACCCGTGCGGAGAACGGCGTGGTGGCCGAGCCCGTGCCCTTGTACATCCAGAGCACGGCGCTGCTGTCCCGGGCGATCAGGTCGGGCTTGCCGTCGCCGCTGAAGTCGCCCTTGCCCCAGACCTGGAAGCTGCTCCACCCGGAGCCGATCTTGACCTTGGAACCGACGGTCCCGTTGCCGCGGCCCGGCCACATCCACAGCACACCCGCGGAGTCGTTGGCCGTGACGTCCACGAGGCCGTCGCCGGTGACGTCGCCGGCGAGCGTGATGTTGCGCAGGCTCCCCCAGCCGGTGCCGATCCTGTGGTCGGTGTACGCCTCGGCCGCGCTGTCGTAGCCCCACCAGTACAGCTCGCCCGTCGTGGTGCGGTAGACGTAGTCCTGGTAGTAGTCGCGGTTGACGTCGGCCTGGCGGACCAGGTCGATGCCCGACCAGTCGCCCACCGACTCGCGGTTGCCCAGCGAGGTGCCGCGCGAGTAGTAGTCGAAGCCCTCACCGGTCGACAGCCGGGCGAACAGGTCCGCCTTGTCGTCGAAGTTGAGGTTGGCGTCGTCGATCCGGGGGTTCACCTCGCCCGCGAACGCGGCGGTCTTGGCGTACACCCCGTACGCACCGGATTCGACGCAGTCCGTGACGCCCCAGGAGACGACACCGGCGATCCGGCCGTTGACCACGAGCGGTCCGCCCGAGTCCCCGTTGCAGGGCGAGACCGTGCCGGCGTCCTGTCCGCTGGCCGGCTGTCCGGCGCAGACCATCTTGCCCGCGACGAAGTCGTCGCCGAAGTATCCGGAGCACGAGGAGTCGCCCGCGATCGGAACGGAGGCCTTGAGCAGCACCGGTGAGATGTCGTCACTGGTGGAGCTGGTGCGGCCCCAGCCGTAGACGGTGGCCGGGGTTCCGGTCTTGTAGCGCGCCGTGTCACCGGACGCAGCGGGCTGCAGCGTCGCGTACGGCAGGGCCGAGCCGAGCGTCAGCACCGCGACGTCGTGGTCGTAGCGGACGTCGTCGTAGTCGGGGTGGACCCACTGACGCCAGACGCTCGTCACCGTGCCGCCGTGGAGGTCGCCGCCCTCGGGCAGCTGGGTGGTGCCGCCGACGACGGCGCCGTTGGTCTCCCAGTCGAGCCCCGCCACGCAGTGCGCTGCGGTCAGGACCTTCGCGGGGGCGACGAGCGTGCCACCGCAGAAGTAGCCCTCGTCGTCGGACTCGTCGGCGGTGCCCTTGTCGTCGTAGTAGTGCAGCTGCACCATCCACGGGGCCTCGCCGAGCGCGGCCGGGACCCCTCCGACGATCTTCGGGTCGGTGGACGGCCCCGTCGCGTCCGGCGCGGGCTCGGCGCCCGCTTCGGCGTCCGTGCGGGCGTCCGGCTTCTCCGCGGGGGCGGCGGTCTCACCGCTCAGCAGTTCGGCGGAGGACCGCTTCACGGTGCTGAGGAGCTCCCCCTGGGGTGCTGCGGGGCGATGCTGAACGCTCTGCTTGCCGGCCGGCTGGGGCGTTTCGGCCTGCGCGGGAACGACGGACAGGGCCGCGGCCCCGAGAGCGAGTGCGGCGACTGCCGCGGAGAAGGGGATGGAACCCCTCCGTCTACCGGATGTCACTCAAGAAATCCCTTCGATCGACACGGCGCGACGCGGATGCGGCACCGGGTGTTTGATGTCGAAGGGAGAGAAACTCCCACTGGAACACAACACAGTGGGCGTATAGAAAATACGTTCCCCCCCACATACAGCTCGCTGATAGTACAACGTAGAACTGCCCCCGTCACCAGTGTGACGGGGGCAGTTCAGTGGGGCTGCTGATGCGAGGTCAGTCGTTCCCGTTGCCGTTGCCCGGCGTGGTCTTCTGGATCTGCAGCAGGAACTCCGCGTTGGACTGCGTCTTCTTCATGCGGTCCAGGAGGAGCTCGATCGCCTGCTGCTGGTCGAGTGCGTGCAGCACCCGGCGCAGCTTCCAGACCACGGCCAACTCGTCGGTGCCGAGCAGGATTTCTTCCTTGCGGGTGCTGGACGCGTCGACGTCCACCGCCGGGAAGATGCGCTTGTCCGAGAGCTTCCGGTCGAGCTTGAGCTCCATGTTGCCGGTGCCCTTGAACTCCTCGAAGATGACCTCGTCCATGCGGGACCCGGTCTCGACGAGCGCGGTCGCCAGGATGGTCAGCGAACCGCCGTCCTCGATGTTGCGCGCGGCGCCGAAGAAGCGCTTCGGCGGGTACAGCGCGGTCGAGTCGACACCACCGGACAGGATGCGGCCGGAGGCGGGCGCCGCCAGGTTGTAGGCGCGGCCCAGACGGGTGATCGAGTCCAGCAGGACGACCACGTCGTGTCCCAGCTCCACGAGGCGCTTCGCACGCTCGATGGCCAGCTCGGCGACCGTGGTGTGGTCCTCGGCCGGGCGGTCGAAGGTCGAGGAGATGACCTCGCCCTTCACCGACCGCTGCATGTCGGTGACCTCTTCCGGACGCTCGTCGACGAGGACGACCATCAGGTGGCACTCGGGGCTGTTGACCGTGATCGCGTTGGCGATGGCCTGGAGGATCATGGTCTTACCGGTCTTCGGCGGGGCCACGATCAGGCCTCGCTGGCCCTTGCCGATCGGCGCGACCAGGTCGATGATCCGGGTGGTCAGGACGTTGGAGTCGGTCTCCAGGCGGAGCCTGTCCTGCGGGTAGAGCGGGGTCAGCTTCTGGAACTCGGGACGGCCGCGGCCGGTCTCCGGCGCCATGCCGTTGACGGAGTCGAGGCGGACCAGCGCGTTGAACTTCTCGCGGCGCTCGCCGTCCTTGGGCTGGCGGACCGCGCCGGTGACGTGGTCACCCTTGCGCAGGCCGTTCTTGCGGACCTGGGCCAGCGAGACGTACACGTCGTTCGGGCCGGGCAGGTAGCCGGAGGTCCGGATGAACGCGTAGTTGTCGAGGATGTCGAGGATGCCCGCGACGGGGATCAGCACGTCGTCGTCGGCGACCTGGACATCGGTCGCGAAGTCGTCACGTCCACGACGGCCGCGGCGGTCGCGGTAACGGCCGCGGCGCCCGCGCCGGCCGCCCTCGTCGTCGTAACCGTCGTCCTGCTGGCCGCCGCCCTGCTGCTGGCCCTGGTTCTGGCCGCCGCCCTGGCCCTGACGGCGTCCGCCGCCCTGCTGGCCCTGGTCGTCGCCCTTGCCCCGGCCGCGCTGACGGTCACGGCGGTCACCGCGGTCGCCACGGTCCTGGCGGTCACGACGGCCGCCCTCCTGGCGGTCGCCACGGCGGCCCTCGGCCGTGTCGGTGGCGGCCTCGGCCCTGGCTTCGCCCTTGGCCTCGCCGCGCTCGTCGGCGCGGTCCTGGCGGCCCTCACCCTTCGGCTCGGACTTCGGCTCGGCCTTCTGCTCCGTGCGGGACTCCGCCTTGGGCTCGGCCTTGGTGTCGGGGCTGCCCGCCTGTGCGGTGGCGCGACGGCGGCGGCGCTCGCCCGAGGGCTGGTCGTCGCTGGCCGGCTGGCCCGGGATGTCGATCTGCTGCTGCGCGGCGGCCTTGTCGGCGGCCGGAGCGGCGGCGGTCTCGTCACCCGTACGTGCCTTGGAGGTGGCGCGCCGCTTCGGCTTGCTCTCGGTGTCCGTGCCGGCGGACGCGGCGGCCTTGGGGGCGGGCGCGGAGGATCCTCCGGCCTGCGCCTCCTTGATGACCTCGATCAGCTGGCTCTTGCGCATCCGCGCAGTCCCCCTGATGCCGAGGCCGGACGCGACCTGCTGCAGCTCGGCCAGGACCATGCCCTCGAGGCCGGTGCCGGAGCGGCGGCGCCGTGCGGTGGTGCCAGTGGCAGCACCTTCGGCGGGCGCGGCGCTGTCGACGCTCTTGTCGGCAGTCACGCCCATCAGATCGGTGGTGTCGCTCACGAAGGGTCCTTCCCTGGAGCGGACGTCGGCCTTCTGGCTCGGCGACCGGTTGTGCTGTCCGACTGCGGTCTGTTGATCGTGTCGATCGCGGACCTTGCCGGGGCGGTGGTCCGCCGGGTACGGCGGAGAGACGAATGTGCGGGGTCCGGCGCGAGATCCCCCTGCTCGGCCCACTCCTGGACGAGCAAGAGGGTGTCGTGCCGGTTCCGGAGCGTGCTCGAAAGCTCAGGCAGGCTGCTCAGGCAGTCGGGGAGGCTCCCGGAAGAGTGGTGGTCCCGGAAAGGGACACGAAGCAACCCGCCACGAAGACGTCGATTGCTGACTTGAGATTAACACTACCGGCTCCATCAAACATTCCCCCTCTCGAGCACCGGCAATCACGTGGGCCTACGCGGCGAGCGGCAGCACGCTCGCACCCGGACCGTCGAGGGCGAGCCGGTTCGCGGCCCAGCCCTCCCCCGCCAGCCGGGCCACCTTGTCGGCCGAACCGTCCTCCGTCAGCGCGAGGACCGTGGGCCCCGCGCCGGAGATGACCGCGGGCACGCCGTCGGCGCGCAGCCGGTTGACCAGCTCCACGCTCTGCGGCATCGCGGGGCCGCGGTACTCCTGGTGGATCCGGTCCTCGGTGGCGGCCAGCAGCAACTCGGGGCGCCTGGTCAGGGCCTCGACGAGCAGCGCGGCGCGGCCGGCGTTGGCGGCGGCGTCCACATGGGGGACGGTGCGCGGCAGCAGGCCCCGGGCGGTCTCCGTGAGCACGGGCGTGGCGGGGACGAACACCACCGGCACGACGGACTCGGCGGGGTCCATGCGGATCGCCCTGGCCGCTCCGCCGTCCATCCACGCGAGGGTGAAGCCGCCGAGGAGGCAGGCGGCGACGTTGTCCGGGTGACCCTCGATCTCGGTGGCGAGCTCCAGCAGCGCGGCGTCGTCGAGGCGGGCCTCGCCGCCCGTCGTCACGGCGCGGGCGGCGACGATCCCGGCGCAGATGGCGCCGGACGAGGAACCGAGGCCCCGTCCGTGCGGGATGCGGTTGGCACAGACGATCTCGAGGCCGCGGGGCTGGCCCCCGAGCAGGTCGAAGGCCGTGCGCAGGGAGCGTACGAGCAGGTGGCTCTCGTCGCGGGGCAGCGTCTCGGCGCCCTCACCCGCGATGTCGATGTTCAGACCGGAGTCGGCGACCCGGACGACGACGTCGTCGTAGAGACCCAGCGAGAGCCCGAGGGCGTCGAAGCCCGGGCCCAGATTGGCGCTGGTAGCGGGGACGCGCACCCGGACGGCGGCGGCTCGGAACGCGGGACCGGCCATCGGTTGGACGACTCTTCCTGTACGGCGGCGGGGATGTGGTGCAGGGTACTTCGACGTGCGTGGGGTGCCGTTGTGCGGGGATATGGGGGACCCGGCAGTCACGACGGCTGCGGCGCCGCGGCGGTGGCGGCGGGCGA
Source organism: Streptomyces sp. NPDC059166 (assembly GCF_042755185.1). Taxonomy (NCBI): domain Bacteria; kingdom Bacillati; phylum Actinomycetota; class Actinomycetes; order Kitasatosporales; family Streptomycetaceae; genus Streptomyces; species Streptomyces sp. NPDC059166. Next base: position 29,604 of record NZ_JBHZCI010000009.1, on the reverse strand, counting down.
GTCGCTCACAGCTTATCCAAGGAAGGTTCTGCGGCGACATAGGGCGCACAGGAGGCGCACGATGCGTGTCGCACACCTCCCATGCGCTCTCCGCCGTGAAACGGCGACTGAGCTGGGGTGGAACCGGTCAGGCGAGGCCCAGCTTCTCGGCTGCGGCGACCGCGTCGACCGGCACGGTGACGGGCTGCGGCGCACCGGCGACGGCCCAGTCGGGGTCCTTGAGGCCGTTGCCCGTGACGGTGCAGACGATCTTCTGGCCCGGGTCGACCTTGCCCTCCTCGGCCGCCTTGAGCAGACCGGCCACGGACGCCGCCGAGGCGGGCTCGACGAAGACACCCTCCTGGGAGGCCAGCAGGCGGTAGGCCGACAGGATCTGACGGTCGGTCACATCGTCGATGGCGCCGCCCGACTCGTCCCTCGCGTCCAGGGCGAACTGCCAGGACGCCGGGTTGCCGATGCGGATGGCGGTGGCGATGGTGGCCGGGTCCTTGACGATCTCGCCGCGGACGATCGGCGCGGAGCCGGACGCCTGGAAGCCCCACATGCGGGGGGAGTGCGTGGACAGGCCGTCCTTCGCGTACTCCTTGTAACCCTTCCAGTAGGCCGTGATGTTGCCCGCGTTGCCCACCGGCAGCACGTGGATGTCGGGGGCGTCGCCGAGGGCGTCGACGATCTCGAATGCGGCGGTCTTCTGCCCCTCGATACGGACCGGGTTGACCGAATTGACCAGCGCCACCGGGTAGTTGTCCGAGAGACTGCGGGCCAGGGTCAGGCAGTCGTCGAAGTTGCCGTCGACCTGGAGGATCTTGGCGCCGTGGACGAGCGCCTGCCCCATCTTGCCGAGCGCGATCTTGCCCCGCGGCACGAGGACGGCGCAGACCATCCCGGCGCGCACCGCGTACGCGGCGGCGGAGGCCGAGGTGTTGCCGGTGGACGCGCAGATGACGGCCTGCGCGCCCTCCTCCTTGGCCCGGGTGATCGCCATGGTCATGCCGCGGTCCTTGAACGAACCGGTGGGGTTGGCGCCCTCGACCTTGAGGTGCACCTCGCAGCCCGTGCGCTCGGAGAGGACCTGCGCCGGGACGAGCGGCGTGCCGCCCTCACGGAGTGTGACGACCGGCGTCGTGCTCGTGACCGGAAGGCGGTCCCGGTACTCCTCGATGATGCCGCGCCACTGGTGGGTGCCCTTGCTGGTCATGGGTCCTTTACTCCCCTTCAACACGCATGATGCTGGCGACACCACGCACGGTGTCCAGCTTGCGCAGCGCTTCGACGGTCCCGGAGAGGGCCGCGTCGGGAGCACGGTGGGTGACGACGACGAGTGATGCCTCGCCGTCCCCGCCCGCCCGCCGCCCGGCGCCGCCCTGCTCGATGGCGGTTTCGTCGCTGCTCGAATGTCGGCTCTGCTGTCGGACCGTATCGATCGATACGCCCTGTTCGGCGAAGACCGTCGCGACCTGGGCGAGTACGCCAGGCTTGTCGGCCACGTCGAGACTGATGTGGTAGCGCGTCACCACGTCGCCCATGGGGCTGACCGGCAGACGCGTGTACGCGGACTCACCCGGACCGGTGGTCCCGCCGATGATGTTGCGGCAGACGGCGACCAGGTCGCCGAGGACCGCCGACGCGGTCGGGGAGCCACCGGCGCCGGGGCCGTAGAACATGAGCTGCCCGGCCGCCTCCGCCTCGACGAAGACCGCGTTGTACGCCTCGCGGACGGATGCCAGCGGGTGGCTGAGGGGGATCATCGCGGGGTGCACGCGGGCGGTGACGGAGTTGCCGTCGGCCGCGCGCTCGCAGATGGCCAGCAGCTTGACCGTGCATCCCATGCGGCGGGCGGAGGCGATGTCCGCGGCGGTGACCTCGGTGATGCCCTCGCGGTGCACCTCACCGATCTTCACCCGGGTGTGGAAGGCGATACCGGCGAGGATGGCGGCCTTCGCGGCGGCGTCGAAGCCCTCGACGTCGGCGGTCGGGTCGGCCTCCGCGTATCCGAGCGCGGTGGCCTCGTCGAGCGCCTCGGAGTATCCGGCGCCGCTGGTGTCCATCTTGTCGAGGATGAAGTTGGTCGTGCCGTTGACGATGCCGAGCACCCGGTTGACCTTGTCGCCGGCGAGGGACTCGCGCAGCGGCCGTACGAGCGGGATGGCACCGGCGACGGCCGCCTCGTAGTAGAGGTCGCGGCCGTGCCGCTCGGCCGCGGCGTGCAGCGCGGAGCCGTCCTCGGCGAGCAGCGCCTTGTTGGCGGAGACGACGCCCGCGCCGTGCTCGAAGGCGGTCGTGATGAGCGTACGGGCGGGCTCGATGCCGCCGATGACCTCGATGACGACGTCGATGTCACCGCGTTTGACCAGGGCGGTCGCGTCCGTGGTGATCAGCGCGGGGTCGATGCCCTCCCGCACCCTGGAGGGCCGGCGGACGGCGACACCGGCGAGCTCCACCGGTGCGCCGATGCGCGCGGCGAGGTCGTCGGCGTGCGTCGTCATGATGCGCGCCACCTCTGAGCCGACCACTCCACAGCCCAGCAGCGCCACCTTCAGCGGACGCGTACGCATCATCCGACCTCGTTTCTCATACTTCTGATGTGTGGACCAGTCTCACTCACCGGACGGGCGTTTCTGCCACCCGTCCGGATTCTGAGATGTAATTTTCATCAGCCGACATCGAGACGCAGGAGATCTTCCTCGGTCTCGCGCCGGACGATGATCCGTGCCTGACCGTCGCGCACGGCGACGACCGGGGGGCGCAGGGCGTGGTTGTAGTTGCTCGCCATGGACCGGCAGTAGGCACCGGTGGCCGGCACCGCGATCAGGTCGCCCGGGGCCAGGTCGGACGGCAAGAACGCGTCCTTGACCACGATGTCACCGCTCTCGCAGTGCTTGCCGACGACCCGTACCAGCATGGGCTCGGCGTCGGAGGTCCGGGAGACGAGGGAGACGCTGTACTCGGCGTCGTACAGGGCGGTGCGGATGTTGTCGGACATGCCGCCGTCGACGCTGACATAGGTGCGCAGCCCTTCGAGCGGCTTGATCGTGCCGACCTCGTAGAGCGTGAACGCGGTGGGGCCGGCGATCGCGCGGCCCGGCTCGACGGAGACACGGGGCGTGCGCAGCCCCGCGGCACCGCACTCGCGGGTCACGATGTCGCCGAGCGCCTTGGCGATCTCGTGCGGCTCGCGGGGGTCGTCCGCGGAGGTGTAGGCGATGCCGAGACCGCCGCCGAGGTCGATCTCGGGGAGCTCGACGCCGTGCTCGTCGCGGATCTGGGCGAGCAGCTGCACCACGCGCCGGGCGGAGACCTCGAAGCCCGCCATGTCGAAGATCTGCGAGCCGATGTGCGAGTGGATGCCGACGAGTTCCAGGCCGTCGAGGGTGAGCGCCCTGCGGACCGCCTCCGCCGCCTGGCCGTCGGCGAGCGCGATGCCGAACTTCTGGTCCTCGTGCGCGGTGGCGATGAACTCGTGGGTGTGGGCCTCGACGCCGACGGTGACGCGGATCTGCACGCGCTGGCGGGTGCCGAGCCGCTGGGCGGTGTGCGCGACCCGGGCGATCTCCTGGAAGGAGTCGAGCACGATCCGCCCGACACCCGCCTCGATCGCCCGCTCGATCTCGGCGACGGTCTTGTTGTTGCCGTGGAAGGCGATGCGCTCGGCGGGCATCCCGGCGTCCAGCGCGGTCGCCAGCTCGCCCCCGGAGCACACGTCGAGGTTCAGCCCCTCCTCCTCGAGCCAGCGCACCACCGCGCGAGAGAGGAAGGCCTTCCCCGCGTAGAAGACGTCGGCGTCCGGGCCGAAGGCGTCGGCCCAGGCGCGGCAGCGGGCCCGGAAGTCGGACTCGTCGAGGAAGTAGGCCGGGGTCCCGAACTCCTCGGCGAGCCGGGCGACGCCGATCCCGCCGACGGTGAGTGCGCCGTCGGCGTCACGGGCGACGGTGCGGGACCAGACCTTCGGGTCGAGTTCGTTCAGGTCGGTGGCCGGGGCTGTGTAGTGGCCCTCGGGCAGGACGTCGGCGTGGCGGGGGCCGGCGGGGTGGGCGGATCGGCTCATCGTTCTGCTCTGCTCTCTCGGTTCTCAGAGGTGTTCGGGCGCGCTGATGCCGAGCAGGGACAGGCCGCCTGCCAGCACCGTCCCGGCGGCTTCGGCAAGGGCCAGCCGGGACCGGTGGGCGGCCGAGGGTTTCTCGTCACCGGCGGGGAGGGGCGGGGTGGCGTCGTGGAAGTCGAAGAAGGCGTCGGCCACGGTCTCCAGGTGACGGGCGACCCGGTCGGGGGCGTGGTGGTGTGCGGCGGCGGCGAGTACCGGCGGGTGATCGGCGAGCGCCCGGTGCAGCGCGGGCGCCTCGACGTCCTCTTCGTACACGGGGGTGATGCCCAGCCGCTCCCCCTCACGGACGATCGCCCGGGCCCTGGCGTGCGCGTAACGCACCAGGAACAGCGGGTTGGCCTCCCCCTGGACGATGAGGTCGTCGCCGAGGGGGGCGGGGTCGTGGGTGGCGGGCCGCTGCAGCCCCCAGAGCGCGGCGTCACGCCCGAGTCGGGCAAGGAGCGCGGAGGCGGTGGCCCGGGCGGGGACGGGACGGATCTCCACGGCCCGGGCGGGGGTGGTGGGGATCTCGGTGGCCCGGGCGGGGACGGGGCGGGTCTCGGTGCCTCCGCCGTCTCCTGGCCGCAGGCCGGCTGGTACCCCGAGTTCCTCCCAGCGCGCGCCGGGATCGGCTTCGCAGCCGACGGTCGCCTGCCCGCCCTGGGTCCGCAGGAGGCGCGCCACACCTTGGGCGACGACCGCGGCCCTGATCTCTCCGGGGTGGTGGAGGCGGTGGAGCGTATCCGCTCCGGCGTCGGTGCGGCCGTAACGCAGGCCCCGTTCCCGGATCTCGTGGACCCGGGCCGCGCGCGCGTCCGCGCCGACGGAGGCGTGGAGCGTGAAGTTCAGGAAGCCCGGGCCTGTGATCTCCACCCCTCGGATCCCTGGGGCGCCGAGGATCCGGTCCCTCAGCAGTGCGGCGACCTCCTTGGCGGGCAGCCCGGCGGGGCGGGCCAGCTGGAGCGCCACGGCGCAGGCGTAGTCGCCACTGCCGCCGGGCCGCGTCCGCTCGACCCGCACATGCGCGGGTACGGCCGCGCGCAGTGCGTCCTCGTCGACCGCGCGGCGCACAGCGTGCAGCACGGTTCGGGAGAGATCTGCGGGGGTCACGGGACAAGCGTATGGGAGGAGGGGGTGCGTCCCGCCAACCGGCTTCGCGATCCGGGCGGCGATCGCCCTGCGGGGAGGCCGCAGCGGAGGTACGGAGAGGCCGCACGGACGGCCTCCGGCCGAAGGCAAGCGGGCCGGCGGACGTACGAGGGCGGGGTCGGGGCGCCTGCCGGAGGCAGCAGGCAGCAGGCAGCAGGCAGCAGGCAGCAGGCAGCAGGCAGCAGGCAGCAGGCAGCAGAGGATGCCCCGGCCGCGGAGGTACGGGAAGCCGGGGCCGGGGGCACGGGCGACGGACCTACCGGAGCGGCCGGATGGCCGGTGGTGGTCAGCCTGCCGTGCTCCGTTCGGTGGCGCCTGCCCCCCACCGGTCCTCGAACTCGCAGCCGCCCTCGGCCTCCTGGTCCCCCTCCCCGCGGGCGAGCCTGCGCACCATGCGCACCAGCTCGCTCGGCTCGAAGGGCTTCGCGAGAAAGGCGTCGATGGCCGCGGCCGTCCCCGACTCGGTGTCCGGGGGTGTGCAGGCACTGATCACGGCGACGGGAAGGTGGCCGGTACGGGGGTCCGCGCGCAGCCTGGCGGCCGTCTGCATGCCGTCGAGGCGGGGCATCACCACGTCGAGGGTGATCACGTCCGGGCGGACCTCGTGCACCAGGTCCAGGCACTCGACGCCGTCGGCCGCGGTCACGACCTCGAAGCCCTCCAGCTCGAGGTTGACCCTGATCAACTGCCGGATGACCTTGTTGTCGTCGACAACGAGCACGCGGCCGGACGCCCCTGACACCCTCCGAGCGTAGGGCGGGCGGAGGCGTCGCGTCCGGCTTTTGCCCACTTCCGTCCCCGCCGGGGTCACCGGGGCTCGCCCGGGCCGAACGGTGGCACCGACTCGGGCGACGCGTAAAACCGGTACCAGGGCACCCTTTCGGAGCTGGTAGGGTTTCACTCGTCGCCGCCGAGCGCAGCGGCAACGCCCCCGTAGCTCAGGGGATAGAGCATCGGCCTCCGGAGCCGGGTGCGCAGGTTCGAATCCTGCCGGGGGCACTTCTCAAGAAGTGCCGAAGAGGACCCCGGTTCCAGCGAAGTCGCTGGAACCGGGGTCCTCTCGCTTGTGGGTCCAGCCGGACGCGGGCGAGAGCCCTTGGCTCAGCCCCCGGCACAACAGGACACCCGCAGGCCCGTATCCAGGTGGGGCAACCGTCCCGAAGTGCCCACACCCCGGTACCCGGCGGACGATTTCCGCCGGTTCGGCAGCAGCGGCCGGAGGAAGCTGCTCGGCTCACCGTGGAAGGTGAGTGCGAGGGCGTCCCTGGCCCGGATGGCCGCGACGAAGAGCAGTGAGCGGGCCCGGTCCAGCTCGCGCCGGTGCCGTGCCGGGTCCGTCCGTTCCCACGCGTCGACGGACGTACGGGGGACGAGTCCCTCGGTCACTCCGGCGATGACGAGGCAGCGGTGCTCCAGGCGCTTGAACCGGTACATGGTGCCGATAGGTACTCCCTGTTCGCCGCGGGGCCCGTCCGCCGTGATCTCGGTCGCGGTGATACCGCGCCTCGCGAGCCGGTCCGCGAGCTGGGTGGCGAGGTCGTTCGTGGGGACGCAGACGGCCGTGGTCTCCCGCGGTACGTCGGGCCAGGCAAGCAGCTGCTCCACCACGAGGTCCATCTCCTCGTCCCAGTTCCGAGCGCCACGCAGGGTGGGGCTCGGGCCGTGCAGCACCGAGTGGTATCCGGCGAGGGTGTCGGCGCCGCCGTCGAGGTCGTCGTAAGCCGCGCCGTCCAGGACCCGGATCGCGTCGTGGAGGATCTCCCTGGTCGTGCGGTAGCTGAGGGTGAGTCTGGAGGAACGGCCCCTTATGTGGATGCCGAGACTTCCGAGGGTGACCTGGTTGTCGTAGATCCGCTGGTCTGTGTCCCCGACGAGGAACATGTCGTCGGGGCCCGACGGTGCCATGGCGCGCAGCATCTTCCGGTGGGCGGCGCCGAGGTCCTGGGCCTCGTCGAGTCGTCCCGCAACGGCTCCATGCCCAGCACCTCCCCCTTACGGCCGGCACGGACCACTCCCGCACGTGGCTCCGGTCCCGGCCCACCCGGCCCACCCAGCTCACGGCCGCTCGGGAGGCCGGACGGCGGGCCCGGTGGGGTCCGGGCCCGCCGGGTTCAGACGCGCGTTCCGTCCCGGTCGTGCGCGGCGGCCGGCGGGCCGGCGGTGGTGGGGGCGCCGCCGGGCTCGGGGGCCGGCCGGTGCCCGGGCCACCAGGCGAGGCGGCCGAGGAGGGCAGTGAGCGTCGGGACCAGCATGATCGCCATCACGAACGCGGTCAGCAGGATCCCGAAGGCCACCGCGAATCCCATCTGCTGGAGCATGGAGTTGGGGGCGAGGACCAGCACGCCGAAGGTGCCCGCGAGGATCACCGCGGCCGCGCCGATGGTCGGGGCGGAGTGCGTGACGGCGCGGACGACGGCCTCCCTGGGAGTGCCGCCCGCGCGGATCTCCTCGCGCAGCCGGGCCACCATGAGGATGTTGTAGTCCGTCCCGATCGCCACCACGAAGAGGTAGACGATCACCGGCAGGGTGAAGAGCAGGCCGTTCTCGCCCTTGAGGCCCTGGAACAGCCAGACCGTCGCGCCGAGGGTGGCGCCGAAGCCGAGGCCGACCGAGAGCATCAGATACAGCGGGGCGACGGCGCTGCGCAGCAGCAGGCCCAGGATGAGCATGATGGCCGCGCCGGCCACCGGGAAGACGAGGCGGTAGTCGTGGTTGACCGCCGTGCGCACGTCCGCCAGGAGGGCTGTCGTACCGCCGACGAGCACGGTCGTGCCCTCGGGCGCGGAGCGGTGGGCCAGGTCGCGCAGTGGGCCGTCGACCAGGCTGATCGCCCGCTCCTCGGAGGGCCCGTGGGTGAGGACCACGGCGTACTGGGCGACCGAGCCGTCAGCCGAGAGGGTCGCCTCCGGGGACATGGTGCCGACACCCTCGGCGCCCTCGAAGGCGGCACGGAACCCGGTGAGGGCGTTCTCGTCGAGCCTGCTGCCGTTCCCGGAACGGACGAGAACCACGGTGGGGTCGGTCTGGCCGGCCGAGAAGCCCTTCTCGAGGTCCTTGGCGGCGGTCACCGACTCCAGGTCCTGCGGCATCGACGCCGCCCCGTCGAACTCGGCCTTGAAGCCGAGGGTGCCCACCGCGAGTACCGCCAGCAGTCCGGCCGAGAGGGCGGCGAGCAGTGCCGGGCGCTTCGCGACGAGCGTGCCCGCCCTGGTGGACAGCCTGTTCCTCGCGGGCCTCTGCCACGACTTGGACGGCCAGAACGCCTTGGCGCCCAGCATCGAGAAGACGGCCGGCACCAGGGTGAGGCCGGCCGCGAGTGTCACGGCGACGGCGATGGCGAGGGCCGGTCCCATCGCGCGGAGCATGCCCATGCTGGACATCAGCAGCGCCAGGAAGGCCACGATCACCGCTCCCGCCGCCGAGGCGATGGTCTCGCCGACCACGGACACGGACCTCAGCATGGCTTCCTTGGGGGCGGTGCCCTCGCGGAGCTGCTCGCGGAAGCGGAAGAGCAGGAAGAGGATGTAGTCGGTGCCGACGCCGAAGAGGACGACGATCAGGATCGTGGAGATCGACGCGTCGGCCTGGAGGCCGCCGAGGTCCGCCGCGAAGGAGATCAGTCCGGTGGCCACCACGTAGGCCACGGCGATCAGCAGGACCGGCAGGACGGCGATGAGGGGGCTGCGGAAGATGGCGAGCAGCAGGACGACGATGAGTGCGAGCGTGGCCAGCATGATCATCGCGTCGGTGTCACCGGCGGACTCCATCGAGTCCAGTGCGACCGCGGCGGATCCGGTGAGGCCGGCCCGCAGGTCGGTTCCGGAGAGCAGCGTCTTTGTCTCGGCGCGCAGTTCGCGCATGGAATCGATCAGCTCGAGATCGGCCGGGTCCTCGACGGTGGCGATGACGGACGCGAGGGCTATCTTCCCGTTGGGGGAGACGGACTGCGGACCGGTCTGTACGGCCTTGACGCGTGGCAGTTCCCGGTCGGTCAGCCCGGCGGCCACCTTCGCCACGTCCGCGAGGTCCTTCTCGGTGAGTTCCGTGCCGTCCGCGCGCTGGAACACGGCGATGGCGGCCGGCTGTTCGTGCTGCGGGAACGCCCGCTTCTCCAGATCGGCGACCTGGACGGACTCGTAGTGGGAGGGGAGAAATTCAGCCTGATCGCTGGTGGCCTTCAACTGGGGTGCCAGTGTGGCCAGTGCCACCGCGGCCAGCAGCCAGACCACGACCGTGATCCAGGGGCGGCGGACGGCGAGACGTCCGGTCCATCCGAACATGGTGGGGGGCTCCTTCGTTCGTTTCCCGATCCCGCCCCTCGTCCGATCAGGAAGAAGGTCCGTGTGTCGTGCCCGGGAATCAGGTCGCGTGAGTCGGCGGCTCACGCTAATTGCCGCTTCTATAACGGAACTTGCACCAAGTGATTCACGTTGTGATCGCAGTGGCAACATCTTGATCGGGTACGGTGACGGGCCATGGATACCAGGTGAAGATCGGCCATTGGTGGAGAAGGCGCGACAACGACGTCGCTGCCGCAAGGAAGTGGGGGCAACGGTGCTTCAGGTGGTCTTCCGGATTCTGGGACCGCTGGAGATCCACGCGGGTGGCCGCACCGTGCCACTGCAGGGAGCGAGGCAGCGCAGCCTGATGGCGATGCTGCTGCTCTCCCCGGACCGTGTCGTCTCCGTCGACTCCCTGGCCGAGGCGGTGTGGCACGGGAAGCCGCCGGCCACCGCCCGCAACCAGATCGCCATCTGTGTGTCCGCCGTCCGCAAGACCTTCAAGACGGCGGCCGGCATCGATGACATCCTCGCCACCAGCCACCCCGGCTACATGCTCCTGTCGGGTGAACACCGCATCGACGCGGTCGAGTTCGACCGCGCCGCGGCGCTCGGCCGAGAGGCCTGCCGAAGCGGCCGGATCCAGGAGGCGTGCACCCATTTCGAAGAGGCTCTCGCGATGTGGCGGGGGCCGGCTCTGGACGGGATCGGCGCGGAGCGCGTCGAGACGGAGAGCGCGCGGCTTGAGTCGTTGAGGCTCGACGTGTACGAGGAGTACACCGGGTTACGCATCAGGCTCGGCCGCCACCGCGAACTGCTGGGCGAGCTGACCGCCTTCACCCGTGAGCACCCGCTGCGCGAGCAGGCACTCGCCCATCTGATGCTGGCCCAGTACCGGTCAGGCCGGCGGGCGGACGCGCTGGAGGCGTACCGCAGGGGGCACCGCCGGCTCGCGGACGAGCTGGGGATCGATCCCGGGCCGGCCCTCCAGGAACTCCACGACTCGATCCTCGCCGACGCGCCCGACCTCGGCGCCCCCCGGGCGACCGTCACCGTGGCGCCTCAGGCCCCGGTCCCCGCACAACTCCCCTCGGACATAGCATCTTTCACCGGCCGGGATGCCGAACTCAGGTCCCTTGACCGCCTGCTGGAGCGGGTCGGGAGCGGCGCTCTGACGGTGGGTACGGTCACCGGGACCGGGGGCGTGGGCAAGACCGCGCTGGCCGTGCACTGGGCGCATCAGGTCGCGGCCCGGTTCCCGGACGGCCAGCTCTTCGCCGACCTCCGCGGGTACGACGGCGAGGAGGCCCCGCGCCGCCCCGACACCGTGCTGGACGGCTTCCTGCGCGCCCTCGGGGTGCCGGTGTCCCAGATACCGGAGGGCCGGGACGAGCGCGCCGACCTGTTCCGCAGTGTGCTGGACGGCCGGAGGGTCCTGATCGTCCTGGACAACGCCCGCTCCTCCGCACAGATCCGGCCCCTGCTTCCCGGCACAGGTCAGTGCTGCGTCCTCGTCACCGGGCGCGACGCGATGGACGCGGCGCTCGCCGGGGACTACTCCCTGCGGTCGCTGAACCTCGGCCCGCTCGACGACGGCGAAGCGGTCGACCTGCTGGTGAAGGTCGCGGGCGACGACTGGCTCGCCACCGACCCGGTAGGCACGGCACGGCTGGTCGAGCTGTGCGACCGGCTGCCGCTCGCCCTGCGGATAGCGGCGGCCCGGCTCGCCGCCAAGCCGCACTGGTCGGTACGGACCCTGGTGACGCGCCTGGAGGACCAGCGCCGAAGACTCGACGAACTGAGCCCGGACGAGCGCGGTGTGCGCGCGGGACTACGGCTCAGCCACCGGGATCTGGCCCCGGGCGCCGCCCGGATGTTCCGGAGGCTCGGCCTGCTGGCAGTCCCGGACTTCGCCGCCTGGGCGGGCGCCGCCCTGCTGGACATCGACCCGGTGGACGCCGAGGACCTGATCGAGGAGCTCGTCGACGCGCAGCTCCTGGAGCCTCGCCGGCCGGGCGCGGACGGACAGGTGCGCTACCGCTTCCAGGAGCTGGTGCGGCTGTTCGCCCGCGAGTGCGCGTACGCGGAGGAGGGCGAGGAGGACCGCGGGGAGGCGGCGCGGCGCGCCTACGCGGCGTGGCTGGGGCTGGCCGAGGAGGCCCACCGCCGGCTCTACGGGGGCGACTTCACCGTGGTCCGGGCGAAGGCGCCCGGGCATCCACTGCCCAGGCATCTGGTGAACGCCCTGCTCGACGGTCCGATGGACTGGTTCGAGGCGGAGCGCGCGGCGATCACCGGTCTGGTCGAGCAGATCGCGCATGCGGTGACGACCGGGGAAGGACACCGCGACAACGCGTCGTACGCGTGGGGGCTGACGACGGCGAGCGTAGGACTCTTCCAGAGCCGCAACTTCCTCGAGGACTGGCGGCGCTGTGCCGAGGTGTCGCTCGCGGTGGCCAGGCGGGTGGGCGACCCGCTGGGTGAGGCGACGATGCTGCACTCCCTCGGCACCCTGGAGATCGTCCGCTGGGAGTACGAAAGCGCCCACCAGCGGCTCGGCCTGGCACTGCGGCGCTTCGAGGAACTGGACGAGCAGCGGGGCCGGGCGCTCACCCTGCGCAACATGGCGCTCTGCGAACGCCACTGGGGTGCCCTGCGTCTGGCGGCGGAGCACGGCCAGGAATCGCTGGAGGCGTTCCGGGCGGTCGGCGACCAGTACGGGGAGGCGTACGTACTGGGTCTGCTCGCCAAGATCGCGCTGGAACGCGGTGCGGCGACGGCCAGCCTGGAACTCGCGGCGGAGGCCGTCGCCCGCTGCCGTGCGCTGGGCACCGCGCGCGGTGAGGCGCAGAGTTCGGTGCGGTACGCGGAGGCCCTGACCTGGCTGGGCGAGGGGCGCCGCGCGGAGAAGGCGTGCCGCCGGGCCCTGGACCTCGTACGGCAGACCGGCGATCTGCGCGGTGAGGCGCACGCGCTGCGGGCGCTCGGTGAGGCGCTGTGGCGGCAGGATCGCACGGCGGACGCGGAGGCGGCCCTGCGGGAGGGACTTGTGGTGGCCCGGGAGGTGCCGGACCGGTTCCTCGAGGGGCAGGCGGCAGCCGTGCTGGGCTGTCTGCTGGTGTTGCGCGGTGACCGGGCGGGCGCCGTGGAGCGGGTCCGGGACGCGGCGCGGCTCTTCACCGAGGCGGGGGCGGGGCGCCGTTGGCGTGAACGTGCGCAGCGTCTGCTGGATGTCGTGGACCAGGGTGAGCGGGACGCGGACGGCGCCGCGACCGTGACGCGGCTGGCGACGGACGAGCTGCTGGCCCTGACGAGGCTTCCGCCGGTCTCCGACTGGAAGAGGCCCAAACTCTGACGGGCACCGGCGGTGCCCGATCCGGCGCAGCAGGTGCCCGGGGGGACGCTGCCCACGTCGCGGTGGTTGCAGAGGTGCGCGGCCCGGCCAGGGGCGGGTCCGGCCGGGCGCGGGCCGGGGTTGTGACGGGGGCGTCACGCCATCTCGGGGGCGATCCAGGGGTCGTCGCCGGTGGGCGTGTGACCGGTCCCCGCGTGGGCCCGGGCGACGTTCGCGGCTGCCGCCCGCACGCCCGTGGACGAGTCGTCGGCGTAGGCCGCCGGGAGACCGCCGAGGGCTCCGGCCGCCGCCAGGAGCAGAGCCGCGCCGGACAGAAGACCCGCGACCGGAGCGACCCGCTGCGGGTGGAGAGAGGAGCTCTGCATGGTTTCCCCCTGAGTATGTGGGTGTGTGCGTGTCCCCGCCGGATCGTCCCGCGGTATGTCCGGAACACTAGTCAGAGCCGCTTTCTTGATTCTTTCGAAACAGTTTCTCTCTCCCGACCTGTGAGGAAAGAGAAGTTGTAGAGGTTTTCTGCAGACCTCGGGGATCGCATCGGCATATGGGAAGCCTCATAAGAAGCGTCGTCGTCGTGGGAGACACCACGGCCGGCTGGCTCAGCGCCGCCTACCTCGCAGCCGTCCTGGGAAGGACCGTGGAGGTCACCGTCCTGGAGACCGGGCAGGACGCGGCGGCACACGGAGGCGTGCAGGCACTGCCCCCCGAGACGCAGTCCATGCTGTTCGACCGGATCGGAATTCCGGAGTCCGATTGGATGCGGGCCTGCGACGCGTCCTTCCGGGTCGCGACACGCTATTCCCACTGGCGCACCCAGGGCCCCACGCGGTGGGCCGACAGGCAGCTGCCCTCCGGCGGGCTCGATCGCTTCTACGACCCGGTCGGGGACAGCCGGACCAGGATCTCGGGCTTCCCGCTTCCGTACTTCTGGGCCCGGCGGCGGAGCTCGGCGCGGACCCTGGAGCCGCTGGACCGGGCCTGTTTCCGCGAACCACCGCTGCTGGACGCACGCAAGGCTCCCCGCTGGCTGGACGGCCGGGCGGCCCTGCCCTACGGCTGGCACGTCGACGGCCGGCTGTTCGTGGCGTACCTGCGCCGTCTGTCGCTCCGGGGCGCCGGGGTGCGGACGGTGAGGGGAACCCCGCAGGGCGTGGAACGCGACGCGCAGGGCCACGTCTTCGCGCTCGTCACGACCGGCGGGCTCCGGATCACGGGTGACTTCTTCCTCGACTGCACGGGGGCACGGGCCACGCTGCTCGCCGGCGCACTCGGCGAACCCCGGGCCGGAGACGGCGACCGGTCGCTCTGCGACGAGGTGGTCACGCTCACCGCCCCCGCCGGCCGGGCGGGCATCGCCCCCTACACGAGTCTGCTGGCCACGCCCGACGGCTGGCTGTGGCGGATGCCGCTGCCGGGCCGTACCGGGGTCGGGCGGGTGTACGCGAGCGCCTTCACCCGCCCGGAGTCCGCCGCACGGGAGCTGGCCGAGCTGTGCGGGCTCGATCCGTCCACGGCCGACGTGTCCGTCCACCCTCTGCCGCAGGGCCGCAGCCGCCGTACCTGGGTGAAGAACGTCCTCGCGGTGGGCGGTTCGGCGCACACCGTGGAGCCGCTCGACAGCGCCGCGGAGGTACGCGGTGTACTCGCGGCGCTGCGGGGTCTCGTACGGCACTTCCCGTCCGCGGACGCCCGTGAGGCCCCGGCCGCCCGCTTCAACCGGGAAGCCGAGCTGCGCCACGAGGCCGAACGGGACTTCGTCCAGCTTCACCACGCGGCCGGCCCCCGCCGGGACTCGCCGTTCCTGCGCGCCCAGTCATCCCTGCCGGTGTCCGCCGCGGTGGAGGACAGGATGGCGGCCCACCGGGAGGGTCACCCGCTGTGCGGCGCTCGGGAGGTGCGGCAGTACGCCCTGCTCGCCGCCCTGGACAGCGCGCTCCCGGCCGTACCGCCCGCGCTCGCGCATCTGCGCGCGGAACGGCGGGAGGCGGACGAGCACTTCGCGAGGATCGCGCGGCAGCAGCGCATCCTCGGTGAGACACTGCCGACGGCGAGCGCCTACCTGGCCCGCCTGCACGGCACACGCGGGCCGATCCACGCGGAATGAGGGCGTCCCCCGCTCACCGGTACGGGCGCGCCCGTACCGGTGAGCGGGCGGAGGGCCACCGGGGGAAGGTGGTCAGGCACGCGAGACGAGCGCCATCCGGATCGTTGCCACCGGAAGGTCCTCCGCGTCCTGGGCCTCCGCCCGCAGTTCGATCACGTCGTTGCCGGCGAGGGACCTCACGGAGTCGATGTGCACCACCAGCCGCAGCACATCCCCGGCGTACACGGGCCGGGTGAAGGAGAACCGCTGGTCGCGGTGGACCACCCGGTAGTAGTCCAGACCCAGTTCCGGGTCGTACACCACGGGGTCGGTGGCCCGCTGCATCAGGACGGCGAGGAAGGTCGGCGGTGCCAGCACGTCCCGGTGGCCCAGTTCACGGGCCGCCCCGGGATCGTGGTGGGCCGGGTGGTCCGCCCCGACAGCCCTCGCGAACTCCCGTATCTTCTCGCGGCCGACCTCATACGGCTCGGTGGGGGGGTAGACGCGTCCGGCGAACGCGGAGTCGAGAGGCATGATGATTCCAATTCGCGTGTGGGGATGCGGATTTGCTGAACGAACAGCAGAGCGTCCCACCCTATGGGCCACCCCGGACGGTGTTCCGCGGCCTTATAGATCGCCCATAGCGCGCCCGCGCACGCTCGGCACTCCCAGCATCGCCGTCTACGAAGGGAGAGCCGTGTCCGCAGGGCTCAAAGGCATTCTCTCGGCGGTGGGCGGTACCCCGCTCATCGAACTGGAGCGGCTGGTCCCCGGCTTCTCCTCCCGTGTGTACGCCAAGGCGGAACGCTTCAACCCGGGCGGAAGCATCAAGGACCGCTCCGCGCTGAGTATGCTGCTCGGGCCGCTCAGGTCGGGCCGCCTGGTACCCGGCCGCTCCACGGTGGTCGAGTCGAGTTCCGGCAACCTCGCCATCGGGCTCGCGCAGATCTGCCGGTACTACCGGCTGCGCTTCGTCTGCGTCGTGGACACCCGCACGACCGCCCAGAACGTCGCGATCCTGCGCGCATACGGGGCGGACGTGCGCACCGTCACCGAGCCCGACCCGGTGACCGGGGAGCTGCTGCCCCAGCGGCTGAAGCTGGTCGCCGAGCTGCTGGAGGAGATTCCCGACGCGTACTGCCCCGACCAGTACTCCAACCCTCTCAACCCGAAGGCCCACCTGGCCACCATGGCCGAGATCGACGAGGCCCTCGACGGCGACATCGACTACCTGGTGCTGTCCGTCGGCACCTCGGGCACGCTCGGCGGCTGCGCCGAGTACATCCGTGACCACGGGCTGAAGACGAGGATCGTCGCGGTGGACGCCGTCGGAAGCGCTCTGTTCGACTCCCCCACCAGCTGCCGCCGGATGGTCCCCGGTCACGGGGCGTCCGTACGGCCGGCCGTGTTGAACAGGCAGGACGCCCACCAGGTCGTGCACGTCGGCGACCTGGAGTGTGTGGTGGGCTGCCGCCGGCTGATGGAGCGTGAGGCGGTGCTGGCGGGCGGGTCGTCCGGGGCGGTGGTCTCCGCACTGGAGCTGATGGCCCCGGAGATACCGGCGAACTCGACCTGTGTCCTGGTTCTCCCGGACGGCGGCGACCGCTACCTGGACACCATCTACGACGACGCCTGGGTGCGCCGCCAGTTCGGCGAGGTGTCCCACCTCTGGAAGCACCAGGCCGGCTCACCTTGCTCCCCCGGTCACACCGACTTCCCCGAATCGGGGTGGACGGAGCGGGGAGAGGCGGCTCCGTCCTGACCCGGGCCCGGGGTGCTCGGTCCGGCACTCGCCCGATCGGCCCGGAGACGGGTGGCCGACGTCTCGTGCGGCGTCTGCCTGGAGCGCCAGGCGCACGAAGGGGCTCCGGGAGTCGTACTCCCGGAGCCCCTTCGTCGTCCGTCCCTCCGGTCACCCGAGCGGCGCATCTGTCGACCGCGCGCGGACCGGCCCGGCTCACGTTCAGTCGAGCACGGCACCGGCCGCGTGGCGCTGCGGCCGGTTACGGCGGCTGTCCAGCGAGGCGTACACCCGGTGCAGCCAGCGATCCGTTCCGTCGTAGCGCGGCACGAACGGCGAACGGCCGTGTACGGCCAGGCGGTTGTCGACCACCGCGAGGTCACCCGGAAGAAGTGCCACGGCGGTGTTCACCCTCAGGAACACCTCCCGCAGCTCGGCCATGGCCTCTCGGGCCTCCCCGTCGAGCGGGTGGGTGGCGTGGAAGTCCACCAGGATGTCCGGGTCCTCCGGCGCGCCCGGAAGGATCGGGTGCGCGGGCGCCGCCCCCTCGCGGCCGTCGAAGGACGGCGGCGCCTCGGTGAGGAACCGGGCCTCCGCGAGAACGCCACGGGTCTGCTCGGACAGCAACGGCAGGGCGCGCCGCACGGACGCGGTGCGCAGCCGGGCCTCGCCCGAGGGATCCTCCCTGACGCACATCAGGCCGATGTAGTCGGGCCGGTTGTCGTGGAAGGCGTTCTCGACGTGCATCTCCAGCACTTCGGAACCGGCGTTCGACTGCTGACTCTCCTGACCGGGCACAGGCACCACGTTCTGCACCAGGGCGCCGGTCTTCTCGTTGCGGAAAGCGATCACCTCACCGAGCTGGAGCATCGCCGCGGTGACGACCGCCGCCGCCACCGTCGCGGTGCGCTCGACGGAGCCTGCGAGCATGGGCGTCGGCGGCAAGGTGCGGTCGGCCGCGACGACGGGCAGGTTGCGCACCAGGAGCACACCGTCGGGGCCCGCGTCGTGACGGAAGGCCCGCAGCTCGGCGAGGAGGCGGAGCGGCAGCCCGGCCGAGGCGTCGCGGACCTCCCGTATCCACTGGAGGTCGTCGGTGGCGGCGGGCGCGGCGCCCACGAGCCGGTCGGCGAGCGCGCCTACCTGCGCGTGCTCGGATTCGGTGAGCACCACGGCGGCGGGATGCTCGGCGGCGGGGGCCGCGGTGGCCCCCTCTGAAGTCCGCGTCAGGGACATGGAAGTGCCTTCGCTGTCGATGAGGTGAGGTGAGGTCACGGGCAGTCTCACCTGGGCACCTATACCGTCCCTATGCGGGCGATTTCGCCCGCCCGCACAGGCATGGGCGGTGACGGCCCAGCCACGTTGCCGCCTTGTCGCGTTGCCGCCTCGTTGCCTTGCAGCCCAGCCGCCTTGCAGCCCTGCCGCCTGCTGAGACCACCGGACATGGATCGTTCAGACCGCCGCCCGCCCGGCCTCCCGGGCCAGGCGCTCCTCCCGGCGCGCGGTGAAGCGGGAGGCACGCCGCTCCAGGGCGCCCAGGAACGCGGCCAGTTCTTCCCGGGCCTGCTCGCCGACCGGTCCGAAGTCCGCGCGTTCGAAGATGCTCAGATGGCGCAGGATCGGCATCACCACCTTGTCGTGGTGGAGTTGGAGGTCGTAGATGCCGGCCATCGCGATCATCATGGAGAAGCGAGCGAAGTCGGGCTGGTTCTCGCCCGGCATCCGGAAGTCCAGCAGCACGCCGCGGATGGCGAGCATCACATCGTCGGGCGCCAGTTCCAGAGCGGCTTCGAGCAGGTTCCGGTAGAAGAGCATGTGCAGGTTCTCGTCCGCCGCGATCCGGGCGAGGAGCTGCTCGGCGACGGGACAGCCGGTGGCGACCCCGGTGTTGCGGTGCGACACGCGGGTGGCCAGCTCCTGGAAGGCGACGTAGGCCAGGGTCTCCAGGATGCCGCCCGGCGCTCCACCGCTGCCCGCCGACATGTGCTGGAGGCGGCGGCGCTCCAGGTCGACGGGATCGACAGCCCGGGTCACCACCAGGTAGTCACGCAGCGCGATGCCGTGCCGCGCCTCCTCGGCGGTCCAGCGGTTGGTCCACTCCCCCCAGGCCGCGTCCCGGCCCAACGTGCCGGCGAAGTCGCCGTGATAGCCGGGCAGGTTGTCCTCGGTCAGCAGGTTGACGACGAGCGAGGCCCGCACGGCCGGGTCCAGCGTGGTGTCCCCCGGTGACCAGTCCTCGCCACCGAGGAAGGCGTAGTCGCGGCCCCGGCTCCAAGGCACGTAGTCGTGCGGGTTCCAGTCCCGTACGACCTTGAGGTGGCGGTCGATGTTCTGGGCGACGACCGGCTCCAGCTCGTGCAGCAGCACAAGCTCCCGCTTCGGATCGGGCGTTCGGGACTGGGCCGCCGGGGCCTCGTCTGCGGTCCTGGTGGGTGTCATGGTCTCCCCCTCGACGGTGCGGATCCCCTCGACGGTAGACCAAGAATGACCACTCTTCGGCGGCTCGTGGCAAATATAGATCACCTGTAGCCCGGTTCGTACTATCACGTTCGAAGTAATCGAAGTTCGGGCCGGGGGGTGTGCTGGGCGGATGCTCATCGATACAGGAGGCGGACGGTTGTCGTCGGCCGGTGTGGACGACGTAAGCCGTGCCGTCGCACACGAATTGAGGAAACGGGGGATAAACGAGCACAGCAGGGTTCTGCTGACCGGGGAGAATACTCAGGAACTGATTCTCACCCTGTTCGCCCTGATGGAATGCGGCGTCTCCGTCGCCCTGGTCGACCGGAACACTCCCGCCGCCCAGCAGGCGGCGCTGGCCGCCGGCGCCGGCGTGGACCGCGTCCTCACCGACAACGCCCTGCCCGCCGCCGTCCTGCCGGCCGGAACACGTCAGGAGATCCTGGCGGAACTGGTCGCCGCGGCCCGATCCGGATCCCATGCCGCCGCGGAGGCCCGGACGGCCAACGGCGCCGAGGCGTGCGAGGACGCGGGGAGCGGCGCGGTCGGGGATGCCGGGTACGGTGCGCGGGCGGGGACCGCGCCACTCGACTTCGGGCGCTGGTTCGCCCGTGACGACGCGCTGATCGTGTGGAGTTCCGGCAGCACGGGCACCCCCAAGGGCATCGTCCGTTCCGGGGCCTCCGTGCGCGCCAACATCGCGCGGTCCGCGGACCGCATGGCGTACAGCGCGCACGATGTCCTGCTGCCGCTGCTGCCCTTCACGCACCAGTACGGGCTGTCCATGCTGCTGCTGTGGCGGCGGACCGGCTCGACCCTGGTCCTCCAGACCAGCAGCCGGCGCGTGGACCGGGCGGTGGAGGCGATCGCCGCGCACGGCGTCACCGTCGTCGACGCGGTCCCCGCCACCTACCTCACCCTGCTCAACCTGGTGGACGGCGCCCGGACCCGCGTCGACGCGCTCGGCTCGGTGCGGATGTGGTGCGTGGGCGGGGAACCGCTGGGCCGTGAGCTGGGGGAACGGTTCGCCCGGACGGTCGGCAGCCCCCTGCTCGACGGATACGGCAGCAGTGAGGCCGGAAACATCGCGCTCGCCGTGCACCCCGACCCGCGGGGCTGCGGACGCCCCCTGGACGGCATCGAGGTGGTCGTCCTGGACGAGGCCGGACGTCCTCTCCCCGCGGGCGGGACCGGCGAGGTGGTCGTTCGCACCCCGGACTTCATGACCGGCCTGCTCGGGCCCGGCGGCTCGGTGCTGCCGGTCGGGCGGGAGGCGTACCACACGGACGACATCGGCCGCCTGGACGCGGAGGGCAACCTCACGGTCCTCGGCCGCAAGAACGCCGTGCACCGCAACGGGCACACCCTCTATCCCGACTCGATCGCCGACCGGGCCGCCGCCTGCGGCGCTCCCGTACAGGTCGTGCCGGTGCAGGGTGACCGGGACTCCCGGGTCCACCTGGTCTTCTTCGTCGCCGACCCGTCGGACCGGCCGGCCCCCGAATGGCGCCGGAGCCTCGCGGGGTGCGTGGCGGAACACGAACTCCCCAACCGAGTGGTGGTCCTACCGGAATTCCCACTGAACAGCACCGGAAAGGTCGACCGCCAGGCACTGCTGAAATGCGCGCGGAGCGAAATCGCGCAGCGAGAGCGGAAAGGACCGCACGATCCGGGCGAACAGCGGGGTGTGCGGGAGTACCGAAAGGCACAGGAAGAGCGGGAATCCGTGCAGCCGAAGATCCCGCAGCAGCCAACCCGGTCGCCGGACGAAACGATGCGGGAAAGCGTTCCGGACGAAGTGCCGCTGCGAGAGACGACACCGCGGGAAAAGACGGTACCGGGAGAAACGATGCCGCGTGAATCCATGAGAGGCGTACTGCAATGATTCAGGTGCTGGCCCGGGAAGAGACCGAGCCCCCGGAGGCGTACGACATTCCCTTCGGGGAACGGCTCACGGCCCTGCGCGACGTGGCGGAACTGCTCCGCACCCGTCGCGAGGAAGTCCTCCAGTTGCTCTTCGAGACGTGCAACTACCGCACCGCGTGCGGTGAGATCGACGTCGCCCTCGAGACGCTGGAGGGTGCCTGTGACGAGGTGACCCGGTTCCGGCCGCCGCGACTGGGGCAGATCGGCGTGCTGATGCCGTCGAACATCCCGCTCTACAGCTACATCCTCTACCTGCTCATCCCCAGCCTTTACAGCGAGCGGGTGGCGTTCCGCCCCTCGGGGCGTATCAGCGGCCAGACCGAGAAGATCCACAAACTGCTCGGCAGCGTGCACGACCTGCCCATCGAGCAGTGCCTGACGGGACAGCGCGAATTCCTCGACACCGAGGCCTCCCGGTCCGAGGTGCTGGTCTTCACCGGCACGTTCGAGAACGCGGAGAAGATCCGCGGGCGGCTCCGCAAGGACCAGCTCTTCCTGTACTTCGGGCAGGGCGTCAACCCGTTCGTGGTCGGTCCGGACTCCGACCTCAGGAGCGCCGTCGACGGAGCGCTGCACGCGCGCATGATGAACTCCGGCCAGGACTGCTTCGGTCCTGACGTCTACTTCGTGCACACGTCGATCAGCTCGCAGTTCTGCAACCTGCTCTCCCGCAGGGTCAGTTCCCTCAGGCACGGGCGTAACGAGGATCCTGGCGCCGACTACGGATCGATGTACTACCTGGACGCCTTCGAGACCGCTCTCAGTCACCTCGTCGACAACCGCGCGTTCATCGCGGCGGGCGGGCAGGCGGATCTGAGCGAGGGGCATCTCAGTCCGACGATGCTGGTGCGTCCCGTCGAGTCGTCGGTCCGGCCGCCGGAGCTGTTCGCCCCGATCTTCAACGTGGTGCCGTACACCAGCCGTGAGTGGCTGCGGTCGATCCTCACCCACCAGTACTTCGAGGAGCGGGCGATGGCCGCCACCGTCTACGGCGACGACCCGGAACTGGTGGAGGTTCTCGGCCGCCGCCACACCGTGAGCGTCAACCAGACGCTCGTCGACGTCGAGAACGGCAACGCCCCCTTCGGCGGTACCGGCGTGCGCGCCAACTACGCGGCCATCGGCGGCGAGCGCTACAGCGAGCCGTTGCTGATCTCCAAGGCGGCGGCGGACCACGCGATACCAGCAGGTGGCCAGCGGTGACCGCCGCCGAGGCGCAGTCCTCCGCTCAGGACGGGCAGGCCGCGGACACGGTGGTACGGAACACCGTCACGGGCTGCTGGCAGGCTGTCGCCGGGGTCCTCGCGCGGGCCGGCGTCGGTGACGCGTTCGGGCTGCCCGCCGACGACCTCGATCTCCTCGCCGCACTGGACCCGTCGGGAATCCGGCTGGTGCTCTGCCGCGACCAGCGCAACGCCCTGTTCATGGCGACCGGGTACGCGCTCCAGTCAGGGCGTACCGGTATCGCCTTCACCGGTAAGGGCCCGGCCGTCACCAACGCCCTCACCGGGCTCCTGGAGGCCAGGTCCTCGGCGGCACCGGTGGTCCTGCTGTCCGCGGGCACCTCCGCGGACAGGCGCGGCGCCGGCGCCTTCCAGGAGCTCGACCAGCTCTCCCTGGTCGCGCCGCTGGTGAAGTGGGCGGCGCGGGTCGACGACCCGGCACGCCTGGTGCCGATGCTGCGACGGGCCCTTCTGGTCGCACGCGAGGGCGTCCCCGGGCCGGTCTACCTGGAGCTGCCCGATCACCTGCTGACCGCCGAGATCCCGTGTGACGCCCCCGCCACCGGTGCCGGCCCCGCCGCCTACGAAGCGGTGCGGCCCCGGACGGTGCAGCTCTCCGAGGACTCGGATGCCATCGGGCTGCTGAAGTCCGCCCGGCTGCCGGTCCTGCTGATCGGCGGCGGGATGCGGCACAACAACGGGGCACGGAAGCTGGAGCGGCTCGCCGACCACATGGGCGCGGCCGTGTTCTGCACGGCCAGCGGGAGGGGCGCGTTCGACGAGAGCCACCCACGGTTCTGCGGCCTCGCCGGGCTCTACCTGCCGGAGGCGGCGGCGGAGCTGTGGCAGGAGACGGACTGCGTGATCAGCCTGGGCAGCCGACTGGAGGAGACTGCGACCTTCGGCTGGCCAGGCCGCATCGGCACCGAGGTGCCGGTGGTCCAGGTCAACGTGGACGCCGCCGAGTTCCACACCGACTACGCAGGGCCGAAGGTGCTCGCCGACGCCGCCGCCCTGGTCGCGGGCCAACTGGCCCGGGAGTCGGTCTGTGAGCCGGACGCCGGCTGGACCCGCCGCGCCGCCGCGGTCCACGCGGGCCTGCACGCCGCGCACCGCGACCACCTCACCGGCCTCGCGGAGAAGCCGGAGCTGCACATCGCGGAGGTGCTGGCCACGCTCCGCGAGGTTCTGCCCGACGACCTCGTCCTGGTGCAGGAGAACGGCCTCCAGGACATGTGGTCCTACCGCTACCCGGTGCACAGTGTCGCCCGGGCCGGCGGCTCCGTCGTCCCCTCCGAGCAGACGAGTCTGGGCTTCGGCGCGGCTGCCGCCGCCGGTGTGAAGGCGGCGGCACCCGGGCGGCCCGTGGTCGCCTTCGTCGGGGACGGGGCCTTCGGGCTCTTCGAGTCCGACCTGGTCACGGTCGCCGAACAGCAGCTCGGGGTGCTGTACGTCGTCCTGGACAACGGTGGCTACGGCTGGCTCCAGAGCCAGCTCGACCAGCGTGAACGACCACTCCCCCGATACCGGTTCGCCGACCAGGACTCGCCTTCCGTCCACGGGCGGGAGGTGCGGGGCGTGGAACGTCGCCTGGTCACCGACAAGGCCGCGCTGCGGGCCGAGGTCGAGCAGGCGTGGAAGTTCTGCCGATCGGGCCGCCCGGTGGTCCTGCGCGTACCGGTCACCATGGCCGACTCCCTGTTCGGGGCGGTGGCGGGCGGCGGCGACTTCCCGCTCCTGCCGGCCCCGGACGACGCCGGCGGGCGGGCGGACGGCGGGCAGGAACCCGCGGCAGCCGGCCGGACCGCCGCACCCGGCGCCGCGGAAGCGCCGCCCGCACCGGGCGCCTCCGCACCACCCGAGATGAACGTCCCGACCGAGGGGAGCCTGTGATGGCGACGGACACGACACGCGCAAGTACCGCCCGTACCAGGGTCGTCATCACCGGTTGGGGCATGGTCACCCCTCTCGGCCTGGACACCGCCGCCACCTGGGACGCACTGCTCGCCGGGCGGAGCGGCATCGGGCCCATCACCCAGATCGAGGCCCACGACCTGCCCGTCCAGATCGCCGGCGAGGTCAAGGGCTTCGACGCCACCCAGCTCCTGTCGTACAAGGTCGTCCGCCGTACCGACCCCTACGCCCGTTACGCGCTCGTCGCCGCCCTGGAGGCCCTGCGGCACGCCAAGCTGACGGTCGACGAATCCGAGGCGGACCGGGTGGGAGTCCTCATCGGCAGCGGCTACGGCCCCATGAAGTCCGTCGCCGACCACACCCGCAACCTGGACGCCAAGGGTCCCCGCTCCGTCTCACCGATGTCGGCCGTCACCGGCGCCATCGACAACGCCCCCGGCGAGATCACCATGGCCACCGGGGCTCGTGGCCCGTCCCGCGCACTCAGCAGCGCCTGCGCGTCCGGCACGGACGCCCTCGGCGAGGCGGCCCGCTGGATCCGCAGCGGGGCGTGCGACGTGGTCGTAGCGGGCGGTGCGGACGACATCATCACCCGGGTCGACATCGCGGGCAGCGGCAATGCCCGTGCCCTGTCGACCCGTCAGGGCGACCCGGCCGAGGCCTCCCGCCCGTTCGACGAGGACCGCGGCGGCTTCGTGATGGCCGCCGGTGCCGGTGTGGTCGTCATGGAGTCCGCCGAGCACGCTTTGGCGCGGGGCGCGCACATCCTGGCCGAGGTCGCCGGGTACGGGGCGACCTCCGACGCCTACCACTGGACGGCCCCGCACCCCGAGGGGGTCGCGGCACGCCGGGCCATGCGGGAGGCACTGCGGGACGCGGACCTCGCACCTGCGGACGTCGACTACGTCAACGCCCACGGCACCGGCACCCAGCTGAACGACCAGTCCGAACTCACCTCCCTGAGAGCCGTGTTCGGGGAACGCATCGAGCAGATCCCGGTCAGCTCCACCAAGTCCATGACCGGGCACATGATCGGCGCCGCGGGCGCCGTCGAAGCCATCGTCGGCTGCCTGGTCATCAACGAAGGCAGGGTGCCACCCACCATCAACTGCCACCGTCCCATCGACGAGAAGGTCAACTTCGTCGCACACACCGCGCAGGCGCACGACGTCGACGTGGTGATGAGCAACTCCTTCGGCTTCGGCGGCCACAACGCGGTCGTCGTGCTCCGCCGCTGGGCCGCCTGACCCCATCGGTCCCGGCCCGGCGCACTGTCCCGGGCCGGGACCGTTCTGCCGTCCCGGCCCGGGAGCGGCGGCCGCACAGCCCCGGTACGGCGCCCGACGCGCCGCACCACCGACAGATCTCACGCACGCATGCAGTCCTCGGGGAGATTCGACATGACGACGTCCGCGTCCACGCCCATGGAACCGGTACCCACCGCGCCCGTGGATGCGCGCAGGCCGCTCACTGCCGCCCAGCAGGGAGTCTGGTACGCGCAGCAGCTGAACCCGGACAACGCGTTCCTGGTGAGCGAGTACCTGGAGATCCACGGGCCGATCGACGTGGCGCTCTTCGACCGGGCCCTCAGTCTCGCCCTCGTCGAGCTCGACACCGCGCGCGTCAGGTTCGTCGAGGACGAGGACGGCCTGTGGCAGTGCCCCGACTCGACCGAGATCCGTCTGGAGTACATCGACCTGGGCGACCGCCCGGACGCCCGCGAGGAAGCCGTGCGCATCATGAAGGGCCGGCTCACCGAGCCCTTCGACATCACGGTCGGACCGCACTTCCTCGACATCCTCTTCCGGATCGCCGACGACTGCTTCTTCTACTACCAGCGCAACCACCACATCATCGGTGACGGCATGGGCGGCCGGATGTACTCCCAGCGCCTCGCCGAGATCTACACGGCCCTCGTCTCCGGCACCGAGTACAGTCCGCGGACCTTCGCCACCCTGGACGAGTTCATCGCCCAGGACACCGGCTACCGCACCTCCGAGAAGTTCCTCGGAGACCAGGAGTTCTGGCGTTCGCGGATGGCGCGTCGCCCCGAGGCGGTCTCCCTCACCGCCCGCACCGCCCCCGCCACGGTCGCCTTCCGGCGCAGTTCCGCTCACATCCCCCCGCAGATCATGGAGGACCTCAAGCGGGTCTCGCGGGACAGCCGCGCTCCCTGGGCCATCGGTCTGCTGGCGGCCGTGGGCGGTTACCTGCACACCGTGACCGGTGTGCGCACCCTGCCCCTGGGCTTCCCCCTCCAGGCCCGCACCACCCCGGTGCTCAGGGCGACCCCCGGCCTGACCGCGAACGTGCTTCCGCTGGTCCTCGACATCACCCCCTCGACGACCTTCGCCGACCTGGTGCGCCAGTGCGCGATCGAGGCGCGCTCCGTCGTCCGGCACCAGCGGTACCGGCAGGAGGACATCGCCCGCGACCTCCAGGCGGCGGGCGGCGGCAACCGGACGGCCGGCGTCGTCGTCAACGTCATGCCCTTCGACTACGACATCACCTACGGGGGCCACCCGGTCACCGCCCACAACATGTCGAACGGGGTCATCGACGACATCGAGATCAGCGCCTACGACCGCAACGACGGCCGCGAGGTCCTGCTCAACTTCGACGGCAACGGCGACCTCTACACGGAAGCGGAGATCGCCACCCACCACGCCCGCCTGCTCCGCTTCCTCACCGGCGTCCTCGCCCGTCCCGATCTGCCTCTCGGCCGTATCGACGTGCTCGACGACGCCGAGCGGACGCTGCTGCTGGACGACTGGAACGACACCGCGGCCCCGGACGACACCGGCCTCCACCACATCGTCGCCCGCGTCCAGGCACACGCACAGGCCCGCCCCGGCGCGGTCGCGGTGGTCGACACGGACGGAACCCCCGTCACCTACACGGCGCTCGCGGCCCGGGCCGCCGCGCTCACCCGTGACCTGGTGGCGGCGGGCACCGGGCGGGGCGACGTGGTGGGCGTACCGGGCGTGCCGGGCGTGGGATTCGTCGCGTCCGTCCTCGGCGTGATGGGCGCGGGCGCCGCGTACGTCCCCCTCGACCCGGACGCCCCCGCGGCGCGCAACGCCTCCCTCCTGGAGCGCTGCGCCGCCACCGCGCTCATCGCCCCCGTCCACCTCACGGACCTCGCGGACGAACTGACCGCCGGGACGGACGTGCGCGTGGTGGCGGAGCGCGGCGAGGGCTGTCCCTGGGAGGCCCCGGTCGGCAGTGGCGACGACCTGGCGTACGTCATCTTCACCTCCGGCTCCACCGGTGAGCCGAAGGGCGCGATGGTCCACCACCGCGGCATGAACAACCACCTCCTGGCCAAGGTGACGGACTGCTCGCTGACCGCCGACGACACCGTCGTCGAGAACGCGCCCCTCACCTTCGACATCTCCGTCTGGCAGATGCTCGCCCCACTCACCGTGGGCGGCACCGTGCGGTTCGTCGACCGGGAGACCGCCGTCGACCCGTGGAAGCTGTTCGCCCTCACCGCCGCCGAGCGGATCCCCGTCCTGGAGGTCGTCCCCTCCCTGCTGCGCGCCGCCCTCGACGGCTGGTCCGCCGCCGGCACCGAACCGCCGGCCCTGCCCGACCTGCGGCTGCTGATGGTCACCGGCGAGGCGCTGCCCCGCGACACGGCCGCGCACTGGCTCCGGTCGTACCCGGCGATCCCTCTGGTCAACGCGTTCGGTCCGACCGAGTGCTCCGACGACGTCACCCACGCGGTCATAGACACCACCGCCCTGGCGTCCATCGACGAGGCCGCGCCCGTCCCGATCGGCCGGCCCGTCCGCAACACCCGCCTCTACGTGCTGGACGACCGGCTGCACCCGGTGCCCGCGGGCACCCCCGGCGAGCTGTACGCGGCCGGCACCGGTGTCGGCCGCGGCTACCTCGCCGACCCCGCGCGCACGGCGGCAGCGTTCGTCGCCGACCCGTTCTCCGGCGAACCGGGGGCGCGCATGTACCGCACGGGCGACTACGTCCGGCACGACAGCGAGGGCCTCCTCGTCTTCCTGGAGCGCAGGGACCACCAGGTCAAGATCCGCGGCTACCGGATCGAGCTCGGCGAGATCGAGTCCGCGCTCACCACCCACCGGCGGGTGGCACAGGCTGTCGTGACGGTACGTGAGGACAGCCCGGGCCGGCAGCAGATCGTCGCGTACGTCGTCGCCGCAAACTCCCCGGGCGACTCGGACGGGACGCCTGACGCGGACACCTGGGAGCTGACCGCCCATGAGCTGAGGGAACATGCCGCGTCCCGGCTTCCCGAGTACATGGTGCCGGCCGCCTTCGTGCCCCTCGACGCCCTACCGCTCACGCCCAACGGCAAGCTGGACCGCAAGGCGCTTCCCGCTCCCGGGTCGACTGCCGGTGAGGGCCGCGCCCCGCGCACCCTGCCCGAGCAGACCCTGTGCTCCCTCTTCGCCGAGGTGCTCGGTCTGGAGCAGGTCGCCCTCGACGACGACTTCTTCGAGCTCGGCGGCCACTCCCTGCTCGCCACCCGTCTCGCCGGACGCGCCCGCGCGGCCCTCGGGGCCGAGGTCTCGGTCCGCGACATCTTCGAGGCCCCCACCGCGGCCCGTCTCCTGACCCGGCTCGGGGCCTCAGCCACCCCGTCCGCCGCGGCCATCCCGGCGCTCACCGGGCGAGAACGTCCCCAGGTGCTCCCGCTGTCGTTCGCCCAGCAGCGGCTGTGGTTCCTGGACCGTCTCGACACGGGCGGCGGCACCTACAACATCCCGCTCGCGGTGCGTCTGGAGGGCGCGCTGGACGCGGTCCGGCTGCATGCGGCGCTGGATTCGGTGGTGGCCCGGCACGAGTCGCTGCGCACCGTCTTCCCGGCCGTGGACGGCGAGCCCCGGCAGGTCGTCCTGCCGTCCGCGAAGATCGACTTCCAGGTCCGCGAGACCACGCCGGACGCCCTGGGCCCCCTGCTCGCCGAAGAGGCAGGCCGCGCCTTCGACCTGTCCTGCGGACTTCCGCTGCGCGCGGTTCTGTTCACACTCTCGGACGACATCCACGTGCTGTTGCTGGTGGTGCATCACATCGCGGGTGACGGATGGTCGCTGGCCCCGCTGATGCGCGACCTCGAAGCCGCCTACACCGGACGCGAACTGCCACCCCTGCCCGTGCAGTACGCCGACTACGCCCTCTGGCAGCGCGAAACCCTCGGATCCGAGGACGACCCCACCAGCCTCATCACACGACAACTCACCCACTGGCAGGAAACCCTCAAAAACCTGCCCGAAGTCCTGGAACTCCCCACCGACCGGCCCAGGCCCCCCGTCGCCACACACCGCGGCGGACGCACCACCTGGAACCTCGACGCACCCACCCACACAGCCCTGGCCGAACTCGCCCGCCACTCCGGCGCCAGCCTCTTCATGGT
>NZ_JBHZCI010000008.1:0-198071 GCF_042755185.1 Streptomyces sp. NPDC059166 | reverse complement strand
GCCGGAACGCTGGTAGCGTTCCGGCCGCCCGCCGTCCACACGGTGCCGAGTCAGACCCTGCGGTGGCGCCCGTAGTACTCGCCGGTCGTGCGGTGGAAGTCCGCGTCACCGATGTGCTTGTCCTTGTCGAACTCCGGGGAGTCCTTGATCTGCTCCTTCGTCAGGTCGACGTAGACCTTCTTGTCGTCGCCGTCGATCCGGCTGACCGTGCCTGCAGGAAGAAGAACGTGCCTTCCGAAGATCCATATGCCGGTGTCAACCACCAGGTACGCGGAGGTGACGTCGTCGGAATGCTTGTCGACCTTGCCGATGCTGCCGTCCGTCGCCTCGACCTTGTAACCGATCAGGTCGGTCCCGGCGGTGTGACCGACGCTCGGCTGGTAACCCCACAGGTTGTCACTCATGAAAGACTCCTTCGTTCGCATGAAAGGACCGCTGACGTATGTGAGGTGGACTTCGATGGTGCGCACACACCCGTCCGCTCCACTTTCTCAATGGGCGGCCCTTTTCCTCGGTCATCGCGGAAAGCATCACGCCCTGAATCCGAGCACCTATGTCACCCGGCCGGGATTGCTTCTCGACCGATGAGCGGGGGAACCAGGCGCCAGGGCGGCACCTGTCTCGGGCTCTCCAGGGCGGCCAGTTGCCGACTCTAGAAGAAGTGCTTTCGTCCACCGACCGCGCGGCCGGACGCACCCAGGATCCAGAGAATTGCACCCACCAGAATGAGGATGCCGCCGATCGTCGTCAACAGACCCATACCGACAAGCAGGCCGATGATCAGCAGAATCAATCCCAGAATGATCATTTGCAAGCCTCAATCGTCAATCAGACTCGACCGATTGTGCGCGTACAGCCTCACGACGGCCTGAGTTTCCTTTAGTTGGTAGGTCCCAACCAGCTCCGAGTTCCTGACCTCGGCGCGATAGTTCGTGTGCCCGTCGACACGGTGTTCACACACCCCTCATAAACTCCGTTCCGGAGAAGGCTGACTGAGTCAGAGAGGCAAGGGCGCGTGGCGTCGGCAGCACCTCGCCCAGGCGCGGACACGCCCCGAGCTCCAGCAGCGACGAGCGCCAAGGTCGTTTCCAGGCCGAGGCCGGAGTAGCCCCCGGTCACGACGGCGTTCGCGCCGGAGAGATCAAGTCCGGCCGTGACGTCATGGGCGGTACTGGCAGCGGAGAAGGGCTAGCCAAGCGGCTTCCGGGTACTGGTCATGCCGACGAACGGCCGCTGCGCTCCGCACCGCTCAGCCCGGGAAGTCGCCCGTGAGCAGGGTGACGTCGAAGGGCGCGGGCAGCGGCAGCGGCTTCCCGAACGGCACGGCTTCGCTGTGCTTGTACGTGCCGTCCTCGTTCGGCTCCGTGAACAGCGTGGCCACCGCACCGCGGGTGTCGAACCGGTCGATCAGCAGATACATCGGGACTCCGCCACGCGCATAGGCCCGGTATTTCTTCGTCCTGTCCTCGCGGGCGTTTCCCTTGGAGGTGATCTCCACGATCAGCAACGCCTCCGAGGCGTCCAACGGTTCGCTGGTGTCCGGGTCGGCGGACGTGATCAGCTCAGTCGGCATCACGACGAGGTCAGGGACGTACAGCTTGTCGAGCGGGGCGACGTGCACACCAAGCGTCTGGTAGATCTCCAGTTCCTCAGGCAGGCTTGCGTAGAGCGTTCGCTGGACCTTCGCGGCGATTCCGTTGTGGTGCGCATGCGGCGGCGGTACCAAGACGATCTGCCCCTCGTCGATCTCTGCGCGCCACCCCTCGGGCACGTCCAGCTCCTGCCAGGTACGCAGCAGGTAGTCCCACGGGCGGCCTTCCGAGCCCTGGTCCTTCTCGACCATCGCGGCGGTCATCTCGGTCCCTCCTCCTGTGGCCGTACGCGGGGAGCGTAGATCGACTCACCGGCGGCGATCCGCCGGTCCCGCAAGCGTCCCACGATCGTCTGACGCGCGCAGTGACCTATCGGCGAGTCCCGGGCGAGACCCCGCCCGGGAACCGGACGCCGGTCGTCCGTCATCCCACCTTGCGGATGGTGGCGCTTGATCACCGACGACGCCCACGGACCGGAAGGGCAGCACGTATGACGGCCGACCACGGCACCCTCCTGCCGGGCTTGGACCCACACGGACACGGCCGGCACGGGATCGCGGCCACGGCACTCACCGCCCTGCGCCGCGCGGGCCCTCGCCTGTACGGGGTGTCCGCTCGCGTCACCGCTTCGACCGCACTGGGCGGCCTGCTGGTCACCGCCGCGGGCTTCCTGGCCGCCTGGCCCACGTTCACCGAGATACGCGAGGGCGCGGTGCAGGCTCACCTGGACGAGGACTCCTACGCGCCCGACGGAAGCCGTGTCCACACCCTGTGGGTCATCCTGCTCGTCTGCCTTCCGGTGCTGATCGCGCTGCTGCACGCGGGATGCGCCGCCGTACAGACGGCCTGCGCCCGTGCGACGGCTGAACAGGGAGGCAACTCAGCACGCGGGCGGTCCCGCTTCCGTCCGGTGCTGGGTACGTACGCACTCCGCGGGGCACTCGTGTGGACCCCGCTCGTGGTCGGCGTCCTGGTGCAGGAGTACTTCACCACCACGACGTTCAGGGAGTACACCGCCATCGTCCCCAAGTGGGAGTACCCCCACCTCTTCCCCCTGCTGCGATACGGTCCGCCCCTGCTGGGCCTGGCTCTGACGCTGCTGCTCCGGTTCGGCTGGGCCCTGGCCCCCACCGTCGCCGCGACGGAAGCGCTCGGCCACTGGGCCGCGCTGCGCCGCTCCTGGACGCTGACGTGGAGCCGGGCCACCGCCTGGCTCCGGGCCCTGGCCGTCACCCTGCCTCTCGGCGGGCTGACCGTCGGCCTGTACGTCCTACTGTGGTCCGCCGCCCGGCCCGCACGCTCCGGTACGGCATCGCTCTTCCTTGAGTGGGGCCCGGACAACACCTACGCCGCCTACGTCGCCGGAGTCCTGGCCCCGATCGCCGTCGCCCTGCTGCTCACCGGCGCCTTGGTGCTGCCGCCGGCCCACATCGTGTCGGCGGCGCTCCACCAGCGGCTCACCCGGGCCGAACGGCCGCCGGGTGCGGGCACGACGGTCAGGACGGCAGCCGCCCCTCGCGGTTGATCTCCGTCACCCGCGCCCGGAGCACCAACCCGGGTGGGGCCGGTCTGACGAAGTCCGGCGGGCAGTCCCACTCGGCTCCCCCGCCCGGCGGGCGTAGCTGTACGTACGGCCCGACCCGGCCCATCACGCGGCCGACCCGCCCGTCACGCGCGTCCACCGCGAACGTCCCGGGCTCCGGCGTACACGGCTCCAGACCCTCAACTGTCATGGCCGGCCGCTTCTTCCAGCGCCGCACTCAGCCGGAGCGCCGTCTCCAGCGAGCAGCGGCCGAGGTCGACGAGCGGGGTCGGCTCGTCTCCCGCGCAGGACGCCAGGTCGATCCGGAGCGACGGCAGTTTCACGCCGACACCCGCGAGCCCGGTCCGCAGCCGTGCCACCGCGTCCTCCGCAGCACGGACTTTGCCCGCTGCATCCTTGCGCCGTTCCGTAGCCGTCATCATGATCTTCCCCATTTCCACGCTGAGTAGTGGCTATGCCTACTCAGCGTGGCCAATTCGCGGCTACCGTGGAAGAGGCGCAGTTCCAACACCCGCAGATGTGTCATAGGGAGTCGCCTTGCCCGGACCCAAGAAGCTCGACCCCTCCTCCTCCCCACGCGCCCTGCTCGGCGCGGAACTGCGGCACCGCAGAGAGGCGGCGGGCCTGTCGCAGGAGGACCTGGGGGCGCCGTTGTTCGTGAGCGGATCGTTCATCGGCCAACTGGAGTCCGGCACCCGGCGCATGCAGTCGGACCAAGCGGAGAAGCTGGACGAGGTGCTGGGCGCGGGCGGGTTCTTCGTACGGAACTGCGCTGCCGTGAGCAAGTCCAAGTACCCGGACCACTTCGCGGAGGCGGCGGAGGCGGAACGCCAGGCGACCACCATCAAGGAGTACGCACCGCTGCTGATCCCGGGGCTGCTCCAGACGGAGGCGTACGCGCGGGCGGTTTTCCGGGCGTATCAGCCCACGGCCACGGAGGATGTGATCGACGAGCTCGTGGCGGCGAGGCTGGAGCGGGGACAACTGCTCGCCGATCCAACAACCCCGCTGTTCTGGGCAGTCCTGGACGAGGCCGCCCTCCGTCGTCTCGCGGGGGGCCTCAGGGTGATGGCCGAGGCACTTCGGCACATCGAGCATCTGGCCAGACGGCACCGCGTCATCGTGCAGGTCCTGCCGTTCTCCGCCGGTGCCCACATGGCGCTCGAAGGGCCTCTCAAGCTGATGTCCTTCGCGGACGCCCCTCCGCTCGCCTACCTCCAGGGCCTGGGAACGGGCCAGTTGCGGGACGATCCGGCTCCGGTCAGGCAGCACGAACTGACCTACGATCTTGTCGCGGCCAGCGCCCTGTCACCCGAGGCGTCCCTGGCTCTGATCGCATCGGCGGCGGAGGATTACGACCATGAAGATCAGCATCTCTGACTACGACCTGTCGAGGGCATCCTGGTACAAGTCCTCGTACAGCGGCGGCAGCGGGGGCGACTGCCTCGAAGTAGCCGACGGCCTCCCAGACGTGGTCCCTGTCCGGGACTCCAAGGTGACAGACGGCCCGGTGCTGGCGTTCCGTACCGGCGCGTGGGAAGCGTTCGTCGCGGGGGTCAAGCTCGGCTGACCAACCGCCAGACACCGCCGCAGAGGCAGGAGACTTACGGGCATGGACCAAGGGCGTGAGTCGCGGTGGGAGAAGGACGCGATGACGGTGGAGATCGTCTTCGCCCTGGTGACCGCCGGCGCGCTCGCCCTCGCGGTCTTCGCTCCCGTCCTGGTGTTCACACTCGCCTTCCAGCTCCCCGACACCGCCCGACGGGGAGTGCTGGCGGGAGGCGCGGCACTCGGAGCGGTGGCAGGACTGTGGCGCCTGGTGCGGGTGCTGCTCCGCTTCGACGCCCAGCGCCGCCAAGGGCACTGAGGCGCCCTCCCGGATCCCTGTCCGTCGGGCGCTCACGCAGAGCACTCTTTGGCTCTGAATCTACTGTCACACCGCCAACCTCGCGTGCCACAGTGAGGCCCCGCTCCGTGTGGATCAGGAGAGGCAAGGGGGAAGCGTGGAATCCAGAAGCGACGAGCGCGATGACGTTCAATCCCGTCCTGTGCGCGATCTGGTGCGTTCGGTCGTGGCAGCCGTATCCCCAGCGGAGTTGCCGCTGATCGAAGGGCTCTGCCGCTTCGATGACGCCACTGTGGTCAGGCGCCTGCGCCACGGGGGCGGTCGCCGCGAGCCACTGGGCTTCGGCATCGGTGAGGTTGCGGCGTTGGCGACCCCCGTGGTGTGGCTGGTGCTCGACGGGGTCGCTCAGCAGTTCGCGACGACGACGGCAGCCAACATCTCGACCAGGCTGAGTGGCATGGCGCGACGGCTCTCTCGGCGACCTGCTCCGATCACGACGGTCCCGGCACTGACTCGCGAGCAGATGATCCAGGTCCGGGCGCAGGTGCTGGCCACAGCCCAACAGCGCGGGCTCCCCGCCGAACGGGCGGAGGAAATTGCTGACGCCGTGGTGGCCCGCCTGGTGTTGTCCGACTCATCGGTCACACCCGCACCGGAACCCCCGGCTGATCCGGAGACCGGGGGCTCGATCGCCGGGCAGGACTGATGTCGGCCGGACTCGACCCGGATCGACGACTCCGGATCGACGAGAGGGTCCTCGACGCGGGGACAGGACCGAGATTCGCCACCCTGCTGCTGCTGATGCTGACCGCGAGCGGCGCCATGATCCTCGAGGTGTACAAGGTTCTGGCCGAGGGGGACGACATCGGTTGTTCCCTCGCCGCAGGCGTGGACCCCGATGACGGCAAATCATGGAACATGATGCGCAGCCTCAGCGGCCAGGCGACGGCCTTTCGGTCGTGTATGGCCACTTGGGCGCCCCCGCCTCCCTGGTGGCAGATCGCTTGCTGGCCACTGCTGGTGGTGGTCACAGCCGGTGTGCTGTTCGCAGTGGTTCCACGATGGCGGGCGCGGCGCAGCCGTGTCGTCCCGTTGGAGTCGGTCGATCCGGATGGCACGCTACTCGCCCGGCTCGGCGAGCTGTGCGCGAAGGCCGACGGGACTCGACCGCCCCGGGTGGTGGTCGACCCGGCCGCCTCCTCGGTCAGCGCGGTGGTGTTCGGCCGTACTCGGCGACCCGTCATCTGCCTTCACGGCGGTCTGCTCGCCATCCATCGAAGCGATCAGCAACGCTTCCAGGCTGTGCTGCTCCACGAACTCGCCCACATCGCCAACCGCGACGTGACTCTGACCTACCTCACGGTCGCCCTGTGGCGCGCCTTCCTCGCTCTCGTGCTCCTGCCCTACACGATCTGCCTGGGCTACGTGCTGTACGGGGTGGTCGCGGACAACGAAGTGCCCCGACTGGACCGGGCAACAACTCTGGTCTTCGTCATGGTTCTGCTCCTGTATCTCAGCCGCTCCGAGATCCTGCGGAGCCGGGAGATATACGCCGACCTCACCGCTGTGCGCTGGGGCGCGGACCGACGGGGCTGGTCCGTCACCGTCGCACCGCCTCGTGGCCCGGTCCGCAACGCTGTGGACTCCTTCCTGGAACTGTGGCGCACACATCCGCGTTGGGGTCTGCGGCAGGGAGCCCTCACCGATCCGGCGCCGCTCTTCCGCAGCCCGGCCCTGCCGCTCTTCCTCATCGGCACTGTGCCTGTCATGGCCGTGCCCCAGGTGACCCAGCAGATCGCTTCGTACCAATCAAACTTCACCTCCAATCTGATGACGCTCCTGGTCGTCGTTCCCGGCGCCCTGGCAGCCGGCGTGCTCACCGTCACGCTGTGGCGGGCGGTGGTGTACGCCCTCCTGACACGCTCACGAGTGCCCTCCGGAGCGTGGGCCGGGTGCTGGCTCGGGGCAGGCATGTCAGCGGGCCTGGTGCTGAGCGGCTTCGGAGCGGGCTGGTCCTGGTCCTGGCTACCGGCCCGTCCCTGGGTCCTGCTCGTTCCCGTGATGGCGGGCTCCGCCTTCGGATGGTGGATCACGCAGTGTGCCCGCCTGTGGAGCAGCGCCTCCCGCGGCCGGACTCTTCGTCCCGCGCTCGTGATGTGTACGGCTGTGTCCTCGCTCGTCATGGTGGCGTGGCTGACTTGGTGGATGCTCGCCGGAGCCGGACATCTGAACGGATACGACATCAGCGCGCAGGTCGTCGCGCGCAACGTACTGCAGTGGCTTCCCTCCGCGGCACCGACCGGCGACCTGAGCGAAGTGCCCGGCATCGCGACGGTAATGCCGCAACTGGACTACATCGCGACGACACCGATGTGCTCCCTGGTGATCACCCTTTTATGGGTCTTTCCGTTACTCGCGTTGGCGAGAGGCCGGTCGCCGGAAAACCCTGGCTGGGAGCCGACACGTGCGGCGCTCGCGGATGACCCCGTGCCGCCACTGCGCACGGTCCTGCGCCCGGGACTGATCGGTGGGGCGCTGGCGTGCTTGGCTGTCGTAGGCGTCCAGGCCTACGTGCACTCCGGGCAGCCTGTGCCGGAGGCCCGTGGAGGCCTCTACGCCCTGCGGTACGCGGTCCTCCTCATGGTGGCGGTGTGCCTGCCGGCGACCGTGACGGCCGTGGTCGCGAGCGCGGTGGACCGCCGCTACCGCCTGCTCGGCGGACTGATAGCGGGACAGGTAGCGGCGTTTCTCGGGCTCATGGCAATGGCCCTGCTCGGGTCCGTGGACGGTTGTGTCGCGCCTCTCGGCGTCCTGTCGGACTCATGTGCCTGGCGCCCGGCATGGTGGCGGCCGCTGTTTCCGTTCACGTTCATCCTGAACAACACTCTGGTCATCACAGCGCTGACCTCGCTGATCACGGCACTGGTTGTCGGCACTGTCCGCTGTCGGCGGGTGCAGGACACAGGTGCCGTCGGTCAGCCTGACCTTGCAGGCCATCGAACTGCCCGCATCTGCGCCGTGGTTCTGCTTTGTGCCACTGCGGTCATAGCCACGGGTGCGGACGGAGCCTTCAGGAGCTACCAGCTCGGCCTCACTACCAATACCAGCACCACCCAACTGAACCTGGTCCAGAAGTGGGGTGTCCCAGACCCGCCGCGGTCGGAGTTCACCCGGCTCCGGCAGATCCGCGCCTGGTACCGCCTCGGCGGCGACGATCTCATCGACGCGGCGTTCTGGTACGACCGCCAACTGACCACCGCACTCCGGTCGGCGGTGGAGGAGGAAGACAGATGGGGCACGATGTACCGGCAGCTTCCGTCAGTCTGCGGCGACTGGGAGATTGCCGCCTACTTCGAGCTCATCTGGTTCCGCATGCCCGCCGACACCCGCCTGCGGACCGACTGGCACCAAGTGGTCACCTGGGCGGACCTGGGAAGCCGACGCTGCGCGCAAGCGCGTGAAAGCCGCGACAACAGAGTTCTGCTGGAGGCCCTGCGCAACCTCAGAGCGGCTACTCGCTGCGCCGCGTCCGTCAACGCCCGGATCGACAAGCTTTCCCGCGAGGGCGGCTATCGGGGCACCTCACGTCCAGGCGCGACCGGCCCTTCAGCCGTCTGCGACCACAGTGGCAAGGACCCGACTCCGGCGAACACCTTCCGTCCGAGACTCTGGTGACCAAGGCCCCGCACTCACCGGCCCAGGCAGAGGGCAGAGCTCCGTCCGCCGACGCCGGCCCCCTCACGTCCCCGCGGCCCGTGCACCCAGCACCGGCAGCAGGCGGAGTTTGTCGTCGTCCTCGGAACCCGGGGTTGCCGTGTAGACCAGCAGGGCCTGGTACTGCTCCGGGTCGAGCAGCACCTGGCACTGGAGGTTGAGGACGCCGAGCTCCGGATGGCGGATGCGCTTGGGTTCCACGCGCGGGGCGCCGATCTCGTGGGTGCTCCAGAGGGCGGCGAACTCCTCGCTGCGTTCCTGGAGCAGGTCCGCCAGCTCCTCCGCCCGGCCTCCCCCGCCCTGCCGGGAGTAGGCGGCGCGCAGTTCCGAGGCGAAGAACCGGCTGTGCAGCGGATGGTCCTCCTCGGGGTAGAGGAGCCGGGCCTCGGGATCGGTGAACCAGCGGTGGATCAGGCTGCGTTCGGGTCCGGTGTACCGCGTCTGGTCACCGAGCAGGGCGGTGGCGACCGGGGTCTGCATCAGGGTCTCCGCCACATCGCTGATGACCTGTGCCGGGGTGTCGTTCAGCCGCCCGAGGATGCGCATCAGGCCGGGGGTGATGTGGTCCGAACGCAGGGCGCCGGGGCGGGAGGGTGTGTTGTGCCCGGCGATGCGGAAGAGGTGGTCGCGTTCGGCGAGGGTGAGGTGCATGCCGCGCGCGATGGCGGCGAGCATCGGCTCCGAGGGCTGCGGGCCCCGCTGCTGTTCGAGCCGGCTGTAGTAGTCGGTGGACATCCCGCTGAGCATGGCCGCCTCCTCCCGGCGCAGGCCGCGGGTACGGCGGCGCGGTCCGCGCGGGAGGCCCACGTCCTCCGGTTGCAGGGCCTCCCGGCGGGTGCGCAGGAAGTCCGCGAGCTGTGCTCGGTCCACGGTTCCGCTCTCCCTCACAGATGTACGTACACGTCAGAGCATCATTCCGCCGGACGCCTCGATGCGCTGCCCGGTGACCCAGCTGGTGCCCTCGGCGAGGAGTGCGGCCGCGGCGGAGCCGATGTCGTCCGGCTCCCCGGGGCGGCCCATGGCGGTGACGCCGGTGAGCATGGTGCGCATCTCCTCGTTGTCGCGGACACCGCCGCCGCCGAAGTCGGTGCCGGTGGCGCCCGGGGCGATCGCGTTCACCGCGATCCCGCGCGGGCCGAGTTCCTTGGCAAGGTAGCGGGTCATGACCTCCACCGCGCCCTTGGCCGCCGCGTACGCCGAGGTGGGGGCGGCGATGAAGCGGGTCAGGCCGGTGGAGACGTTGAGGATGCGGCCGCCGTCCACGATCAGCGGCAGGAGCGCCTGGGTGAGGAAGTAGACGCCCCTGACGTGGACGTTCATCAGCCCGTCGAACTGCTCCTCGGTGGTCTCCGCGAACGGCGCGTACACCCCGTGCCCGGCGTTGTTGACGAGCGCGTCGAAGTCCTCCCGGCCCCAGTTCTCCTTGAGGGCGGTACGCAGCTCCGCCACGAAGGCGGGGAACGCGGAGGTGTCCCCGGTGTCCAGGCGCAGCGCGACTGCCGTGCGGCCGAGCTTGCCGATCTCGGCGACTACGGCCTCCGCCTCTTCGGCGTGCGAGCGGTAGGTGAGGACGACGTCCGTGCCGGCCTCGGCGAGGTGGATCGCGGTGCTGCGGCCGAGCCCTCGGTTGGCGCCGGTGACAAGTGCGATGCGGGTCATGTCGTACTCCCTGACTGTCGTGGTGGTCCGGCGGAACCCTGGTGGTCCCGCGTGGCCTCACCTACGACGGTGCCCCAGGCCGGGAGGCGGATGAAGGCAGCACTCATCCAGGGATCGCGGATCCCCCCTTACGGGCGCACGTGCCCTGAGCCGGTGCTGAATCAGCACCCACCGGCGGGGCCGCGCGCTCACTTCCCGCGAAGGCCCCGAGCGCGGGTGACGAGCCCTTCGGGCAGCCCGGGTCCCGCGCACGCGTAACCGATCAGCAGGTCCCGGTAGGCCGGGTTCGTCAGCTCGGGTGCGACGGCGATCAGTGCCACGAGGTCGTCGGGCGAGCCGGACAGTCGCGTTCGGTACGCGGCGCCGGCCGCCCGCAGGGAGAGTTCGGCCGGTTCGTGCTCCAGCCCTCGTTCCGCCAGGCTTACGGCCGCCGCGAAATCGCCCTGCTCAGCCCGTACGTCCGCCAGGTCCAGGTGGACGGACCAGTTGCCGGGGTCCAGGGCCAGGGCGCGTCCGTAGGCTGCCGCCGCCTGGTCCAGGTCGCCCGTCTCCCGCCAGGTGGCGGCTCGGGCGACCGCCGTCCACATGACCTCTTCGACGGCATCGGCGCGGTCGCAGAGGACGAAGGCCAGATCGTGGCGTCCGCACGCCCGGGGCAGCCGGGCCATGGCCGCCAGCGACTCGGGAGCCGGATCCCGCTGGGACACCCGGTCGATGGCGTGGAACCAGGGATCGAAGCGCGCACGCATGTCATCGGTGTCCAGCCGACGGCCGTGGTCCAGGACCCGCAGGCACGCCTCGGCCAGTGCCGCCGCGCTCACCCCGTCGAGGAAGCGCCCGTCACCGAACCAGGGGGCCGCGCCCCAGGCCACACCGGGCCGTACACCGGCGACCGAACCGAGGGCCATCGCCGCGTTGTCCATGTCCCCGTCGAGGAAGAAGAAATAGGCCTGGGCCAGGACCGCGCTGAGCGAGCCGTCCGCAGGCAGGCTCTCCCGCAGCTCGGGACGGTCCTTCCGCAACTCGGCAAGAGCGACGTACGGTTCCGGCGCCGCCGGCTCGGAGGCCACCGCCCCGACCAGGGCCTTCACCGCGGCGACCGGGTCTCCGCCGCAGTGCGCCAGTACGGCAGCGAGACCGACTCCGGCCGCCACCTGCTCATTCGACATCGTCAGAGAATAGCCATGGCCAACGGATCGGGTTCCGTGAGCGTCCCGTTCGGCCTGAGCACGCACCGCCGCACCTGTGCCGCAGAACCTTCCGTCAGACCCCTGCCGCCTTCCTGAAGAGCACGTTCGGCCGCAGCGGGCCCTCGGGGGCGGTCGGGTCGTCGAAGTCGCCTGCGGGGTCCCGGGTCATGCCGATGCGGCGCATCACCGCCTGGGAGCGGTGGTTGGTCGCCGTGGTGACCGCGAGGATCTCCGGCAGTCCGAGGGTGTCGAAGCCGAAGGCGAGTACGGCGCGCGCGGCCTCGGTGGCGTAACCGTGGCCCCAGGCGGGCCGGGCGAGGCGCCAGCCGATCTCCACGCCGGTGAAGGGGAGGCCGTCCTCGATGTCGTCCAGGCCCGCGAAGCCGATGAACTCGCCCGTGGCGCGCACCTCGACCGCCCACCAGCCGTAGCCCCGCCGGGCGAAGTCGGCCCGAAAGCGCGCCACGGAGGCGTCGCTCTGCTCGCGGGTGAGCACGTCGCCCAGGTGCTCGCGGACGGCGGGGTCGGCGTTCATGGCGGCCCAGGGGGCGAGGTCGGAGTCCCGCCACGGGCGCAGGGCCAGGCGCTCTGTGGTCAGGGCGGGGTGTTGGTAGGCACGGGGTTCGGTCATGCCGCCAGCCAACGCGAACCGCCCCACCCGGACAACTCGTTTCCCGACCACCCGAAGCTCAAGTCCTCAGCTCCGAGCGCTCTTTCAGAGGATTGGAAGGAGGGTCCTTTTCCCGCCCACCCACCCTCCCCGACCTGGAAAGGGTGACTTTTCGTGAGCGACTTGCCACGCATCGTGGCGACGCTCTAGCGTGCGGATCAACAGACAGAACGACCCCCGTCGGTGCGCCAACACCGGACAGGGGTCTGATCACCCAGCACGGAATAGGCGAACTGAATGACTGCCACGCAGTTTAGTGCGGCCCCCCACACCTCCACGGTCGCCCCGCACCCCATGGCGAACCCCGGTTACGGCAAGCGCTCCGCCGTGGACCAGAGCCCGCGCGGCGAGCGCGACTTCTCCCACCTTCCGCCCCGCGAAGCAGCCGTCGCCGCGTACATCGACCGGCTGCCCGACGGCTCCGACATCTCCGTGAAGACGCTGGCCAAGGTCCTCCCCTACGGCCAGTGCGCCCTGCGGACGGCACTCAACAGGCTCCAGGCGGCCGGGCATCTGCGCCGGGGACGCGAGTGCGTCACCACCGACCAGTTGATGGTCTGGGTGACGCGTACGTTCTTCTCCCGGACCGCGCGGGACGACGACTGGTGGGCCGCCTTCGTCCGGGGCGACGCACCGCGCGAGACGGCGCCGCAGCGACCGACCCGGTCGCGGGCCTACGCCCTGCTGGCCGCCCTGGGGCGCAAGGCACCGTCGCTGAGCCTGTCGGCCGCCGAGTGCGAGAGCCTGGAGCCGCAGGTCACCGAGTGGTTCGAGCGGGGTGCCACGGAGGCAGAGGTGACGCACGCCCTGACGGAAGGGCTGCCCGTGCCGGTGCATCGCGCCTCCGCCCTGGTCCGCAGGCGCCTCGCCGACAAGCTGCCGCCGTACCGGCCCACCCCCGAGCGGCCTTCGGCCTTGCTGACCCTGGAGTGCGGCGAGTGCCGCGCACCCGGCAGCCCGGAAGCACTGGCGGGCGGGCTCTGCTCCCGGTGCCGTGGCGAGGCGGCACCAGTGTCCGCCGGGCCGCCGGACGCGGTGCCCACCGAGGACGTACGCGCGCGCATCGCCGAGATCAGGGCGGGCGTCGTGCCACGGTACGAGCGCACCGCGCGGGCGCGGCGGAAGCCGGATGCCGAAACCCGAGGCGCCGTCCGCCCCCTCGGAACGCCAGCAAGTTAATAGGTCATGTACTACACTTTCCCCATGGATACGCCCCGCCCCGGCAAGACCCGAGTCACCAGCGTCTCCCTGCGCGCCGAGACCCTGGAGGCGATCCGCGTACGAGCCGGCAAGCAAGGCGTCTCGTCCTACATCGAGGAGGCCGTACAGCGGCAGCTCCAGCGCGAGGCCATCGATGAGTACATCGCCGCCGCTGAAGCGGAGCACGGCCCTGTCGATCCTGCCGAGGTGTCGGCCAAGGCCGAGCGCATCCGCGCCCACCACGCTGCCCACCGCGGCGACTCCCCTCCGGCGGACGCCGCATGAGCGGGACTCTCCTTCTTGACAGCGAGGCCCTCTCCAAGCTCTCCCGCCGGCACCACGACATGACCGTGTGGCTGGACGTCGCCCGCAGCCTGGACCTGCTCGTCGTGACGAGCGCGGCCACGCTGGTGGAGGCACGCGATCCGAAGGTGCCGCAGGCGGCTTTCGACCATGCCGTTTCCCTGACCAAGGTGCGCCCCGTCACGGAGGAGAGCGCGCGTGCGGCGAGCAGACTGCTCGCAGCCGAAAGTCTGCACGGCCACAAGTACGCCATTGATGCGATGCTCGCAGCCACGGCTCATACGGAGCACGGTGACGTCACTGTCCTCACGAGCGACACCGATGACCTGCGCCGACTGTGCCACCCTCGCATCGCCGTCGAGCCGATCTGAGTGTCCGCGTCGGGTAGCCCTGTACCTGCCGCTTTTCCGCAGGTCAACGCGTGATGCGCGAAAAGGGCTCGACCGAGTTCTTCTTCGAGACGGCCCTCAGCCCGCTCGCCTGCCACGGCTCACTTCCTGCTGCTCTACGCCGGAGAATGCCGCTGCCCGCTGTAACTGCCTGCCGCCGTGCGCCGTCCCGGCACCGCACCACGGGACGGCGCACCCGCTCGGGCCCGTGGGGCGAGGCCCGGGCGAACGGAGTTACGGGCGCTGGGCCTTCCAGTCGGCGACGTCGGAGGAGCGGTTGGAGTAGGCGTTGGTGCACACGTCGTACTTCCCGCCTGCGGGGCCGTGGCCGTTGGTCTCCAGGAAGCCGCCGTTGTCGGCGTAGAGGTTCCACAGGTGGATGACGTCCCCGGGGCGGATGTTCCCGTCGGCGGGCGTGGACGTCCGGGCGGTGATGCGCCAGCGGCCGGTGCCGGAACCGGGTGCCCGGTCCTGGTCCTTGGACGTGGAGACGTTGTACCGGGCGCCCGCGTTCCTCTGGTCAGGGGTGGCGTGGCCGTTGGTGTCGAGGTAGCCGCCGTCGCCGCCGTAGAGGTTGCGCAGCTGGATCACGTCACCGCTGACGACCGGGGTGCCCGCGGCCTTGCCGGTCGGCGAGAGGATCTCCCAGGTCCCGGTGCCCTCGCCTCGGGTGGGTGACTCGGCGGTGGACACGGCGTACTTGCCGCCGGAGTCGCTGCTGTGCCCGTTGGTGTCGAGGTAGCCGCCCTTCCAGTCCGCGTAGCCGTTCTGCAGGTGGATCTTGTCGCCGTACTTCAGCTCGTTCGCCACGGTCACTCCCGTTTTCGGTCGTTCGACGGCATGCGAGTGCCCCTGTTCCCCCAGAACCTACTGGTCAGGGCGCCGCCACTGGTGATCATGGAGAGGTCGGGGCGCGCCGCGCCAGGGGTGCGGACCGGGCTCCATCCGATCGAGGGAGCCGAGGGTGGCGGGTTTGACCCGGTGCTCAACTACTCGGTCCGAGGGGCTCCGGAAGGTTCGCGCCCCGCCGCTCCCCTACTCCCCGGTAGCGACCGGTTCGGGTGCGCACAGCAGGCCGGAGCCGTGGTCGGGTGCCATATTCGGCGTGTGGCCGTCCTCATGCGGCCGCACGACTCGTATGCCGCACACCGTGCCGGGACCGCAGCCCCGCGCCAGCACGCCGACCCGACAGCGAGGCCCCGGGTGCATTCCAACGATCGCGGCAGGGACGTCCGGCAGGACGCGGCGGGCCCCGAACTGGACCGG
The DNA here is from genome assembly GCF_042755185.1 of Streptomyces sp. NPDC059166. Classification (NCBI taxonomy): domain Bacteria; kingdom Bacillati; phylum Actinomycetota; class Actinomycetes; order Kitasatosporales; family Streptomycetaceae; genus Streptomyces; species Streptomyces sp. NPDC059166. The sequence continues at coordinate 182,699 of NZ_JBHZCI010000008.1, read as the reverse complement.
CTCATGGTCTCGGCCGCCGGCGGAGACCGGGAGGCCTTCGCCGAGGTGTACGACGCGACCGCGGGCCCCGTCATGGGGCTCGTACGCCGCATCCTGCGGGACCCCGCACAGTCCGAGGAGGTCACCCAGGAGGTGCTGCTGGAGGTGTGGCGCACCTCCGGCCGGTTCCGGCCCGAGCGCGGGAGCGCGATGACCTGGATCATGACCCTCGCGCACCGCAGGGCCGTCGACCGGGTGCGCTCCGCGCAGGCGAGCCAGGACCGGGAGCACAGGGCGGCGACGCTCAGCGAGGACACCCCGTTCGACGAGGTCGCCGAACAGGTCGAGACCCGCATGGAGTGGCAGCGGGTCCGGCGCTGCGTGCGAGGGCTCACCGATATCCAGCGCGAGACCGTCGTCCTCGCCTACTACGGCGGACACACCTACAAGGAGATCGCCCAGTCCCTGTCCCTGCCGCTGGGCACGGTGAAGACCCGCCTGCGGGACGGACTGATCCGGCTCCGCCGCTGCCTGGGAGGCACAGCGTGAACGCCGCCGACCCGCACGAGTCCTCTGCTGCCTACGTGCTGCACGCGCTGCCCGAGGAGGAGCGCCGGACCTTCGAGGAACACCTCGCCGGGTGCGAGCAGTGCCAGGAGGAGGTGGCCGAGCTGCGGGCGACGACGGCGCTGCTGGGCCGGGCGACGGCCGAGCCGCCGCCGGGCGCCCTGCGGGACCGGGTCCTGAGCCAGGTGGCCGCCACCCCCCAGGAGACCCGTCCGCGTGCGGAGGCTCCCGGACCGCGCGCCGGGGAACCCGGCTCGGACACGAGGACGAAGGCCCGCAGGCGCGGAACGGCCCGGACGCTGCGCCTGGCGCTCGCCGCGTCGGTGGCCGTCGCCCTGGTCTGCCTGGGCCTCGCCGGTTGGCAGTGGCAGGAGGCCTCGGACGCCAAGGACCACGCGAGCCAGGTGGAGGCGCGCGCCGATAGAGCCGAGGAGCACGTCCGCCAGGTGGAGGCGGACGCGAGCCGGGCCGAGTCCCAGCAGCAGAACGTGACGAAGGTGCTCACCGCTCCCGACGTCCGGCTGCAGACCCAGACCCTCAGCGACGGTGCCACGGCCTCCGTCACCTTCTCCCGGAGCGAGGACTCGGCCACCCTCGCGGTGTCCGGCCTCCCGGCGCTCCCGGCCGGACGGACCTACGCGGCGTGGTTCATGGAAGACGGCACCCCCGTACCGGCCGGGCTGCTCAGCGGTGACCCGGAGAGCCGGGTGACCCTGCTCAAAGGCACTCTGGACAACGCCTCGGCGGTGGCCCTGTCGGTCGAGCCGGCCGGGGGGTCCCCGCAGCCCACGACCACGCCCCTGGGCGCGGTCCCGCTGCCTGCCTGAACCTGTCGCACAGGGCCCGCACAGGGCCAAATCGCCGCGGATTTGACCAAACTTTTCCTCCGGCGTCTCCGAATCCCATGTGAAAGGCCGCTCGGACCATCGGAACCGGCGCTCGCGACCGGAACGGCGTCCGGCGGACACACGAAGCAGGCAAGCCACCCTCCTCGGGACCGCGCCATGACCACCCTGACCGCTCCGCAGCCCGCAGCCACTCCGACCCCGTCGTCCCTAACGGCCGGCACGCTCACGATTCCCCTGCCGTCCGGGCCCGAAGCACCCGCGCACGCCCGCCGTGCGGCGCTCGGCTTCCTCCACTGGTCATGGCCCTCCCTCACCCAGGACCGCTGCGACGACTTCCTGCTGATCGTCTCCGAGCTGGTCACCAACGCCGTCCGGCACGCATCCGGCCCGAACACGCTCACCCTGACGACCACCGCCGAGGCCTTGGACATCGCGGTCACCGACGGTTCGCGCACCGAGCCCGCCCCCCGGACACCGGACCTGAGCGACGGCACGGGAGGGATGGGCCTGCACATCGCCGAGGACCTGGGCGCCCGGATCTTCATCGAGCCCCTGTCGGCGGGGAAGTGCGTGCACGCGGCCTTCTGCCGGGCCTGAGCGCGCGCCCGCACGCACCGCGCCCGCGTACGGAAGTCCGTACGCGGGCGCGTATCCATGGGTCACCAGGCCCCAGGTGCCGGCGGGGCGACCACCGGCGGCCGGTCGTCGCAGGTGATCGTGTTCGGCAGCAGCCACGGCGCCAGCCAGTCGCCCGTCGTGCCGCCTCCGTCGTTGGAGCCGAGGTCGGTCAGGGAGAACTCCGATCCGGCGGGGGTGAAGTTGAAGGAACCGCAGTTGTTGACGCCCACGGCCCCGACGTTCCGCGCGTCCACGTTCTCGAAGGTCGCCGAGCCCGCCGCCCGCGCGCTCACCACCGAGGTGCCCGTGCCGTCGACTCGGATGTCCTCGAAGCGCACGCCCTGGATCTTGTAGGTGTCCTTCACCGGCCAGTCGGTGACCAGCATGATCGCGTTGTAGGTGTTGTCGAGGAAGTGATCGCCGGTGACCCGGATGTCGGCGTCGATGTCGCGGTCCAGGGCGAAGAACCAGACGGCCCCGAGGCCGATCTTCCAGTTCAGTTCGTAGGTCCCGGCCCTGACCGTCGTGTTGTCGGTGAGGTCGAGCCTGCCCCGGAAGGGCTCCGCGCCGAAGCGGGCGCCGACGTGCAGGGCGCTGCCCTCCCGGACGGGGTCCGCGACCAGGTTGCCCGACACCGTGTTGTCCGTACCGCCGTAGATCGCGATGCCGTTGGCGAGGACCGGGCTCTGCACGGTGTTGCGGGCGAAGGTGTTGCCGGCGTTGGCCCGCTTCTCCGACCACATCGCCAGACCGTCGTCACCGGAGTTGCGGACGAAGGTGTGCGAGACCTGCGAACCGGTGACCCCGCCATGGAAGTTGATGGCGTCGGCGATCTGGTCGACGATGACGTTGCCCTTGATCCTGAGGTTCGACATCGGGCCGTCGAACCACATGCCGACCTTGGTGTGCCGTATGTGCAGGCCCTCGATCGAGGAGTCGCTCATCGCCCCGCCGATGCCGTTGACCTGGTCGGTGTCGATGCGCTCCCGTACGTCGCCCTCGATGGCGAAGCCGGACAGATGGACGTCGTGGCTGCCGCCGTCGGCCGCGTCCTTGCCGTAGAAGCCGACCCCGGTGTGCACGGAGCCGTCGGCGGCCGGGGCGGGGAGCGCGACCTGCTCGCCCTTGAACTTCGTGTACCAGCTGCCCGCGCCCCTGATCGTCACGTCGTCCACGACGATGTGCCGGTTGACCTGGTAGGTGCCCGGCGGGACGTACACCGGCAGGTTCTTGCGCTTGGCGAAGGCGATCGCCCGGTCCATCGCGTCGGCCGAGTCCCGGCGCCCCGTCGGATCGGCCCCGAAGAGCAGGGCGTTCGCCGCCCGGAGCTCGACATGCGGCAGGCCCACGAGCTCGGAGTCGAGGACGTCGATCACCGTCCACGCGGCCCGGCTCCCGGCCGGGACGGTCAGCCGTACCTTGTCACCCGCGCGGTATCTCTTGCCCAGCAGCAGGCGCTGTTCGTCGTAGAAGTGGCTCGGCCGGAAGGGCTTCGTGATCTCCGGGGCGGGCGTCGTCTCGCTGGGCACGCAGGAGCACTCGGTGATCCACCAGCCGGGCTGGAGCAGCCCGGCCTGCGGGTCGTTGGTGAACGGGTACTGGTTGTAGAGCCAGGAGTACTGCGAGGTCAGCGTCATCGTCGAACGCTTCTTGCCGTTGACGGCCACATCCAGCGGGGCGGTGATCCCGCCGCCTCCGGGAGCGTCCGGGATGCTGTAGCGCACGGTGATCGCGTTCGCCGCCTCGGGAAGGGTGAACTCGACGTGCTCCCCGGGCTTCAGACTCACCGCCGTACGTCCCGACGCCTCGGCGGGCAGCGTGTACGCGGTGCGGTCGGGGCCGATGACCGTCCCGTTCGTCGCGGCGTTCTCCGCCTCCTGCTCGGCGAAGGACACATCGGCCCCCCGCCCGGCCACCAGCGCGGGATCGAGCCCCGCGCGCGTCACCTTCGGTGCGGACGGCTTCCCCTCCGCACCCTGTGCCGCGGGCGCGCCGGTCAGCGCCCCCAGTCCGACTACGGCGGCCGTCAGCGCGGCGACCGTGATGTGACGTGACATCGCATGCCCGTTTCTCTCGGAGGTGAGGCGACGGTAGGGCGCGCGGAATCACCACCACAAGAGGCGTGCGAGTAGTTTTCTTCACCTTGATGGATTGATGCAAAAAACAGTCATTCTTTTGCGTAGACGCATCGTGATCCCGAGCGAGGGCGCGGACCGGCCTCACGCGCATGATCCGATCGGACCGCAGCGATCGGGTGCGGCCGGGGTCCCGGCCGCCAGGCTCGGAGTCGAAAGGGAGGCCCCATGATCTCGGCACTCAACCAGCTCGTGGACCACGTCGAGCGGCACCTCGACGAGGAACTCGACGTCGCGCGCCTGGCCACGGCGCTCGGGACCACCGAGTACCACCTGCGCCGGATGTTCTCGTCGCTGGCCGGTATGCCGCTGTCGGAGTACGTGCGGCGACGCCGCATGACCGTCGCCGCCGGACACGTCGTCCGGGGCGAGGGGGATCTGCTGGGGATCGCCGTCCGGCACGGATACGGCTCGACCGAGGCGTTCGGCCGCGCCTTCCGCGCCGTCCACGGCGCAGGGCCCGGCGAAGTCCGCCGGGACGGGGGCCCCTTGAGAACACAACCGCAGCTCAGGTTCCGCCTGACCGTCGAAGGGAGTACCCCCATGGAGACCCGCCTCGTCGACCGCGCCGCACTCCGGCTGGTCGGACACGCGACCCGCGTCCCACTCATCCACGAGGGCGTCAACCCGCACATCCAGGAGCACATCGCGTCGCTGCCGGTGGAGGAACACCAGCGGCTGAAGGCGCTCGGCGACACCGAACCGCAGGGGCTGCTCCAGGTCTGCGACGACCTGGACCCCGACAGCCGGGAGGGCACCGAACTGACCTACCTGCACGGGGTCGCCCTCGGCCCGGACACACCGGCTCCGGACGACCTCGACGCCATCGAGGTACCCGCCGGGATGTGGGCGGTCTTCCGCACGAGCGGGCCCCATCCGGAGAGCCTTCAGACGACCTGGGCGGCGACCGCGACCGACTGGTTCCCCTCCAACCCGTGGCGGCTGCGTCCGGGACCCTCGGTCGTCGCGATCCTCGAACGCGCGGCGGACTTCTCCACCGCGACCTGCGAACTGTGGCTGCCCGTCGAACCGGCGTGACGCCCGCACACACAGCGGGACGGCGAAACCCGCGTGACGCGCCCGCACACACAGCGGGACGGCCGAACCGGCGTGACGCGCCCGCACAGCGGAGTGCCGGCGGCGGCGAGGGCACGACACCCTCACCACCGCCGGCACCCGGTGCGCCCGGCCCGACGGGCGCACGTTCCTTCCCGGCGGATCAGCCCGAGGCGCAGGCCCGCCCGTTGAGCTTGAAGGCGGACGGGTCGGGCGCCGGGCTCCTGGCCGAGGTGTTGAACCCGAAGTCGACCGCCTTGCCCGGGGCCAGGGTCCGGTTCCAGGACAGCGGCGACGCCGCGACCGTACGGCCCGACTGCGTGAACTGCGCGCTCCAGGTGTGGCTGAGCTTCTGCTCACCCTTGAGCAGCCAGGTCAGCGACCACGGGGTGACCGCTTCCGTGCCGGTGTTCTGCACCCGGACCGTCACCGTCGAGCCGCTGTTCCACGGGTGCGAGGAGTAGCTGACCTTGCAGGTCCGGGCCGGTGCGACCGTCCCGCCGTCGCCCGCGTCGTCCAGGTAGGAGGCGATGAAGGCGAGCGGGGCGTTCCAGTTGATGGTGATCTCGTTGGTCGACCAGGAACCGATGTCGTCGATGTAGCACATCGCCGGGGCGCAGCCCGTCAGCTTCTCGGCGGCCACCGGGTCACCGGAGGCGATGGCGGTGAGGTTCGGGCCTCCCGCGATCGATCCACGCGCCGGGTTCGGCAGCGAGGGGTCGTTCTGGTGCGCCCAGAAGCGGTGGTGCTGGTTGTGGGAGTTCCGCTCGCCGTAGCCGGTGACGTACGACTGGTTGAGGGGATTGCGGCCGAGCAGGTAGTCGGCCCCCCGCAGCACGGCGTCCTGGTAGACCGCCTTCCCGGTCAGGTCGTGGGCCGTGGCCAGGACCACCATGTTGTTGAGCACCGTGCTGTTGGAACCCCAGACGTAGTCCTCACCCGCGGGGGCGTAGGGCACGCCGTACGCCCCCGCGCGGGACTGGGCCGCGTAGCGGTCGGCGCCCGCGGTCACGGTGTCCCGCACGCCGGCGAGCTGGGCCGCGGTCAGGCCGTTGGGCACGGTGGCCAGGGTGAGCGCGCCGAGTCCGGCGGTCGAACCCCAGGAGATGCCGCCGTTGGCGGAGAAGACCGCGTCGACGTCGTCGTGCAGCTCGGAGGAGAGCACCGCCTGGCGGTAGGTGTCCTCGCCGGTCGTGGTGAACAGCTCGGCGGCCGCCCAGTAGAACTCGTCCCGGACGTCGTTGTCGCTGTACGCGCCGCCGCCGGTGCCGTCGTTCGGGTCGGCGAGCACGTCCGGGTGCGCCTTCGCCGCAGCCCATGCGGTCTCCGCGGCCTTGAGGCAGCGGTCGGCGAAGGCCTTGTCGAAGGGCTCGTAGAGGCGCGCGCACTGGGCGGCGGTCGCGGCGAGGTTCAGCGTCGCCGCCGTGGACGGCGGGTGCAGCTCGCGCTGCTGGGGGTCCAGGTGCGGCTTCGTCGGGAGCCCGGTCCACTCGGCGTCGTGCATCTTGTGGTGCACCATGCCCGCGAGCGGCTCACCGGCCGGGACCTGCATCTTGATGAGGAAGTCCATCTCCCAGCGCGCCTCGTCCAGGATGTCCGGCACCCCGTTGTCTCGCTCGGGCACGCGCAGTTCCCCGTCACCGAGCTGCGCCGACTCCGCGTCCGGGGCGGTCAGCGTGCGCTCGTAGGTGGACATCAGCTGCGCCACCGAGATGCCGCCGTTGACGACGTACTTGCCGTGGTCGCCCGCGTCGTACCAGCCGCCCGACACGTCCAGCCGGTAGTCGCAGACACCGGGCTGGCAGGGCACGTCCGTGTCGCCCTTGTTGGGCGCGACACCGATGTGGCCGGCCGGGCGCGCGTACTCCTCGCCCACGAGGTCCGCGTCGATCTCGATGCCGCTGCGGTTGTGGTAGAAGTACGCCAGCGCGTCCGAGCGCAGGCCGTCGTAGAGGTCTCCGCGGATCGAGAACGGCTCGCTCACCTCGCCGTCGACCTCGACGGTGTAACCGTCGCCGGTGGCGGTGAGGCCGCTGAAGTCGAAGGTGTGGACCTTCTGGCGTGAGGTGGGGTCCTCGCCCTGCGGCTCGGTGGTGCCGGTCGCGGCCGTCGAACCGTCCGCCGCCTTCACCGTCCAGGTCAGCGGCGCGTCCGCGTCGGTGACCACGGTTCCGCTCTTGGTCCCGCCGGGCAGATAGCCGACCTGGTTGACGCGGACCGGGGAGCCGGTGTCGGGGACGTACACCGGGGGTTCGGCGCCGCCGCGCAGCGACACGTCGTCCAGGCAGAAGGTCGCCGCGCTCTCGCCGCCGCCGATCTGCAGCTGCACCGAGGCGGCGGGCTGGTCCACGGATGCCGTGAACGTACGGGACACCTCGGTGGTCTCCGTGCCCACGGGGTCGGCGGTGGCGAGGACCGTCGTGTACGGCTCCGTCGCCTGCTGGACCCGGGTCTGCACGGTCAGCGGGACGGTCGAACTGGCCTTGTAGGAGAGCTCGTAGCTCTCCCCCGCCACGATCGGGACGTCGTTCTGCCCGATGATGACGTCCCAGGCGTTGGCCGTCCCGGCGGGCACCTCGGCGCACAGCCGGCCGTCCGACACCGCCGGGGACAGATTCGCCGTCGCCCACCAGGGGGCCACACCGGCGGCGAAGTCGCCGTTGGTGATCTGCTCGGGTCCTGGCTCTGCGTCCTCGGCCGCCAGGGCCGTGCCGGGCATCGCCAGCGCTGCCGCGCACAGCAAGGCGGCGGCTGACATCGCGAACACGCGTCGCCCGTGCCGGGGGCGCGGCCGCGCGGGCCGTGCGGAAAGTGGTGAGGCGGTCACCGGGAAGACCTTTCGTCGGCGGAGACAGGTCGGGGAAGGGGAGGGCAGCAGACCGGAGCACCCACCCCATGGGAGCGCTCCCAGAGATTGTGCGGGCGGAACGCGTGTTCCGCCAGGGTCATGACAGAGAAACCAGGGGCGGGTGGTGCGGACCGCGCGTGCGGCCCACGGGGCGGACCGGGCCGGCCGGGGTGTCGACCCCGGCCGGGGCGGACCGGGCCGGCCGGGGTGTCGAACCCGGCCGGCCCGGCAGTTCCGCTACGCGAACGGGATCTTCAGGACCGCCGCGTCCGTGCCCGTCTGCACCTGGGTCGTGCCGCTGCCCAGGGCGTTCCAGATCTCCAGACGGACCGTGCCGCCGCGGAGGTTGCCCAGGCTTCCGGTCACCGCCTTGGCGCCCACCGCCTGGGTGTACTCCTCCCACCCCGCGACCGGGTCGGTCGCGAAGTAGCGGAAGGTCTCCGTGCGGTCGAAGGTGCCGTCGCCTGTGAGGTCGTAACTGACCCTGACCTGCGGGGCGAGGCCCACCTTGGTGCCCGCGTCGACCCTGAGGCGGAAGGTGGTGGAGGCGCCCGACGCGTAGGTGCCGTCGACCTTCTTGATCTCGTAGACCGTCGGCCGGTACGGGGTGCCGTCACGGTTGACCCCGTCGGCCGAGGCGATGGTGTCGGCTCCCGCCGCACCGTCCGTGGCCGTGGTGAGGGTGCCGCCGGTCTTCAGCCGGAAGGTGTTGCCGGTGGACGGGCCCGGCTCCTCCGGATCGGGGTCGGGGTCGCCCCCGCCTGTGCCCGTGCCGGTGGCCGTGGAACGGGCCGGCACCGACAGGGTCGCGCCGTCGGAGAAGGTGACGGTACGAGCGGTCGATCCGTGGTTGTGGGCGGCGTACGTGCGGACGCCGCCCTTCGTGAAGACCGCGGACGTCGGGATGTCCCCGCTGACGCTCATGTCGGGCGCGCCCAGGCTGTCGAGCGTCGTGATCCAGTGGTAGGTGTGCGCCTTGGACTCGCCCGCCTCGGGTGCGTAACCGGCGTTCCCCGCATCCCACTTGGACTTCGCGGCGGCCGGGTCGGCCAGCGACTGGAACTCCCACAGGATGTCGCGCCACTCCACGGCGGGACCGCCGTTCTCCCGCTCCATCTCGGCGATGTTCCGCGTGACCGCGGCCTTCTTGCGGGCCAGGTGCAGCGAACCACCCGTGACGGGCAGGACGTTGATGCCGTGGATCTCCTCCGGGTTCGCGGTCCACCAGGTGGAGTACGCGCCGCCGCTGCCCCACACCATGCCGACGGTGTCATGGGTGAAGGAGCCCGGGAAGACCTGCTGGTCGGCGTCGAACCAGTACTGGCTGATCGCCTCGGACTCGGTGGTCAGCAGATAGCTGCCGAGGTCGCGCAGCCCCGTGTCGCCCGTCGCCGCACCCCACAGGACGAGTCCCGCGCTGAGGTTGATCGACTCCGACGACGACTCCTGGTTGTTGCCCGCCGCGAAGCCCTGGTGACCGGAGGCCCAGCTGTGCCCGGCGTACACGTCGAAGCCGCGCAGGAACGGGTACGCCGTGTCGGTGCGGCTGGGGTTGGCGGTGTCCCGCACCAGGGTCTTCACCATGGTGCCCCAGGCCGAGTCGGCGGCCCACGCCTGGTCGTACTGGGCGACGATCGCCGCCGCGTACACGTAGTAGCTGTAGTGGAAGTGGTGGTCGTTCAGCTCGGTGTCGCTGCCGTAGGAGGCCGGGTAGCCGGTGAGCGTCTTCCAGTTCTTGTCGTAGCTGAACTCGGACGCACCGCCCGCGGTGAACCACTCCTGGAGACGGCCCTTCATCAGGCCGAGCAGCTTGTCCCGGATACCGGTCTGTCCGATCTGGTCGGCCACGGGCACCAGCTGCGCGAGCTTGCCGAGCGCCTTGCCGGTCCAGTAGGTGTCGCTCGCCCCGGAGAACGGGTCGGAGGCGTTCGCCACCTCGTTCAGGTATCCGGTCAGCCGCGCCTTGTCGACCCCGCTCGACGCGGGCAGGGCGGGCAGGACGCCCTGGTTCATCTGACTGGTGGAGAAGGAAGCGGACTCCCGGACCTTCATGGTGCCGCGCGGGGAGACGTAGGTGTACGAGGTGAGCGCGTCGGAGGTGTGCAGCCACTGGTGGCGGTACAGCGCCTGGAGGGTGCCGCGTTCGGTGCCCTCCTTGGCCTCCGTGGTCAGGCTGTACGTCGCCTTGACGGTGCCGCCCGTGGACTGCCAGGTCACCTTGGAGCCGGTGACGAAGCTGAAGGCGTACTTCCGGTAGGTCGCGAGGGCGTCGGTGGACGGCAGCACGGCGAGCGAGAAGTAGTCCTTGCCGCCGAGCCCGGCGGTGATCGCGGTGCCGGAGACGTTCCAGTCGGTGCCCGTCGGGGCGAAGAGCGCGTAGTGGTGGCCGGCGACCGTGATGCCGAGGACGTTGCCGTTGTCGGCGAAGACGGTGGGGGTGGAGGCGGTGGTGACGCGGGCGTCGCCGCCGGAGCCCTTGGCGTAGACGAAGGGCATGCCGTGCCCGATCGTCGTACGCAGGGTGCGGGTGCCGTCCGACCAGTAGGGGGTGACCGTCCAGTCGGACCAGTCGTCGGCCTTGGTGTCCGGGGAGTTGAGACCGCTGAGGCCGAGGGTGAGATCGGCCTTGTGCGCGTACTCGTACTGGCGGCCCTCCCCGACGATCGCCGGTGCCGTGGGGTAGCCGACCTCCAGTCCGCCCGAGGTCGCCTGGTAGGTCAGCGGGTGCCCGTACATCGGGGTGGAGTACGGGTTGTCGCCGTAGCGCTGGAAGGCGAGGGAGGACCACCAGTCGTTGGTCGGGACCGGCTTGTCCTTCGCGGCCGCCGTGACCTTGGGCGTCACGGGGGCGCCGGTGTTGGTGGTGGGTCCGGACGTGCCGGCGGGGCGGCTGTCGGTGTAACTGCCGGAACCTGCGGGGATGGTGGCGGCCGCCGCCGGGGATGCGGCAGGGCCCAGGCCGACGGCGGCCAGCGCTATGGCGAGGACCGTCGCCGCTGCCGGTCTGGAGAGGGAGGGATGCATGGGCAGCACCTCGTCGTGGGGGAGAGCCATTCTTGAGAGCGCTCTCAGATGCGAGGAAGGTAAAACTTCTGAAACCCCGGGTCAATAGAACTGACACAGAAGGGAGTTGGGTGTAACTGACAGTCGCCGAGCCTTCGAGACTTGTCGGAAAACGGGGCGGGCCGCCTCCCCCGGCCTCAGATCGTGGCGGGACCCGGCCCCGGGACCCGGGACCCGGCAATCCGGCGATCCGGGCCGGGGCGGGGCAGGTGGCCCCCGTGCGGCGGCTCAGGCGCCGACGGTCCCGTCGACGCCCTCCCGCAGGAAGTCCGCGTGCCCGTTGTGGCGGCCGTACTCCAGCAGCACGTGCACCATGACCATGCGCAGGGACACCTCCTGCTCCCAGCGCGGCTGGACCCCGGTGACGTCCAGGGACACCGCCTCGCGCTCGATGCGGCGCGAGTGCTCCACCTCGGCCTGCCAGGCGCCGAACGCCTCCTCCCGGGTCGAGGCGCTCGCGTCGTACGCGGCCTGGAAGTCGATCCGGTCCGACCAGACCAGCGGGATGCCGTTGTCCTCGAACACCCTGCGGAACCAGGTGCGTTCCACCTCGGCCATGTGCCGCACCAGGCCGAGCAGGGAGAGCGTCGAGGGCTCCATCGACCGCTGCCGGAGCTGGTCGTCGTCCAGGCCCTCGCACTTCATGGCGAGAGTGGCCCGGTGGTAGTCGAGGAAGGCCCGCAGGGTCTCGCGCTCGCTTCCGGCGAGCGGTGGCCCCACACGGTTGTCGTCGGTCATCGGCGTACTCCTCGGTCGCGGGGCATGGACGCCCAGTATCCGGGGCCGCCTCAGCGGCGGGACGAGGGGAGCACCCCCTGACGGCCGGAGCGCCGCACCCTGCTCTACGCTCCTCTTACACGGACCGTTCACGCCCGTGCCCGGCGCAAGGTCCCGAGGTGCCGCATGTCGCGTTCCCGCTGGTCGTTCCTGGCGCTCGTCGCCCCCGCCGTACTCTCCCTCGCCGCCTGCGGCAGGCTCTTCCCCCCGCCGCCCCCCGCAGGCGAGCCGGTCGCGCTCTCGAAGGCCCAGGCCGCCGTGACATGGACCGACAGGTGGGGCGGGACGCTGGAACTCAGGCCGGACGGGACGTACACCGCCGACCGCGCCTGCGCGGACGACAGCCGGGAGTCGGGATCGGGAACCTGGAGCCAGGAGCGGGCGGACGAGGCGGGCGGGACCAGGATCACTGTGGAGTACGAAACGGTCTTCACCGACTACGAGGTGCTGCGGAAGGACGGGACGCTCAAGCTCTGGGTCTGGATCGGCGACCCCGACGACGGCGAACTCTGCGTCCTGGCCGCTCCCGCGCGGTGAGACGCCCGCAGCGCAGACGACGCCGGCCCCCGGGAGATGAATCCCGGGGGCCGGCGTCGCACGGTACTGCGGGTACTGCCTGGAACAGCTGATCCGGGGATCAGAAGTCCATGTCACCGCCCGGCATGCCGCCCGGAGCGGCCGCGGCGGCCTTCTCCGGCTTGTCGGCGATGACGGCCTCGGTGGTGAGGAAGAGCGCGGCGATGGACGCGGCGTTCTGCAGGGCGGAACGCGTGACCTTCGCCGGGTCGAGGATGCCCTCGGCGATCATGTCGACGTAGTCGCCGGTCGCGGCGTTGAGGCCGTGACCGATCGGGAGGTTGCGCACCTTCTCGACGACGACGCCACCCTCGAGACCACCGTTGACGGCGATCTGCTTGAGCGGGGCCTCCAGCGCGAGCTTGACGGCGTTGGCGCCGGTCGCCTCGTCGCCCGTCAGGTCGAGCTTCTCGAAGACGGCCGAGGCCTGGAGCAGAGCCACGCCACCACCGGCGACGATGCCCTCCTCGACGGCGGCCTTGGCGTTGCGCACCGCGTCCTCGATGCGGTGCTTGCGCTCCTTGAGCTCCACCTCGGTGGCGGCGCCGGCCTTGATGACGGCCACGCCGCCGGCCAGCTTCGCGAGGCGCTCCTGGAGCTTCTCGCGGTCGTAGTCCGAGTCGGAGTTCTCGATCTCGGCACGGATCTGGTTGACGCGACCCTGGACCTGGTCGCTGTCACCGGCACCGTCGACGATCGTGGTCTCGTCCTTGGTGATGACGACCTTGCGGGCGCTGCCGAGCAGGTCCAGGCCGGCGTTCTCCAGCTTGAGACCGACCTCCTCGGAGATGACGGTGCCACCGGTGAGGATGGCGATGTCGCCGAGCATGGCCTTGCGGCGGTCACCGAAGCCCGGGGCCTTGACGGCGACGGACTTGAAGGTGCCACGGATCTTGTTCACGACCAGGGTCGACAGGGCCTCGCCCTCGACGTCCTCCGCGATGATCAGCAGGGGCTTGCCCGACTGCATGACCTTCTCGAGCAGCGGAAGGAGGTCCTTCACGTTGCTGATCTTGGAGTTGACGATCAGGATGTACGGGTCGTCGAACGACGTCTCCATACGCTCCATGTCGGTGGCGAAGTACGCCGAGATGTAGCCCTTGTCGAAGCGCATACCCTCGGTGAGCTCCAGCTCCAGACCGAAGGTCTGGGACTCCTCGACGGTGATGACGCCTTCCTTGCCGACCTTGTCCATCGCCTCGGCGATCTTGGCGCCGATCTCGGTGTCGGCGGCGGAGATGGAGGCGGTCGAAGCGATCTGCTCCTTGGTCTCCACGTCCTTCGCCTGCTCCAGCAGGGCGGCGGAGACGGCCTCGACGGCCTTCTCGATGCCACGCTTCAGAGCCATCGGATTGGCACCCGCGGCGACGTTGCGCAGGCCCTCGCGGACGAGCGCCTGGGCGAGAACGGTGGCGGTGGTCGTACCGTCGCCGGCGACGTCGTCCGTCTTCTTGGCGACCTCCTTGACCAGCTCCGCACCGATCTTCTCGTACGGGTCCTCGAGCTCGATCTCCTTGGCGATGGAAACACCATCGTTGGTGATCGTGGGCGCGCCCCACTTCTTCTCGAGGACGACGTTACGGCCCTTGGGGCCGAGGGTGACCTTGACGGCGTCGGCGAGCTGGTTCATCCCGCGCTCGAGACCGCGCCGTGCCTCCTCGTCGAACGCGATGATCTTGGCCATGTGAAGTGGTCCTCCCGGACAGGGGTGGATTTCTCCGGACCGAGAGGCGCCCGCGACGGACGGCCTGCCTGCCCAGTGGTTCCTTGCCCCACCGGGCCTGCGGGCCTCACCGGCCCGGTCCAAGTTCTGTCACTCTCACCTGGAGAGTGCTAACGCCAATGATTAGCACTCGACCCCCTAGAGTGCAAGCGCCTTCGGAGAAGGCTCGCTGGTGGGGTGGCGGCGGGTGACGGGAGGGCAAGCGCCTTCGGAGAAGGCTCGCCGGCGGGGTGGCGGCGGGTGACGGGAGGGCAAGCGCCTTCGGAGAAGGCTCGCCGGCGGGGTGGCGGCGGGTGACGGGAGGGCAAGCGCCTCCGGGATACGGCACCCCTGCGCGGGACGCCTCCGCGCCGGACGGAGACGCACGCGGGGCCCGTACCCCGGTGGGAGGTACGGGCCCCGCGTGTGTGAGTGGTGTCGTCGGACGACCGTGCCGAGCTCAGCCGACGGCGAGCTTGACCATGTCCGCCTGCGGCCCCTTCTGGCCCTGCGAGATCTCGAATTCAACTCGCTGACCCTCTTCGAGGGTGCGGTACCCGTCCATCTGGATCGCGCTGTAGTGGACGAAAACATCCGCACCACCGTCGACCGCGATGAAGCCGTACCCCTTCTCCGCGTTGAACCACTTGACGGTGCCCTGAGCCATGCCCAACTCCCCTATTACTGGCCCTTGCACGAGCGCCGCACTTCGCGGGCCCGGGTCAGAACTCACCCTCCGACAGGAGAGGGCGGTGTGCGCCGGAACGCGTCGACCGCGGCCGAATGTATCTGCCCAACTGCCCTCTGCAACAGGTCAATCGGACGAGAATTCTGAGCACGCGCGACCGCCCGGAAAGGGTGGATTCACTGGATTCCAGGGCAAGTCGGGCCTGACAAAGGCCACTTATGCCTCAAGGAGTTCACGTACTTTGGCTGCTTCTTGTCGGGGCCGGGCGCATTCTCATATGCGGGCGGCACGGGCAGCGGCGGGGACTTCCCCAACTGTACCGCGCTCAACCATGCAGAATGACCCCCTCCGCTTCTCTCGCGGAGGGGGTCGTGGTGGTCACTCTGCGCGGTTGGCCGGCGGTCGCGCCGGCCCTGCCGCAAGGGCCTCAGCCGCCGGCGACGGCCGGGATGATCGAGACGCCGGCACCGTCCGGCGTGGCCGCGTCCAGGCCGCCCTCGAAGCGCACGTCGTCGTCGTTGACGTACACGTTGACGAAGCGGCGCAGCTTGCCCTGGTCGTCCAGGACACGGGCGCCGATGCCCGGGTGGTTCGCCTCCAGGGACGCGATGACCTCGGAGAGGGTGGAACCCTCCGCCGGGACCTCGGCCTGGCCGCCCGTGTACGTGCGGAGGATGGTGGGGATACGGACCTTGACGCTCATGAGGGTGCCTTCCTTCGGTCTCGGGTGGTCAGTTGGCGGCTGCGAGGCCCGCGTCGCGGAACGCGTCCAGGCTGGGCCGGATCGTCGCCGACAGGCCGGTCGTCGGGGCGACCGCGTCGAGCGTCTTCAGCCCGTCGCCGGTGTTCAGGACGACGGTCGTCAGGGCCGGGTCGAGCAGACCGTCCTCGATGAGCTTCTTCGTCACCCCGACCGTCACCCCGCCCGCGGTCTCCGCGAAGATGCCCTCGGTGCGGGCCAGCAGCTTGATCGCGTCGACGACCTGCTCGTCGTTGACGTCCTCGACGGCGCCGCCGGTGCGCCGGGCGATGTCCAGGACGTACGGGCCGTCGGCCGGGTTGCCGATCGCCAGGGACTTGGCGATGGTGTTCGGCTTCTGCGGGCGCACCACGTCGTGGCCGGCCTTGAAGGCGGTGGAGACCGGGGAGCAGCCCTCGGCCTGGGCGCCGAAGATCTTGTACGGCTTGTCCTCGACGAGGCCGAGCTTGATCAGCTCCTGGAGGCCCTTGTCGATCTTCGTGAGCTGCGAGCCGGACGCGATCGGGATGACGATCTGGTCGGGCAGCCGCCAGCCGAGCTGCTCGCAGATCTCGTAGGCCAGCGTCTTGGAGCCCTCGCCGTAGTACGGGCGCAGGTTGACGTTGACGAAGCCCCAGCCCTCACCGAGCGGGTCGCCGATGAGCTCCGAGCAGAAGCGGTTGACGTCGTCGTAGTTGCCGTCGATGCCGACCAGCTCGCCGCCGTACACCGCGGCCATGACGACCTTGCCCTGCTCCAGGTCGTGCGGGATGAACACGCAGGAACGGAAGCCGGCGCGGGCGGCGGCGGCGCCGACGGCGCCGGCGAGGTTGCCGGTGGAGGAGCAGGAGAGCGTGGTGAAGCCGAACGCGCGGGCGGCCTCGACGGCGATGGCGACGACACGGTCCTTGAAGGAGTGCGTCGGGTTGCCGGAGTCGTCCTTGACGTACAGGCCGCCGGTCACGCCCAGCTCGCGGGCGAGGTTGTCGGCCTTGACCAGCTTGGTGAAGCCGGGGTTGATGTTGGGCTTGTCCGCGACGTCGGCGGGGACGGGCAGCAGCGGCGCGTAACGCCAGATGTTGTCCGGACCCTCGGCGATGCGCTTCTTCAGCTCCTCGGGAGAGCCGCTCGGCAGGTCGTAGGCGACTTCGAGCGGCCCGAAACAGGACGCACAGGCGAAAATGGGGCCCAGAGCGAATCGCTCACCGCATTCGCGGCAGGAAAGCGCCACGGCGGGACCGAGGTCCACGGCGGAAGAATCGGTGTTTGCTGCAACTGTCTGCACGGCCATGATGGCGGAGGCCCTTTCTCCTCATCTTCCTCACGACGTATTTCGCCGCAAGACGGAATTGGCACCTTCCCCACCGTGACCTCGCGGTCGGCAGGAGGGTTGCCGGGACTTCAACGGGCCGTTCCCTCAGTCCCTCTGGATGAGCGCTGTGGCACCGGATCATGGATCCGGGCGTTTGTCCGTGGACCGACCCCGAGATGCGGGAGTCGTCCGCGTTGTTCAAGACTGTAACCGACGCACACAGCGGTCGAGATAGTCGTCCGAACCGCGAGATGGATCACATACAGGGAGTATCGCCCGTGCTGGAAGAGGTGGAGCGCTGGCTGGCCAGGCGTTCGTGGTCGGCCTCCGACCGCCCGCTGGACCATCTCACGGCGGCGCGGGCGCGGGATCCGCACCGCTCACGTGTGAGTGTCGTGCTGCCCGCGCTGAACGAGGAGGCGACGGTCGGCGAGATCGTCGCGGAGATCCGGCGCGAGCTGGTCGAGAAGGTCCCGCTCGTCGACGAACTCGTGGTGATCGACTCCGGGTCCACCGACGCCACCGCGGAGGTCGCCCGCCGTGCCGGCGCCCGGGTGGTGCACCGGGACGCGATCCTCCCCCGGATGCCCGCGGTGCCCGGCAAGGGCGAGGTGCTGTGGCGGTCACTGCTGGTCACCAGCGGGGAGATCGTCTGCTTCGTCGACGCCGACCTCAAGGAGTTCTCGGCGGACTTCGTCTCCGGGACCGTGGGCCCGCTGCTGACCGACCCGTCGGTGCACTTCGTCAAGGCCATGTACGACCGGCCTCTCGGCGAGACCTCCGGCCAGGGCGGCCGGGTCACCGAACTGGTCGCACGCCCGCTGCTCAACCTCCACTGGCCGGCGCTGGCCGGTTTCGTCCAGCCGCTCGGCGGCGAGTACGCCGTCCGGCGCTCACTGCTGGAACAGCTCCCCTTCCCGGTCGGCTACGGGGTCGAGCTGGGGCTCCTCGTCGACGCCCTGCACACCGTCGGTCTGGACGCGCTGGCGCAGGTCGACGTCGGCGTGCGCAAGCACCGCCACCAGGACGGCCAGGCCCTCGGCCGGATGGCGGCGACGATCTACCGGACGGCGCAGCTGCGCCTCTCGCGAGGACCGCTGGTGCGCCCCGAGATCACCCAGTTCGAGCGCGGACCGGACGGTTTCATCCCCCGCACCCACCCGGTGGACACCGAGGAGAGGCCGCCGATGCGGGAGATCGCGGAGTACACCGCACGACGAGCGGCGTAACGGTTCTTCCCTTCCGGCTCCAGGGTCACCTCACGTTTGGCGGCTTCCCGAACGGGCTAGGTTCGGGTACATGGTCTCCGAGCACGCTGCCCAGGTACTCGTCGCGTCCAACCGCGGCCCGGTGTCGTACACCCGGCGGGAGGACGGCACGCTCGCGTCGAAACGGGGCGGCGGCGGGCTCGTGTCCGGCCTCAGCGCCGTCGACGACAAGCTGTGGGTGTGCGCCGCCCTCGGTGACGGCGACCGCGAGGCCGTCAGGCGCGGGGTGTCGGAGCCCGGCGTGCGGATGCTCGACATCGACGCCGGGGTCCACGCCGACGCCTACAACGGCATCGCCAACTCGGTGCTGTGGTTCGTGCACCACATGATCTACCAGACCCCCGTGGAGCCCGTCTTCGACGCGGAGTTCCGCCGGCAGTGGGCCTCCTACGAGGCGTACAACCGGGCCTTCGCCGAGGCGCTCGCCGAGGAGGCGGGCGAGGGCGCCGCGGTCCTGGTGCAGGACTACCACCTCTCGCTGGTCCCGGGGATGCTGCGCGAGCTCCGCCCCGACCTGCGGATCGGCCACTTCTCCCACACGCCCTGGGCCCCCGTCGACTACTTCCGGCTGCTGCCCGACGACATCGGCGAACAGCTGCTCAAGGGCATCCTGGGCGCGGACCGCGCCGCGTTCCTGACCCGCCGCTGGGCGGACGCCTTCATCGGCTGCTGCACGAGCGTCCTCGGCGGAACCGGCCACACCCGGATCGGGGTGCACGGGCTGGGCGCCGACGCGGACTTCCTGCGCCGCCGCTCCCACGAGGCGGACGTCGACGAGCGCATGGAGATCCTGCGGGAGCAGGTGGGCGCGGACCGGCGCACGATCGTACGGGTGGACCGCACCGAGCTCTCCAAGAACATCGTGCGCGGCCTGCACGCCTACCGCGCGCTCCTGGAGGAGCGCCCCGAATGGCGCGAACGCGTGGTTCACATCGCCTTCGCCTACCCCTCACGGCAGGACCTGGCGGTCTACCGGGACTACACCGCCGAGGTCCAGCGGGTCGCCGACGCGATCAACGCGGAGTACGGCACACCGGGCTGGACCCCCGTCCTGCTCCACGTCGACGACGACTTCGCCCGCTCCCTGGCCGCGTACCGGCTGGCGGACGTGGCGCTGGTCAACCCGATCCGGGACGGCATGAACCTGGTCGCCAAGGAGGTGCCGGTCGTCTCCGACGACGGCTGCGCGCTGGTGCTCTCCCAGGAGGCAGGGGCCTACGAGGAGCTGGGCGAGGACGCGATCGTGGTCAACCCGTACGACGTGTCGGCCACGGCCGAGGCGCTGCACGAGGCCCTGACGATGGAGGCGGGCGACCGCGGCTCCCGTACGAAGCGCCTGGCCGCGGCGGCGACCGCCCTCCCGCCGCAGCAGTGGTTCCTGGACCAGCTGGACGCGCTCCGGGACTGACCGCGGGCCGCGGGCCCCGGACTCGCCGGGGCCCCGGGCCCTGTCAGCCGTCCGCGAGCCGGCGCGCCAGCGCCCCCAGGAGACCCGCGACCGCCGCGGGGCCCGGCAGCGTGAGGTCGGCGCGGGCCGCCAGTTCCGGGACCTCGGTCCCGCTGCAGACCAGCAGTCCGGGGACGCCCTCGGTGCGGAGCTTCTCCACCGCCGCGTACGCGGCCAGGTCGCCGAGGTCGTCACCCGCGTACAGCACGGAGCCGGCTCCGACCTCCTTGACGTACGCCTCCAGCGCCACGCCCTTGTCCATCCCGGCGGGGCGCAGTTCCAGGACGAGGCGGCCCGGCTCGACGATCAGGCCGTGGCGGGCGGCGAGGCCTGCCAGCGGGGTGCGCAGCGCCTCGAAGGTGGCCTGCGGGTCGTCGGCACGGCGGGTGTGCACCGCGACGGCGCGGCCCTTGTCCTCGGTCCAGGTGCCGTCACCGGCGCCGGCCTCCGCCAGGACGGCGGGGAGTTCGGCCCGCACGGCCTCGACCCCGGGGTCCGTGGCGGGGGCGCTCACCTTGCCGGTGGCCGCGTCCCAGCGTTCGGCTCCGTAGTGCCCGAGGACGACGAGGTGGTCGAGGCCGGGCGCTCCCGCGAAGCCGCCGAAGCGTACGGCGGTGTCCGGCGGGCGGCCGGTGATCACCGCGACGGCGGAGACGAGCGGGGCGAGTGCGGTCAGGGCCGGGACGACGTCCGCGTGGGCGCGGGCCTGCTCCGGGTCCGGGACGATGTCGGCGAGCGTGCCGTCGAAGTCCAGTGCGATCACCGCACCGGCGGGGCGGGAGAGGAGCGCGGCGAGGCCGTCGCGGCCGGCCTGGGTGGACGGGGTCGGGAGAGGGTGTGCCGGGTTGCCCATGCGAGTGAGCGTAGCGGGCGGGCAGCACCGCCGCGCGGCCCCCGGACGGAGCGGCCGGTACGGGTCCCCGGCCCGGTGTTCCGGCGGGTGCCGCCGCCGGCCGGGAGCCGGCACCCGGCGTCCCCGCCGGGTCCGGGGCCTCACTGGCCGACGCGGCCCACCTCGATGCGGCGGCCGCGCGTCGCGTCGACGACGACGGGCAGGCCGTCGGGGACCTGTCCGTCGATCCTCCGGAGCAGCCCGTCCACCGGTGGCAGGTCGCCGGGTACCCGTACGCGGACGTGGAAGGTCCGGGACACCGTCTCCACGCCGGTCACGGACGCGCCGGGTTCGTCGGCCAGCCACTGCTCGGCGGCGGCGCGGACCCGTTCGGTCCAGACGTTGATCAGCAGGGTGGCCGCGGTGTTGGCCGCCAGCGGCACGAACACCACCGCGAAGAGCATGGCCATGGCGATGTAGGCCCTGCGCGCCGGCCGGCCGGCCGTCTCGGCCGTTCCGCCGGCCTCCTGGGGCCGGGAGCCGTAGGCGAGCGTGGCGAAGACGACCATGCCCCCGAAGACCAGCGCGAAGAGGTTGGAGACGAAGAGCACCAGCGCCCCGAGGGAGAGCCATCCGGACCCGCTGCCCAGGCAGACGCCGACGACCACCAGGGGCGGCACGAGGGAGATGGCGATCGCCACGCCGGGCAGCACGGCGGCGACGTCACGCCGGGCCAGTGCCACGGCTCCGGCGAAGCCCGTCGCCAGCGCGGCGATCAGGTCCAGCAGGCCGGGTGAGGTGCGCCCCGAGATCTGGCTGTTGGACAGCAGGTCGTAGTCGCCGGGGAGGACGAGCGACATCACCACGCCGATCGCGATGACCAGCAGGCAGGCGAGGAGGACGACCAGGACCGCGCCGTTGCGCCGTCGCTGCACCGAGCCCAGGGCGATGCCCATGATCGGCGTGGAGAGCGGAGCGATGATCATGGCCCCGATGACAGTGGCCGTCGAGTCCGTCAGCACCCCGCCCGCGGCGATGACCGACGACAGCACCAGCATCGTCCAGAAGGCCGAGCGCTTGGACCCTCTGTCCCCGGACGAGAGGTCCAGGTCCTCCGCGAGCTCCTCCAGGGAGCGGCGCTGGGCGGCGGGCAGAACACGGGCACGGACTCTGCTGAGCATGCACTCCAAGTATCACGGCGGGAGCAGTTCGGGCGTTCCGGACACGGCGGCGGAAGGTGCGGCGGGCGCGCGGGCCGGCACCGGCCGCGCGGGTCGCGGGGGCTCAGCGCCTGCCGCGTCTGGCCTCGCGCACCCGGCGGAGCCGGTTGACCGTGACGGGGTCCTCCTCCAGCGCACGACGGTCGTCCAGGAGCGCGTTCAGCAGCTGGTAGTAGCGGACCGGGGAGAGGCCGAGCTCCTCACGGATCGCCCGCTCCTTGGCACCGGGCCCGGGCCAGGAGCGCCGCTCCAGCGCGAGCACCCCGCGCTCCTGGGCGGAGAGCGGGGCACCGGGGCCGGAGGGGCCGGACGGTCCGGAGGAACTGGCGGTCATACGACCAACCTACCCAGAGGGCGATGCGGCGGCGGTACGGCCCTGGGCCGGTCCCGGCGGACCACACCGCGGCCGCGGGGCGGGCGGCCTGCACCTCCTCGGCCTCCCCGGACGGCCCTCAGGTGGCGTTCTCCGCCTGGCGGGCCTTGGTGGCGAGCTGCACGAGGACGTTCTCCGGGCTGCCGCCGGGCTCGACCGCGGCCCCGATTTTGCCCTTGATCGCCTCGCTGACCTGAGCCCACGAGGTCTTGCCGAAGGGCGGCAGGGTGGAGTTGGGCAGCGCGGTGAGGAACTCGTGCAGCGCCTTGTGCTTCTTGTCGGCCTCCATCTTCGTGGAGGCGGTGCTGGTCACGGGCAGCAGGTCGTACTCGTCCGCGAAGGCCAGCACGTTCTCGTCGGTGTAGGCGAAGTCGAGGAACTTGCCTATCTCGGCGCGGTGGCCGTTCTGCTTGAAGCCCATCATCCAGTCGGCCACGCCCATGGAGCCCTTGGTCGGACCGTCGACTCCGGGCAGCGGGACCATGCCGACCTGCACGCCGCTCTTCTCGGCCTCCTGCATCAGGGTCGGGTGCCCGTTGAGCATGCCCACGTCGCCCTTGGTGAAGGCGTCGAAGGCCTGCGCCCGGTCGAGCTTGCCCGGCGCGACGGGACCGGTCAGGCCCTTGCCGACGAGGTGGTTCTTCAGCCACTGGAAGGTGGCGATGTTGGCCGGGGAGTCGATGGCGTAGTTGCCGACCTCGTCCGTGTAGCCACCGCCGCCGCTCAGCATCCACATCAGCGTCTCGGCCTGGGACTCCTCCTGCCCGAGCGGCAGGGCGAAGGGGTACGTCACGCCGCGCTGCTCGAGGGCGGCGGCGTCGGACTCGATGTCGTCCCAGGTCTGCGGGGCGCCGAGGCCCGCCTTGGCGAAGAGGCCCTTGTTGTAGAAGAGCAGCCGGGTGCTGGCCACGAACGGCAGGCCGTAGATGTCGCCGTCGACCTTCCCGGCGTCGGTGAGGGAGGGCAGGAAGTTGGACCCGGTGCGGATGGCGATCATCTCGTCGGCCGTGTAGAGCTTGCCCGCCTCGGCGTAGTCGGCGTAGGCGCCGATCTGCGCGATGTCCGGGGCCTCGCCGGCCTTCACCATCTCCGCGACCTTGCGGTCGACGTCCTTCCAGGAGTAGACGCTGACCTCGACGTCGATCCCGGGGTTCTGCTGCTCGAACTTCTCGGCGACGCCGTCCCAGTACTTCTGCGAGCTGTTGGCCTCGCCGGTGCCGTAGTCGGCGGCGACCAGCCGCAGGGTGACGTCGCCGCCGCCCGCGGAGTCGGAGCCGCACCCCGACAACGTTGCCGCCATTCCGAGTGCGGCAACCGCCGCGGTCAGACCCACAAAGCGCCGCTGCACAGCCCTGTCCATCCCTCGATAGGTCGACGCGGAAGTCACCGCTCCGGCGATGAACCGCGATCCTGCCTCACGCACGCGCTGAGGTCTACACCACTCACGTCTCGATCGGGCAATGTAGCAGGAGCGTTTTGTATGGGTGCTCAACAAACTACGCTAGTGGACTAGACCTTTTAGGGGTCGTCGGGCGAAACTGTCTCCCGTGAGACACGTCATCGCCCTCGATGTGGGCGGCACAGGAATGAAGGCCGCTCTGGTCGGGAGCGACGGCACCCTGCTCCACGAGGCACGGCGGGCGACCGGCAGGGACCGCGGGGCCGAGGCCGTCGTGGAGACGATCCTGGAGTTCGCCGCGGATCTGTACGCCTACGGCGAGGAGCACCTCGGCGAGGGCGCGGTGGCCGCCGGGGTGGCGGTGCCGGGCATCGTCGACGCGGAGCGCGGGATCGCCGTCTACGCCGCCAACCTGGGCTGGAGCGACGTACCGCTGCGCGCCCTGATCGGCGAACGGCTCGGCGGCATCCCCGTCGCCCTCGGACACGACGTCAGGACCGGCGGCCTCGCCGAAGGGCGGATCGGGGCAGGCCGGGGAGCGGACCGCTTCCTCTTCGTGCCGCTGGGCACCGGGATCGCCGGAGCCATCGGCATCGGCGGCACCATCGAGGCGGGCGCGCACGGCTACGCGGGCGAGATCGGCCACGTCGTCGTCCGGCCGGACGGCCCGGAATGCGGCTGCGGACAGCGCGGCTGCCTGGAGACCCTCGCCTCGGCAGGCGCCGTCTCCCGGGCGTGGGCCACCGCCTCGGGCGACCCGGACGCCGACGCCGCGGACTGCGCGAAGGCCGTCGCCTCGGGCGACCCGGCGGCCCTGGACGTCTGGCGGAACGCCGTCGACGCCCTCGCCGCCGGCCTGGTCACCGCCCTCACTCTGCTGGACCCCCGCACACTCATCATCGGTGGCGGTCTCGCCGAGGCGGGGGAAACCTTGTTCACACCACTGCGTGCGGCCGTCGAGGAACGCGTCACGTTCCAGAAGCTGCCCCACATCGTCCCGGCGGCCCTCGGGGACACCGCCGGATGCCTGGGCGCAGGGCTGCTCGCCTGGGATCTACTCTCCACGGAGGTATCCGCCTGATGGCCGGACGCGCAGACAGCACGGTTCTCGCAGGGGCCCGGGTGGTACTTCCCACCGGGACCGTCGAGAACGGCCGGGTGATCGTCGAAGGCACCCGGATCGCCGGCAGCGCGCCGGACGGCGCACGGACCGTCGACCTCTCCGGCCACTGGGTGGTCCCCGGATTCGTCGACATCCACAACCACGGCGGCGGCGGAGCCTCGTTCGCCACCGGCACCGCCGACGACGTCCTGACCGGCGTCAGGGCGCACCGGGAGCACGGCACGACGACCGTCGTCGCCTCCACCGTCACCGGTGAGACGGACTTCCTGGCCCGCCAGGCGGGCATGCTCTCGGAGCTGGCCGAGCAGGGCGAGATCGCCGGGGTCCACTTCGAGGGCCCGTTCATCTCCCCCTGCCGCAAGGGCGCCCACAGCGAAGGGCTGCTCAGGCACCCCGACCCGGCCGAGGTCCGCAAGCTGATCGACGCGGCGCGCGGCACGGCGAAGATGGTCACCCTCGCCACGGAGCTGCCGGGCGGCATCGATTCCGTACGGCTGCTCGCCGAGCACGGAGTGATCGCCGCGGTCGGCCACACCGACGCGACGTACGAGCAGACCGTCGAGGCGATCGACGCGGGCGCCACCGTCGCCACCCACCTCTTCAACGCGATGCCCGCCATCGGCCACCGCGCGCCCGGCCCGATCGCGGCGCTGCTGGAGGACGAGCGGGTCACCGTCGAGCTGATCAACGACGGCACCCACCTGCACCCCGCCGCCCTGGAGCTCGCCTTCCACCACGCGGGCGCCGGACGGGTCGCGCTGATCACCGACGCCATGGACGCGGCGGGCGCCGGCGACGGCCACTACCAGCTCGGGCCGCTCGCCGTCGAGGTCAAGGACGGCGTCGCACGCCTCGTCGAGGGAGGCTCGATCGCCGGCTCCACCCTCACCCTGGACACCGCGTTCCGCAGGGCCGTGACGATCGACGAGCTCCCCGTCGAGGACGTCGTACGGTCCATCTCCGCCAACCCGGCCCGCCTCCTCGGGATGTACGACCGGGTCGGCTCGCTGGAGCCGGGCAAGGACGCCGACCTGGTGGTCCTGGACGCCGGCTTCGCCCTCCGCGGCGTCATGCGCCGCGGCGAGTGGATCGTGAGGCCCGCCGGCGTCTGACGGCGGCACCCCGGGCGACGCCCGGGCGAACACGTAACGAAGAGACGGCGGTTGTCCCGGACATCTGGGACGACCGCCGTCTCTTTGGCATGATCACCGGGGACGCGCCGTGAGGAGACGGCGCGGCAGCACGTACGACGAAGGAACCGGGGGCCGGTACGGGTGATACTGACCGTCACGCTGAACACGGCACTCGACCTGACGTACTCGGTGCCCGTCCTCGTCCCGCACGGCAGCCACCGCGTCCGCGAGGTGACCGAACGCCCCGGAGGCAAGGGCGTCAACGTGGCCCGCGTCCTGGCGGCGCTGGGACACGAGACCGTGGTCACCGGCTTCGCGGGCGGCCGCACCGGCGACGTCCTGCGCGAACTCCTCGGCGGCCTGCCCCACGCCCCCACCGACGCACTCGTCGCCGTCGCGGGGAGCACCCGGCGCACCGTCGCCGTCGTCGACCGCTCCACCGGCGACACCACCCAGCTCAACGAGCCGGGCCCGCACATCGGGGCCGACGAGTGGGCCGCCTTCCTCGGGACGTTCGGGAAGCTCCTGCCGGAGGCCGACGCAGTCGCCCTCTGCGGCAGCCTGCCACCCGGCATCCACGTCGGCGCGTACGCCGAGCTCATACGCCTCGCCCGCTCCGCGGGGGTGCCCGTGCTGCTGGACACCGCGGGCGAGCCGCTGCGCCGCGGCATCGCCGCCCGCCCCGACCTGATCAAGCCGAACGCCGAGGAACTCGCCCAGCTGACCGGCGCACGCGAACCGCTGCGCGCCACCCGCGACGCCCGCCGCCGCGGCGCGCACAGCGTGGTGGCCTCGCTGGGCCCCGACGGGCTCCTCGCCGTCACCCCGGACGGCACCTGGCGGGCCGCACCGCCCCGCGCCGTGGCAGGCAACCCGACGGGCGCGGGCGACTCCGCCGTCGCCGGACTCCTGTCGGCCCTGGCCGAGGGGCTCGGCTGGCAGGACCGGCTGACCCGCGCGGTCGCCCTGTCCACGGCGACCGTACTGGCCCCGGCGGCAGGGGAGTTCGACCGCGCGGCCTACGAGGACCTGCTGGACCGCGTCCAGGTCGAGCGGCAGGCACCGGCCGCCTGAGCCGACGCCCCCGCCTCCCCGGAGAACACCGCGTCCCGGCTCGCTGCGCGCGATGACCGGGACGACGGTGGTACGGAGACTCGGAAGGGGTCAGTGCTTGACGTGACCCGACTTCAGCGACAGCTGGTCGAGGTTGGCGTCGCAGGAATCACCCTCGTTGCACGAGAGCATCAGCGAGTTCGACCCCTTCTTGAGCTGGACCCAGGCGTACGTACGCGTCCAGCCCTTCTCCAGGTCGCCCTCCGCGGCCTGAGCGAAGTTCTTCATGTTGATCGACCGCGGCGCCTCGTCGTTCACGGTCAGGGACGTCTTCGCGTCCTTGCCCGGCACGCCGTAGGTCACGAACAGCGTGTACGCGCCGCTCTCGGGCACGTCGACCGTCCAGGTCGCGGACCTGCCGACCTCGTTGAGGCTGATGTACTGGCCGTTGGCGCTCTTGGCGCCCTTGACCGTGTTGTCCAGCTTGGCGGTGCCGCCCAGCGTCAGCGTCGCCGCGTCCTGCTCGGGCAGTTCGACGGGCTCCTTCGACGGCTTCTCGGACTTCTCCGGCTTCGGGGACTCCTGGACCTCGTCGGCCGGACCCGCCGACGAACCGGCCTCGTCCTTCTTGCCCTCGCTGTCGTCACCGGTCATCAGCGCGGCGCCGATACCGATGAGGACGACCGCGACCACGGCGACCGCCGCGATCAGCATCGCCTTGGTGTTGGGGCCGCCACGTCCGGGACCGCCCGCGTTCCGCCCGCCGCCGGCGACCGACCCGTGCTGCGCGGTCACCGCGCCACCCGGGTAGTTCTCCGGAGCCGCGTACTGCGGGTTGGGCTGGCCGTACTGCTGGTTCGGCTGGCCGTACTGCTGATTGGGCTGGCCGTACTGCGGCGGCGCCTGCTGGCCGTAGGCCTGCTGCTGCGGGACCTGCCCGTACTGGCGCTCGCCGACCGCCCGCACCTGGTTGTACGACGTCCTGGGCACGCCGGGCTGCGCGGCCGGACCGGGGTAGCCGTAGCCGCCCTGCCCGGGCGCCTGTGCGCCCGCTGCCTGCCCGTCCGCGTACAGGTAGCCGAACGGATCGTCGTCCTCGGGTTTGCTCGCGCCGTTGTTCCCGGCCGTCATCCCTGGGTCACTCCTCACCATGTCGCCAGCCGTCGCCGACCGGCCGAGCCTACCCCGAACGGAGCACGCGTCGAATTGCACTCGGCCCCCGGAAAAACCGGGCGGTGCACGGGGAGAGCCAGGGCGTGAACGTCAGCCGGCTCTGCGGTGAACCTTCGATCGGGACCGCTTCTCCACGTACATCCGCTGGTCGGCGGAGTCCAGGACCTCTTCCGCGGTCATCCCGCACTCCGCCCAGCCGATACCGAAACTCGCCCCGACCCTGACTGCCCGGCCGTCCACCCGGATGGGCGGAATGATGGCGTTACGCAAGCGTACGGCCAGATCCGCGGCATCTGCCCCTCCGAGGCCGTCCGCGAGGACGACGAATTCGTCACCCCCGAGCCGGGCGACCGTGTCACCGTCCCGCACGCAGGTGGTCAGCCGCCTGGCGACCTCGATGAGAACCGCGTCACCCGCGTGGTGCCCGAAGCGGTCGTTGATGGACTTGAAGCCGTCGAGATCGCAGAACAGCACCGCCAGCCCCTTGGTGCCGTCGTCGCGGTCGGGGTCCGGATCCGGCGCGACGATGTGCACGTGGTGGTCGTAGTGGCCGGCCCCCGGCGCCACCTCCCCCTCGTACCCGGTGCCGTAACCGCGCGCCGCGCTCTCCTTGTCCCCGTACGCCGCGTCCAGCGCCTCGACCACCGACGAGGTCATCGAGGCGTGAGGCCTCTCACAGAGCCGGGCGGCGAGCCGGGCGCGCAGCTCGGCGCGGTTGGGCAGGCCCGTGAGGGCGTCGTGCGAGGCCCGGTGCGCGAGGTGCAGCTCGTTGCGCTTGCGCTCCTCGATGTCCTCGACGTGCGTGAGCAGGAAGCGCGGCCCGTCTGTGGTGTCGGCGACGACGGAGTTGCGCAGCGACACCCAGAGGTAGGTGCCGTCCCGCCGCCCGAGCCGCAGCTCCGCCCGCCCTCCCTCGGCCGAGGTGCGGAGCAGGGTCCCGATGTCCTCGGGGTGCACCAGGTCCGCGAAGGAGTAGCGGCGCAGGACCGAGGCGGGGCGGCCCAGGAGCCGGCAGAGCGCGTCGTTGGTCCGCAGGAGCCTGCCGTGCTGGTCGCCGCCGATCTCGGCGATGGCCATGCCGCTGGGGGCGTACTCGAAGGCCTGCCGGAAGGATTCCTCACTGGCCCGCAGCGCCTGCTGCTCGCGTTCCAGCCGGACCAGGGCGCGCTGCATGTTTGCTCGCAGGCGTGCGTTACTGATCGCAATCGCCGCCTGGGAGGCGTACATCTGGAGCGCCTCGCGGCCCCAGGCACCCGGACGCCGGCCGTTGCGCGGCCTGTCGACGGAGAGGACCCCCAAGAGGTCCAGACCTCCGCCGGAGGCGTACATGGGCGCGTAGAGGCGGTCCAGGGGGTGCCACTCGTCCTCGAAGCGGGGCTCCGGCCCGTCGGTGTGCCACTGCGGTACGTCGTCGTCGAGGAGCACCCACCCCTCGGTGTGGGGTATGAACCGGAGGTCGTCCCACGCCTCGCCCATCGACAGCCTGCGCTCCCACGAAGCGCGGGAACCGATGCGTCCGGTGATCAGGGATTCCGCCGCACTGTCACCGGCGAACGCCGCAACGACCAGGTCACCGTCGGGGCGGACGAGATTCACACAGCCCAGCTCGTACCCGAGGCCGGTGACGATGCCGTCGGCGACGGACTGGAGCGTGTCCGCCAGGCTCCGCGCCGTGTTGAGGTCGGCGACCGCCTGGTGCAACTGCCGCATCGTCGCCAGGCGGACGTACGGCTCCGACTCGGCCTCCATCGCTCGCACTCCCCGGGACCTCGACAGCAACTCCAGGTTTCATATCGACGTACTTATCGCAGTGTCCCGGCAACTGAATCACAGTGAGCTGTGCACCCGGTACTCAGGGTCAGCAAAATGTGGCCTCTGTGAGTCAAGTCACAACAAACGGTGGGGTTTGGCCCGGATGCCCTCCAGCGCCGCACAGTCCTTGCCGAACGCAAAGCGGGGGGCCTGGTTCCGTGGTCCTAGGACCCGCCTGGTCCCCTGGGCCGATGCGTCGGCGTGACCACCGGGACTAGCGTGCCCGATGTGCTGCAGAAGACCGCTCCCGCCCCGGCCCCCGACACCGTCCCTCATGCTGAAGGGGTGAGCAACGACGAATTCCGTGCCGCCCTGTCGCGTCTCGCCGCGGGGGTGGTCCTGGTCACCGCGCAGGAGCCGCCGCTGGACGAGGACGGCCGCGGTGAGGACGCGGGCATGACGGCGACCGCGTTCATGTCGGTCTCCCTGGACCCGCCCCTGGTCATGGTGAGCCTGCGCAACGACTCGCGGATGGACGACCTCCTGGCCGAGCAGCCCCTGTGGGCCGTCTCGGTGCTGGCGGGCGACCAGCGGCACATCGCCGGACGGTTCGCCATGAAGGGGCGGATCAGCGACCGGCTGCTCTTCGAGGAACTGCCCTGCGTACGCGGCGAGTTCACCAAGGCTCCGCTGCTGGAGGGCGCGCTGGCGACCCTGGAGTGCCGCACCGAGCAGCGCGTTCCGGCCGGGGACCACACCCTCGTGATCGGCAGGGTACTGACGGCGTCCCTGCCGAGCGCGGACGGCGAACCGCTGACGTACTTCAAGGGCCGCTACCGGCAGTTGGGCTGACCGCCCGCAGCCGCCCTGCCGCGTCCGACGGCCCGTCCCACCGGGTGCGGCCGGAGCGCCCGTGTCCGACGACGGGTACCCACCGGGCGCGGCCGCCCCGCCGGGGTCCGACGGCCCGTACCCACCGGGCGCCGCCGGAGCGCCCGTGTCCGACGACCCGCACCCACGGCCGCCGCCGTGGCCGCCCGTGTCCGACGACCTGCCACCTACCAGTCGCGGCCGGAGCGCCCGCGCTTGGTGTCGCTCCGCTGCTTCTTCTCACGCAGGCGCCGTTCGTTGATGCCGCGCGGGACCTTCTTCTTGATGCGGGGCTTGGGCGGCGGCGCCGTGGCCTCCGCCAGGAGCGAGGCGAGCCGCACGGCGGCCGTCTCGCGGTTGCGCCACTGGGAGCGGTGCTCGGACGCGCGCACCGAGACCACACCCCCGACGAGCCGGCCCGCGAGGCGCTCCAGAGCCCGGGCCTTCCACACCTCGGGCAGGGCGTCGGTCGCCGCCAGGTCGAAGCGGAGCTCCACCTGGGAGTCGCTGGTGTTGACGTGCTGCCCTCCGGGTCCGGAGGACCTCGAGAAACGCCACATCAGTTCGGCCTCCGGCAGGGAGACCGAACCGCGGATGACATAGGGCCCGGACATGACACCCATGTTCCCCGCCTCCGGCCGGGTTCGTCACCTTGTTTTGCGGGCGTTAGCCCAGAAGTTCGGCAAAGAAAGTAAAGCGAGCAGGAACCTTGTGGTCTCTTGTCTGCGTTGGGACGGGTGACGGTAGCTTTCGTGAGGGCACGAGAGCCCGCACACGAGCACACGACGAGGAAAGGGACTTCCCATGGCTGTAAGCCTGTCCAAGGGCGGCAACGTCTCGCTCACCAAGGAGGCCCCGGGCCTGACCGCCGTCACGGTCGGCCTCGGCTGGGACGTCCGCACCACCACCGGCACCGACTTCGACCTCGACGCCTCGGCCATCGCGGTCAACGCCGCCGGCAAGGTGCACTCCGACGGCCACTTCGTCTTCTTCAACAACAAGGCGACGCCCGACCAGACGATCGTCCACACCGGCGACAACGTCACCGGCCAGGGCGAGGGCGACGACGAGCAGATCAACGTCAACCTCGCGGGCCTCCCGGCGGAGATCGACAAGATCGTCTTCCCGGTCTCCATCTACGACGCCGAGGCCCGCAGCCAGAACTTCGGCCAGGTGCGCAACGCCTTCATCCGCATCGTCAACCAGGCCGGCGGCACCGAGATCGCCCGCTACGACCTGAGCGAGGACGCCGCCACGGAGACCGCCATGGTCTTCGGCGAGCTCTACCGCAACGGCGCCGAGTGGAAGTTCCGCGCGGTGGGCCAGGGCTACGCCTCCGGCCTGCGCGGCATCGCCCAGGACTTCGGCGTCAACCTCTGACACCGCGGACTCCCCGGGAGCCCCCGTCCGGCCCTCGCCGGACGGGGGCTCCGTGCGTTCACGTCGCCGGCGTCGACGGGCAACCTCGGACGCGGGAGCCGACCGGTCATCGCGCGTAAATGACGCATCGGCCGTTCCGGGAGCCGGTACTTGTATGTTGGTATGCACTCGGTCACGACAATGCGCATGACCAAAGAAGCGGGGGCCCGGATCCCATGGCATGGGACGAGTGGGAACAGATCAAGTCGACCCAGCGTGAGAGTGCGACGGGGATGCGGCTGGACCAGCTCCCGGGCGACCAGGGGGGTCCTCCGCGCTACGGCCCCTTCGCCCCCTCCTTCGCGTCGTCTCCCGCCGAGAAGAAGGCCGCGGCCGACGCGATCGACGAGCACATTCTCGGCGACACACGTGCCGCGGGTAAGTGGGCCGACGAGGCCAACAGCGCGGCGGTCAAGGCGTTCGGCCCGAAGGACGGCGACGGCTGGGACACGGCGAGCGCGCTGAAGTCGGCGGACAAGGACTGGGACAGCTCGGTCCGGGTGCTCTGCAACCGACTCCTGTCGGAGAGCGCCGCCCTGCGCGAGACCCGCTTCCAGTTCCAGTCCGGCGATCTGCGCATCGGTACACAGCTCGGCAGCTCATCGAAGCTCAACGAGCTCTGAGGGGCGACGGACGGTGCCGAGTTACCACGAAGTCATGACGACCGACCTGTCCGCGCTGACCACCACCGCAGCCAGGTGGCAATCGATGGCGGGCGAACTGGCCAAGCAGGAGGCCGCCTACAAGCGCGATGTGCACGGAATCAGTCTCGGGCCGGCCTGGGTGGGCCAGAGCGCCGAGGCCGCCAACCGGCGCTTCGACATCACGCTCAAGGAGTACGCGGCGGCACAGACCGAGGCGAAGGCCATCGCCTCACTGATCAGGGACGCGCATGCCCAGTTCGTCGAGCTGCGGGGCAAGGTGAAGGCCGCGGTGAACGAGGCCGTCGCGGCCGGGATGACCGTCTCCGACCAGGGCCGGTGCCGCCTGGACTTCAGCAAGCTGACGGAGGACGAGCGCTTCACCGCCCACCACGACCCCGATCTGCGTACCACCGAGCAGTCGTGGACGGACCACATAGCCAAGGCCGTGCAGGCAGTCGCCGACGCCGACGCGGGATTCGCCCTGGCCATGAAGGCGGTCACCAAGGACGGCGACGAGCAGGACGGCACCAAGGGCGGCTTCAACCACGAGGCCACCGGCGACATCGAGGGCTACGAGGCGAAGGCCGCCGCCGCGACCGCGATGAAGCTCAACTCGGGCGAGAAGGTGTCCGCTGCGGAACTGGCCGAGCTGGAACGCTCCCTGCGGGACAACAGTGGCAACAAGGAGTTCACCCAGCCCTTCCTCACGAGGATCGGCGCGGACGGCACGATCAAGCTCGGCAACAAGCTGTTCGACATGGCTGCGAACGACAGGAGCAGCCGCACCGCGCTGCTCGGCATGCAGCGCGAGCTCGCCGACTCCATCGCGAACGCCACCAGGGACCCGGAAGGCGCCGAGGAACGCGCCTTCTACGACGAGTTCACCAAGGAACTCAAGGAGAACGGCACCAAGAGCTTCGGTGAGTCCAACAACCCGATCAAGGGCTACTCGGGATTCGTCGCCGTGATGAACATGGCCGACGAGAAGTTCGACCCCGACTTCATGACCGAGTTGGGCGACGACATGATCGCAGCCGAGAAGAAGGACAAGGATCTCTTCGTCCAGATCGGTGCCGGGCACGACGGCATCAGGGCCGACGCCATCGACAACCTCCTCGGCATCATGAGCCGCGACCCCGATACCGCGACCGCATTCCTGGACCCCGGCCCCGACCCGGACACGGGCAACGACAGGCTGGAATACCTCACCGGTCACGGTGAAGGCGCCCGCGAGTGGCCCAAGCTCATGCTCTCCCTGTACCCCCAGGTCGAGGTCGACGACCCGTACGGGCACGCCGGGCTCGGTGCGGCACTGGAGCCGCCACCACCGGCCACCCCCCGCTGGCCGAGGGCGAGTCCAACGGCCGCCCGGGCCCGCACAGCCCGGCCCAGGCCCGAGTCATGCAGAACACCATCGAGTTCCTCGACGCCGGGGCCTCGGGTGACGACGTACCGAAGAACATGCACCAGAACCTGGCGAACGCCCTGGCGGACTACGCGGCCGACAACCACAACATCCTCGCGGAGAACGACAGCCGCCGGTACGGCAGTCCGGAAGGGATGGAAGGCGTCTGGCAGGACGGCTCCGACGCAGGGATCGCCGTGGGCAAGGACTCGCTCATGCGGGTCATGCGCGGGGTGACGGAGGAAGCGGACACCGCCGACCTGCTCTACGCCACCCAGCGGGACTACGCCATGGAGCAGCTGGCCGACGCCCCCGCGCAGGGCGGTGAGGGACAGTTGCGGTGGATCAACCCCGCCAGCGACCTCGGCCAGGTCATGGGCGCGATGAACTCCATCGGTTCCGACGTGATCCTCGACCAGCGCGACGACAAGATCGACCAGACCAACGACCAGGCCAGGTACGCCTACCATGCCCTCGGAGCCCCGGTCACCGGCCTGCCGGTCCTGGGCGACACCACGCAACGGCTGATCGACGCGGCGACGTACGAGTGGTCCAAGGACGTCATCTCCGCCGCCGACTCGGCGGCCACGGAGAAGAACTCCGAGCACTACAACTCGGGCGTCGGCGGCACCTACAGTCTCATCGACGCCTGGGCCGCGGAGCGGGGCGTGGACGTCGAGGACCCCGAGAACACCAAGAACGACCCGAACTGGGACGCCTGGCAGGCCATGCGCAAGGAAGCCAAGCAGTCGTACTCGGGAGCACGTGGTGACGCCGCGACCTACCTCGGACGGGAATGAGCACGAGTGAGTACGGAAACATCCGGCAAGCGCCGCCGGGCATGGCTGGTCACGGCCGGCGTGTGCGTGCTGGCCGTGGCCGCCGGCCTGACAGTGGCCACGAACACCAACGCCCTGGGGCCCGGTGAACTGTGCGGCGGATGGCTCAGCAGCGAGGACGCCGGTAACAGCCTCGACGGCTTCGGCAGGATGACCGACAGCACCGACACCTTCGACGACTGCACCGTGGAGCAGTCCGGCTGGCTGCCGGGCACCACGGACGCGAAGGTCCGCCTCTCGGCCCGCGCCGTCACCGCCGAGCACCCCTTCGGCCGGTCCGAATGGGAGGCCTCCGGCACCCGGAGCATCCTGTCGGGCGGACTGCCCGGCGCCTTCGACACGCACGGCAACGGCTGGGTGTCCCTGCCGCCCGGCTGCGGCCCGCTGGGCACCTCGGGGGCCGAGGACGACCACACGGTCCTGCGTGTGGTCGTCGAGCAGGGGGACGCCGACCCGGCAGGACTCGCCCGGCTGGCCCAGGCGGCGGCCCGCAAGCTCGCCGCCGACCACGGCTGTGCGCCGGAAGGCGGGAACACCGGCAGGGGACTCGTCGAAGCATCGGCACCGGCGAAGAGCGACCCGGCGAAGGTGTGCGGCCTGGCCGGCTTCGCCCTCGCCCCCGGGGCTCCTGCGGACGAACCGCTGACGGAGCAGACCTCGGGTTCCCGCGACGACGCCTGGTTCTGCGACCTCTCCCTCGCACAACCCGCCACCGGGCTGCCCCGGGACGACCGCCGCGAGCCGTTCGCCCGGCTCGCGGTCGTCCGCAACCCCGAACTGCTCACCGCGGCGAAGGAGCGGCGCTTCGACCATGCCGTCTGCGGGGGCAAGGAGACGTACTTCGCGACGGACATCGCCAGCTACGTGTACTCCCCGGACACCCCGGGGGAGGAGGCCGCGGCAACCCTGGTCAATGCGTCCGACCTGACGGCCCGCTTCACCGCCGCCGCCCGAGTAGCGCTGGACTGCGGCTGACCCCGGAAGGGCCCTGGGACGGAAACCTAGCGCCCGAGGGAGGCGACGCCCGCGGCGGCGAACTTCTCGTCGAGGTCGCCGCTCGGGGCGCCCGCCACGCCGATACCCGCCACCGGAGCGCCCTTGACCTGCACGGGGGCGCCGCCGGCGAGGAACAGGGTGCCGGGGATGTCCTTCAGGTTGGGGGCCTGCTCCAGGCGCTTGACCAGCTCGGACGTCGGCGCGTTCCAGGAGACCGCGGTGTAGGCCTTCTTCACCGCGGACTCGGGGGACTGCGGGCCCGCGCCGTCGCCGCGCAGGGTGACGACCGTGTTGCCGTCACGGTCGACGACGGCCACCGAAACCCGCTGGTTCTCCTTCTTCGCGGCGTCCAGGGCCGCCTGCGCGGCCTTGGTCGCGGCGGCGACGGTCAGGTGGGTGGACTGCTGGAGGTTCCGGTCGGCGGTGTCGGCCTTCACGGCGACGGCGGGCGCGGCGGCCGGGGCGGACGCGCTCGCGGACATCGCGCCGAAGGTTCCGGCGCCCAGGGCCGCGACGGCGACGGCACCGGTCAGGACACGGGTGCGCGATGACAGCTTCTTCATGGTGGTCTCCGTAAGTTGTTGTCCGGCCCGGCTCCGAACCGTCCGGCTTCCTGTCATCGATCCTCCGGCCGGAACCGGGCCCGCCCGGTCGGCGTTCCGGCTGGAAGCCGCACCCGTGCCGGCTGACCGCTCCGTCAGCCGATCGGTTGATGCGGAGGCGGCCCCCGGAGGTGACCATGGGAGGTCTGCGCGGGTCCGCGCAGGTCAGCGACGAGGGAGCCGGGGTACGGGGTGCGGTGGAACGGGACCGGGCCGGATGCGGCGGACCGGGCAGGCGACCCGGACGCCCGGTGGCTGGCGCTCCTCATGCACGCCGCGTTCTTCCTGCTGCTCGGCGCCTCGCTCGCGCGCTTCCTGCTGCGCCACCCCGGCGAGACCCGCACCCCCTGGATCATCGCCCTGTCGGCCGTACTGGCCCTGCTCCACGCGCTCGGGCCGGTGCTCGGCTCACGGCCGACGCCCCGCAGGGCGGCCTGGCTCGGCCTCCTCGTCGTGGTGTGGATGGTGCTCGTCGTCCTCGCGCCGAGCTTCGCCTGGTGTGCCGTCCCGCTCTTCTACACGGGCCTGCGGATCCTGCCGCCCCGCGCGGCCCTGGCCCTGGTCGGGCTGCTCACCGTGTTCGTGGTGGCCGCGCAGCTCCGGCTGGCCGACGGCTTCGACCCGAACCTGGTCCTGGCACCGCCGGCCGTAGCCGCCGTCGCGACCGCCGTCTTCGTCCACACGCAGCGCCAGGCCGCCCGCCAGCACGCCCTGATCGACGATCTGCTGCGGACCAGGCGGGAGCTGGCGGCCACCGAGCGCCGTGCGGGAACCCTCGCCGAGCGGCAGCGGCTGTCGATGGAGATCCACGACAGCCTCGCCCAGGGGCTCTCCAGCCAGCAGATGCTGCTCCAGGCGGCCGACCGCTCCTGGGACGGCGACCCCGCCACCGCACGCCGCCATGTCCTGACGGCCACCGGCATCGCCGAACGCAACCTCGCCGAGGCACGCCGCTTCGTGCACGACCTCGCCCCGGCCGATCTCGCGGAGGGCGGCGGGCTGGAGGAGGCGCTGAGGACACTCGCCGCCCGGGAGACCGCCCAGGCTCGCGGCTCGCTCTCCGTGCGCTGCCATGTGGAGGGCGTCGCTGCCGCCCCGCTCCCCGACCGGGTGCAGTCCGCGCTCCTGCGGATCGCCCAGGGCGCCCTGGCCAACGTCACCGAGCACGCGGACGCGACCGTCGCGGCGCTCACCCTCACCCACCTCGACGACCGGGTCGTCCTGGACGTCGCCGACAACGGCCGGGGATTCGGCACCGGAGACCCGGACCGGACCGCCGAAGGCGTACGCGGCCACGGCCTCCCGGCGATGCGGGCCAGGGTCCGTCAGCTCGGGGGCACCCTGACCGTCGAGTCGGCCCCCGGGGAGGGCACCGTCCTTTCCGCGGCCGTGCCGCTCCCCCACGCGCCCACCCCGGAGGGACCCTCATGACCCGGCCCGTACGCATCCTGCTCTGCGACGACCACGCCGTCGTACGGGCCGGGCTGCTCGCGCTGCTCGGCGGCGAACCCGACATCGAGGTGGTGGGCGAGGCCGGCAGCGGTGAGGAGGCCGTCGCGCTCGCCTCCCGGCTCGGACCCGACGTGGTCCTGATGGACCTCCAGCTGGGCCCCGGGATCGACGGTGTCGAGGCGACCCGCCGGATCGCCGCCGAGGGGACAGGGACGGTGCACGTGCTCGTCCTCACCACCTACGACACCGACGCCGACATCACCCGCGCCATCGAGGCAGGCGCCACCGGCTACCTGCTGAAGGCGGAACGCCCCGAGGAGCTCTTCGCCGCGATCCGCGCCGCCGCGCAGGGCCGCACCACTCTGTCCCCGCCCGTCGCCAGCCGTGTCATGGCCCGGATGCGCAGCCCGAGACCGACCCTGACCGAACGCGAACTCGACATCCTGGGCCAGCTGTCCCGGGGGCTCGGCAACCGGGACATCGCGCGGGCCCTGTTCATCAGCGAGGCGACCGTCAAGACCCACCTGGGGCGGATCTACGAGAAGCTCGGTGTGGACACCCGCGCCGGAGCCGTCGCCGTGGCCAAGGAGCAACGGCTGCTGCCCTGACCGGACGCCCACCGGGCCGGCCACCCCGGCGCACCCTCCGGGCTCCGGCTCCCCCCGCACGGCACCCTGCGGGCTCCGGCTCCCACGGCACGGCACCCTGCGGGCTCCGGCTCCCACGGTGCACCGTCCGGGCCGGTTCCCCGCGCACCCGCCCGCCGCCGGGGCCGCTCGCCTCGTACGCCCCGCTCGCCCCGCCCGGCGCGGGGTGCCCGCACGGCATGACACCATCGAACCGTGCTCGACATCGGCTACTCCCTCTCCCGGCGCTTCCCGGACCCCCCGCAGACCGACTACCGCCGCGCGGACGTCCGCGCCCTGCGGCACGACCTGTTCTCCGGGGACGTCTACCTGGCCGACACCAAGGCCGACCGGGAAGTGTCCACAGCCTGGGGATGGGTCCCGGTGCTCGACTTCGCCTGGGCGCTCTGCGACATCGTCGAACAGATCGACCAGGATCCCCGGGGCAACCGCTCGCACCGCAGACAGCAGGCGGAACTCGACTTCACCGAGTCGTCCGACCTCATGTTCTTCGAGCGGCGGTTCGGCTGGGTCGACATCGAGGCCGACTGGATGCCCGGCGACGAACCGCCGCTCACCTTCAGCCACTCCCTGCTGCGCCGCGAGGCCCGCGACTTCCTGCACGACCTGATCGCGGACCTGTCCGACATGCACGAGGGCCTCGCGGACAACCCCGCCATCTGGGACCTCCAGGCCCGCTTCCCCCGCCTGTGAACCACTGACCGCTGCCCCTCCCGGGGACGCGTTCACGCCTCCACCCGCACCCCGATCTGCGCCGCGAACGCCGGGGCGAGCTCCATCAGCTGCACAGGGCTGATCACCGCACCCGCCAGCCGCTCCACACCCCGCGCGATGTCCAGCTCCGCGACCGCCCGCAGGTCCACGGAGTCCATCCGCGCCGACGAGAAGTCCGCACGCCTCAGCACACAGTCCCGGAACTCCACCCGCACCAGCTGCGCCTCACCGAAATCCGGCTCGGACAGCACACAGCCCTCGAACACGACGTCCTTCAGACGCGCCGTACGCAGATTCAGGTAGTCGATCTTCCCGCCGCGCACCACGACCCGCTCCAGCACCGCCCCGTGCAACTGCGCCCCGCCCAGCCGGGCGTCCACGACCTCGACATCCCGCAGCGACGCCCCCGCGAGATCGGTGCCCACCCCGCGCACGCCGGTCAGCACCGAGTCGATGAACCTGGCCCGCACCAGCTCCGCGCCGTCGAGCGAGCAGCCGCGCAGCTCGCAGTCCATGAAGCGCGCTCCAGGACCGGACGCGCCGCCGAGGTCCGTGCCCTCGAACCGCACCCCGTCGTAGTCGCCGTCAGGCTCCAGGCCCTCACCGTCGTACTCCACGAGCGACGGCAGCCGGACCTCGGGACGCCGCGCCGGAGCCACCCCGTCCTTCGCCGCCGCACCCCTGCCCGTCCTGCCGCTCGTCCGTGCCATGCCTCCATCGTGACGCACACCACCGACAACGGGACCAGCGCGCCCCGGACACCCCGCTCAGGCCGCGCCGAGCTCCGCGAGTGCGCCGTCCGTCAGCCGGTAGACCGTCCACTCGTCCTGCGGGCGCGCCCCGAGCGACTCGTAGAAGGCGATGGACGGGGCGTTCCAGTCCAGCACCGACCACTCCAGACGCCCGTACCCGCGCTCCACGCAGATCCGCGCCAACTCCCTCAGCAACGCCTTCCCGTGCCCGCCGCCGCGCCGCTCGGGACGCACGTACAGGTCCTCCAGGTACACACCGTGCACCCCGCGCCACGTCGAGAAGTTGAGGAACCACAGGGCGAAACCGACCACTTCGCCGTCGTCGTCGGAGACGGCCACATGGGCGTACGCGGCCGGCCGCTCGCCGAACAGGGCCTCGCGCAACTGCTCCTCGGTGGCGTTCGCCTCGTCGAGCGCCTTCTCGTACTCGGCGAGCTCACGGACCATGCTGTGGATGAGGGGGACGTCCTCGGCGGTGGCTGTACGAATCATGGGGGCAGCCTAAGGGCTGCCCCCGCTCCGCTCAGTCCCGTCCCAGCAACTGGCGGGCGATCTCCGCGTGGTCCGCGTACAGCCGCGTTCTCCCCAGCCGGATCCCCCACAGGGCGTTCTGCAGCACCCGCCCCAGCGTCCAGGCCCGCGCGCGCTCCCGGTCCAGGTCCAGCACCCCGCACAGCAGATCGAACCTCCACAGCACGGCGGACGCGTCGAACCGCTGGTCCAGCGCGGGAAACAGCTCGAACGCCGGGTCGCCGGCGAGCGGTTTGGGATCCAGGACCACCCACTCACCCGCCCTGCCCTCCTCCGCGCGCCCGGCAAGGATGTTGCCGTAATGCAGGTCCCAATGGAGCAGGCGGTCCCCCGGCTCCCCCGCGACCTCACGTACCGCCGCCGCGCAGTCCAGCAGCAGCCGCCGCTCACCGGCGTCCGCCAGGCCCGTCACCGCACCCCCAGCCGCCTCCAGCATCCTGACCACCGCGTCCCCCAGCCGGCGCATCCCCGGCGGAGCCTCCACCCGCACCAGCCGTGACAGGGACTCCGCCAGCACCCGCACCGCCTCCCGCGCGTCCGGCAAACCGGTCAACGGGCGGTGCTCGTCGAGGCGTTCCAGAAGCATCGTCCCGGTCCGCGCGTCATGCTCCAGCAGGCCCACCACCCCGGCACCGGCCACACCCCAGGTCCGTAGCGCGACGGGCTCCCCCACCGTCTCGTCGTCCACCATCTGAAGCTTCAGCGCCGCCGCCCGGCCGTCCGCCTCCCGCACCACCGGAACCACCAGCGCGCACATCCCGCACATCACGGCCCCGTCCCGCCGCAGACCCCACTCCTCCAGGAACCTCCCCACCAGCGCGGGCAGCGCGGCGCCGAACGCCCTCCCCTCCGCACCCTTGTGCAGACTGAGATTCACGGCCAGGTCGTCCGGAACATCGATCACGCCACGAGCGTAGAGGTACCGTCCCTCCAGCGACTCGGCTGCACACGGACAAGCAGGGGACTCATGGACACCGTCAACGGCGGCATCTCGTTCTGGTACGCGCACGAGGGCACCCCCACCCCGCGCGAGCCCCTGCCCGGCGACACGTCCGCCGACGTCTGCATCGTCGGCGGCGGATACACCGGGCTCTGGACGGCCTACTACCTGAAGAAGGCCGTCCCCTTCCTCAACATCACCGTCCTGGAGGGACGGTTCTGCGGCTACGGGGCATCCGGGCGCAACGGCGGCTGGCTCTACAACGGCATCGCCGGCCGCGACCGGTACGCCAGGCTCCACGGCCACGAGGCGGCCGTCCGCCTCCAGAGGGCCATGAACGACACGGTAGACGAGGTCATCCGGGTCGCCGACGAGGAGGGCATCGACGCGGACATCCACCACAGCGGAGTCCTCGAGGTCGCCTACACACCCGCGCAACTGGCCCGCCTCAGGAACTTCCACTCCGTCGAGATCGCGTTCGGCGAGACCGACCGCGTCCTGCGCGGCGCCCGCGAGACCGCCGAACGCGTCCGCGTCAGCGGAGCCGTCGGTTCCAGCTGGACCCCGCACGGCGCCGTCCTGCACCCGGCGAAACTGGTCAAGGGCCTCGCCGACACCGTGGAGGCCCTCGGGGTCACGATCCACGAGTCGACACCGGTCACCGAGATCAAACCCAAGCACGCCGTCACCCCCTACGGCACCGTCCGCGCCCCCTACGTGCTGCGCTGCACCGAGGGATTCACCGCAGGACTCAAGGGGCAGCGACGCACCTGGCTCCCCATGAACTCGTCCATGATCGTCACGGAACCCCTGCCCAAGGCCCTCTGGAACACCATCGGCTGGGACGGCCGCGAGGCGCTCGGCGACGCCGCGCACGCCTACATGTACGCCCAGCGGACCGCCGACGACCGCATCGCCATCGGCGGCCGAGGGGTCCCCTACCGCTACGGCTCGTCCACCGACAACGACGGCCGCACCCAGCCCGCCACCGTCGAGGCGCTACGCGAACTGCTCGTCCGCTTCTTCCCCACCCTCGCGGGCACCCGCATCGACCACGCCTGGTCCGGTGTCCTCGGCGTCCCCCGCGACTGGTGCGCCACCGTCACCCTGGACCGCTCCACCGGCCTGGGCTGGGCCGGCGGCTACGTCGGCTCCGGCGTCGCCACCGCCAACCTCGCGGCCCGCACCCTGCGCGACCTGATCCAGCAGGACTCCGGCCAAGCCGGCCCCACCGAACTCACCACCCTCCCGTGGGTCGGCCACAAGGTCCGCCGCTGGGAGCCCGAACCCTTCCGCTGGCTGGGCGTCCACACCCTCTACGCCGCCTACCGCGCCGCCGACCGGCGCGAAGCCCGCTCCGGCAGCCTCGCCACCGACCGGATCGCCACGCTGGCGGACCGTGTGGCGGGACGCCACTGACACGGAACCGCTGCCCGCGCACCCCGGAGGCACGCCCGCCCCTCACACCTGGGCCACTCAAGTACCGCAATCCACAGTGCAGTTGAATACACCCGGGCACGCGCCGAGCACCGTCCGCCCGAAAGGACGGCGGACCCTCGGCACACGGCCCGCCGACCCCGGTCCA
This sequence comes from Streptomyces sp. NPDC059166, assembly GCF_042755185.1. Lineage (NCBI taxonomy): Bacteria > Bacillati > Actinomycetota > Actinomycetes > Kitasatosporales > Streptomycetaceae > Streptomyces > Streptomyces sp. NPDC059166. The sequence goes on along the minus strand of NZ_JBHZCI010000008.1, from coordinate 139,622 downwards.
CCCGCGCCCGAAGGAGAGAACCGCCGTGAACCCAGGCGGGCGGAATCCGTACGACCCGAACCAGCGGCCGAACGGCGGACAGCCCCCACCCGGACCGCCCCGGCCGAACGGCGGACAGCCCCCACCCGGACCGCCCTGGCCGGGCGGCGGACCCATCCCTCCAGCACCGCCCTACCCCCCGTACACACCAGCCCGTTCGCTGTGGCAGCGGGTACGCGACGACGAGTGGCCGCCCCTCCGCGACCTGCTCCGCCGCATACCCGTCCACGGCTGCGTCTGGGTTCCCGTCCTGTGCTGCCTCTGGCCGGTGCTCATACTCGTCCTGGCCTACCCGCTCGCACGCTCCGCCCGCCGCCAGGCGCACCGGAAGTTCCCCCCGCACCTCCACCGCCGCATCCTGGACCCGCAGGTGATGCGCGTACAGAGAATCAGGGCATGGGCCGCCGTGACGGTCACCCTGCTGATCCTCGTCGTCTACGGCACCGCGGCGGACTTCGAGGAACTCCAGGGGCAGTACATGCTGCGGAGCGCCCTCACCCCCCTGGCGCTCCTGCTCACCGGCCCCCTGGTGATCATGGTCCTGTTCCGCCTCGCACCCCCCGCCGCGCGACCGGGCATGCGAGAGCGGCTGCGGCCCGTCCGGCGCTCTGCCCTCTGGTACCTCGGCGGATTCGTCTGCGTTCCGCTGCTGATCTCCCTGGCCGTCTCCGTGAACGTGACCACCGGGATGTACACGGACAGCGGCCTGTTCAGCCCACTCCTCACCATGGCCCTGTTCGCCCCGGTGCTGTGGATGGGCTTCTTCATGTTCTTCGCCACCTCGGCCGTCGTCCGCACCCTGTTCGGCACATCCGAGGTGCACGCCGCCCTCCCCGCCCTGCTGACCGGCGCACTGGTATGGGTCCTCGCGGTCGTCAGCCTGATCGTGTCGGGGATGCCACCCGGCCCCCCGCTCATCCAGATCTGCGCGCTCCTCGGCGGCCCGCTCTCCGTCTCGGCGGTGGCCTGGTGGGAGATCGACCGCCTCCACACGCTCCACGGGGTGACCCTGCGGGGCTGAGGACTGCCGGAACCCGCGACCGGCACCCCGCTGCGCCCCGTCCGGACCGCGAGTTAGCCCGATCAGGAGAACCCGCGACTCCGTGCGGGTGACGGCACGTATCCCTGCCCCCGCCAGGTCGTACGGGCGCAATTGACTGAGGTCCATCACATCTGGCGGCGATCCCGACCGGGGCCGCCGCCACGCGACCTCTACGCCCACGCGCCCGTCTCCGGGCAGCACGGGCAGTGCGAAGGGACCCACCTCTATGCGGGCGCTGCGGAACATCGCCTGGAGTGCGATCGCCTCCCTCTTCCTCCTCGTCGGCCTCACGCCCACGACCGTCCACGCCGACACCGGCGACACCGCCGTCGCGTCCCGGCCCCGGGCCAACTGCCCGACGGACGACCGGACCCGGGGTACGAACGGAGCGCCCAACCCGGCACTGGAGCGCTACTACCTCGACGACTGGCGGCTCGGCCCCCGCGTCCTGCCCAGCACCGGCGCCATCGGCAGGATGCTGAAGGGCTACGACCGCACGGGCCCGACGTCCGCGTACTGGTTCCTCGGCTGCTACTGGCAGACCAACCCGGTCTCGGGTGAGTCCGGCTGGTGGTACCCGGACAACGACGGCTTCGTCCTCGACCGCGCGGGCAACCCCGTGAAGAAGACGCTGACCCTCAAGGCCGGCCAGCTGGTCGACCTCTTCGGCAGCGGCCGCGGCAACTTCCTGGCCCCCGCCGGCACCCCGTACGCCAAGCGAGCCATCCCGCCGAGCAACCTCGACCGCTACACCGACGACTACCCGTACAGCTACCACCTGTACCGGGTCGAGGAAGCGTTCACCGTCGAGGCCGGCCGGATCCGCCCCTGGTTCGGCCAGCCCGGCCTCGGCATCCAGTACAAGACGGCCCAGCGGGTCTCCGAACTCGTCGACGCCGAGAAGCTCGAAGCTCTGAACTGACCAGCACCGCACCTCCCGGGCGGGTTCCGGCACTGCCGGAGCCCGCCCGGTCGCGTAGAGGGGGAGAACCCGCCGATGAACACCACCGAGCTCACCGAACGCCTCAGCCGCGAGGGCGTCCCCGACGCCCTGTACGAGATCCCCGGCGTCCACCCCGTCCCCATCCAGCTCGACGCCTTCTACGTCCTGCGCCCCGAGGACGGCACCTGGCCGGTCCTGCTCCGCCAGCGCGGCGAGGACGTCGTCATCGCCCGCTTCGCCACCGAGGCGGAGGCCTGCGCCTACCTGTACGAACGGCTCGCCGACACGCCCCCGCCCGTCCCCGGAGGCCCTGAGCGCGTCGAGCGGCTGCTGGCCGACGCGGACGGAATCCAGCGCCGGGCCGAGGAGGACTTCGAGCGCGCCCCGGACACCGACGACGGCACCCCGCCGGGCGCCTGAACCCGGGCACCGACCGAACCGTCGCATCCGAGCCGAGATCCGTGGCTCGGGCAACAAAAAAACCAGGCCAGCATGGCGCTGACCTGGTATTTGAGCCGCCTGTCGGAATCGAACCGACGACCTGGAGCTTACAAGGCAACCGCTCTGCCAACTGAGCTAAGGCGGCAGTACGCACGCCAAACCGCGCACGCAAGCCCTCACTCTACACAGCGGCCCACCCACCGCTCCACGAAGTTTCGCCGCCCCCGTGACCATCCGACCACCCGTGCGTTAAGAGGACTGACGTGCTGTTCCGTATATCGGACAGTCGGGGGGAGCGAACATGACGGACACGGTGGACCAGCCGGTACAGGTGACGGGCGAAGAGGCCAAGCGCATCAAACGCGATGCCCTGGGCATCGCCGACCGCGCAAAGCACCACGGCCGCGCGTCCACCGCCATGAAGAGCCGGGCCAAACAGCCCGGCACCCAGCAGCGCGCGTACCGCTACCGCTTCTATCCGAACCCGGCCCAGGCCGAACAGCTGCAGAAGACCTTCGGGGCCTGCCGCTGGGTCTACAACGAAGGCCTGGCTCTGCGGGCCGGTGCCTGGGAGCAGCATCGGGTGGTGGTGGGGTTCGCGGAGTCGTGCCGGGCGTTGACGGGATGGCGGCAGGCGTCGGAGACGGGCTGGTTGCGTGAGGTGTCGTCGACGGTGCTGCAGCAGTCGTTGCGGCATCTGGACGGGGCGTTCACGCGCTTCTTCAAGCAGTCCGCGAAGTATCCGCAGCGGAAGAGGAAGCACTGCTCGCGGGACTCGGCGACGTATGTGCGGACCGGTTTCCGGTGGGTGGAGGATCCGGAGCTTCCGGGTACGGGGCGGTTGACGCTGGCGAAGCAGTCGGAGCCGCTCGATGTGCGGTGGTCGCGGCCGCTGCCGGTGGGCGTGGATCCGGTGAAGTTGTCCGTGACGCGGGACCGTGCCGGCCGGTATTTCGTGTCGGTTCTCGTCGAGGAGCGGATCGAGTCGTTGCCAGCCGTGTTCCTGCCGGGCGGGCGTGATCCGAGGGCGGTGGGGATCGATCTGGGTCTGGCGGCGTTGGTGACGCTGGACGACGGGACGAAGGTGGATCATCCGCGGCTGTTGCGGAAGTACGAGAAGGAGCTGGCGCGGTTGCAGCGGGGGCTGCACCGGAAGAAGAAGGGGTCGGCGAACCGGGGTAGGGCGCGGGAGCGTATCGCTCGGCTGTATGCGCTGATCAGCGATGTGCGCAGGGACATGTTGGACCAGTTGACCACCCGCCTCGTGCGCGAGAACCAAGTGCTCGTGGTGGAGGATCTGGCCGTCATGAATCTGCTGCGGCCGGCGGTCGGGAGAGGACGTCGGCGCAAGGCAGCGCTCAGTCGGTCGATCATGGACGCGGCTTGGGGGGAACTGCTGCGGCAGCTGCGTTACAAGTGCGAGTGGTACGGCCGGACCCTGGTGATCGTCGACCGTTTCTTCCCGTCGACGCGCCGGTGCTCCGACTGCCGTACGAAGGGGCCGTCGCTCGACGTGTCGGTGCGGGAGTGGACGTGTGGGGAGTGCGGCGCCGTGCACGACCGGGATGTGAATGCGGCGCGGAACCTCCGGGACGAGGGGATACGGCTGTACCGGCTGGTGGCCACCGCGCTGCCGCCGGGGCGGAGGCCCCCCTCTGTGATCAAGGCATCTGAGCTGCCAGACGTGCTGCTGGCTGCGTGACGAAGAGCGGTACGGACCGACGGGCCGTCGGCCGTGATGCCTGTGGAGACCATGTAAGACCGGGCGGGTGTGCCCCTCAGGGGTGCATCCGGTCGGCAGAGGGCGCTGAAGCAGGAAGTGCCGGTCTGCGGCAGAGGTCAAAAGTATCTCGCTCTGCCCCTCGGGGCTGCACACGGTCAAAAGTTCGTTGCTCTGCCGACGCAGGCGAATTTTTCGTGACCTTCGAACTACTGACATATTCGAAACCGCCAGGTAGCGTCACCTCAGGTTCACTCCGGTGGACCAATCACCCTTTACTCGGATCGTCCGGCACGTTCCTGCCGGTTGAGGAGAAGCATCGCCATGGCCAGTGTCACGTTCGACAAGGCGTCCCGCGTCTACCCCGGCTCCACGAAGCCGGCTGTGGACCAGCTCGAGATCGACATCGAGGACGGCGAGTTCCTCGTCCTCGTCGGTCCTTCCGGTTGCGGCAAGTCGACCTCCCTGCGCATGCTCGCGGGTCTCGAGGACGTCAACGGCGGTGCGATCCGCATCGGTGACCGCGACGTCACGCACCTGCCCCCGAAGGACCGGGACATCGCCATGGTGTTCCAGAACTACGCGCTCTACCCGCACATGACCGTCGCGGACAACATGGGCTTCGCCCTCAAGATCGCCGGTGTGAACAAGACCGAGATCCGGGCGAAGGTCGAAGAGGCCGCGAAGATGCTGGACCTCACCGACTACCTGGACCGCAAGCCGAAGGCGCTCTCCGGTGGTCAGCGCCAGCGTGTGGCGATGGGCCGCGCCATCGTGCGTGAGCCCCAGGTCTTCCTCATGGACGAGCCGCTGTCGAACCTCGACGCCAAGCTCCGTGTGTCCACGCGTACGCAGATCGCCTCGCTGCAGCGCCGTCTCGGCATCACCACCGTGTACGTCACCCACGACCAGGTCGAGGCCCTCACCATGGGTGACCGTGTCGCGGTCCTCAAGGACGGTCTGCTCCAGCAGGTCGACTCGCCGCGCAACATGTACGACCGCCCGGCGAACCTCTTCGTGGCCGGCTTCATCGGCTCTCCGGCGATGAACCTCGTCGAGGTCCCGATCACCGACGGCGGCGTGAAGTTCGGCAACAGCGTGGTCCCGGTCTCCCGCGAGGCGCTGACCGCCGCCGCGAACCGTGGTGACACCACCGTGACGGTCGGTATCCGCCCGGAGCACTTCGACATCGTCGAGCACGGTGGTGCCGCCGCGACCGGCCTCTCCAAGGCCACCTCGGACGCCCCGGCCGGCCTCGCCGTCTCCGTGAACGTCGTCGAGGAGCTCGGCGCCGACGGCTTCGTCTACGGTGCCGCGCAGGTCGGTGGCGAGCACAAGGACCTGGTCGTCCGCGTCGGCGGCCGCGCCGTCCCGGAGAAGGGCACCGAGCTGCACGTCGTCCCGCGCCCGGACGAGCTGCACGTCTTCGCCACCTCGACCGGTGAGCGTCTGACCGCCTGATCCGGTCCGGCCTCGCAGCCGGTTCCTGTCGCCTCGGCCCCGCGTCCCTCCGGACGCGGGGCCGTTCGCGTGTCGTGCCGCCCTTCGGGTTTCGGATCCGCCGGACGCCAAATACCCTGGCAGACCGGTCAATTCACCTTGCACCGTCAACACCGGATTCGAAAAAGCCACTCGAACCATCCCCCGCAGGGGTGACGAAATGTCGCCGAGTCATCACTGCCCGCTACGCTCGCCTGCGTGACCCACACCGCGCGCCGAATCGGCCGAACCCTCGCCCTCGTACTGCCCGTCGTCATGGTCCTGTCCGGGACCCTCGCGGTCACCCGCGTGCAGTGGTCGGGGCAGGACACCGAGACCCAGTTGCTGACCGCCGCCTCCGAGACCGTGTCGAAGCAGGCGAAGGCCAAGGCACCTCAGGACATCCTGCGGGACAAGCTCCTGCTGGAGCTCCGCGAGAAGGACCCGGGTGTCGCGCTGACGCACCTCCAGCGCACCGTCGAGGGCCGTCCCTCGCTGGCCAAGCACTGCATGTCGATCGCCAAGGCGCTCGGCAAGGCGGCCGTCGACCAGTACGGGCCGACCCGCGCCCACCGCTTCTCGCGCCCGGTCTGCGACACCTCGTTCGCCTCGGGCGTCGCGCAGTTCAGCTGAGCCGGGTGCGCCGGGGCACGGCTTATCGTGCCTCGCATGCATACGTATCCGACGCAGGCCGTGATCCTGGCGGGTGGTCAGGGCTCGCGGCTGCGCCCGTACACCGATGACCGCCCCAAGCCGATGGTCGAGATCCCGGGCACCGGGACGCCGATCATCGGCCATCAGCTGTCCTGGCTGGCCGCCGAGGGCGTCACCGACGCCGTGATCTCGTGCGGCCATCTCGCCGATGTGCTGCGGGACTGGCTGGAGTCCGTCGATCTTCCGTTGCGTGTCACGACCGTCGTCGAGACCGAGCCCTTGGGCCGGGGCGGCGGTCTTCGCCATGCGGCGGCCCGGCTGCCCGATCCGTCGGAGCCCTGGTACGCGACCAACGGCGACATCTGGACCCGCTTCTCGCTGCGGGAGATGGCGGCCTTCCACGCCGAGCGGGACGCGACCGCGACGCTGGCGCTGGCCCGTCCGCGCATCCCGTGGGGTGCGGTCGAGACGGATGCCTTCGGGCACATCACCGACTTCATCGAGTCGCCCCCGTCGCCGTATCTGATCAACGCCGGCGTCTACGTCTTCGCGCCCGCGTTCACCGCGATGCTGCCGGAGCGGGGGGACCACGAACGGACCACGTTCCCCCGGCTGGCGCGTGAGCGCCGACTGGCCGGCTTCCCGCTGCCCCACGGGGCGTACTGGCGGGCCATCGACACCGCGAAGGACCTCACGGAGGCCGCGAAGGAGCTGGGCGGCCACACGGGCCGCTGAGGGCGCCCGGGGCCCGCGCCTCATGCGGCCGTCGGCGCGGCCATACGCGAGGGCGGCCATACGCGAGGGCGGCCACCGGGATCCGGTGGCCGCCCTCGCGGCGTGTGGCGGGTGCGGTCAGCCGAGCAGGCCGCCGATGGGGTTCCGGCCCGGGCCGCCGGAGGAGGAACCGCCGTCGGAGCCGCCCGACGAACCACCGTCGTCCGCCCCACCGGTGGAGCCGCCGGAGGCCGCCGAACCGGACGAGCTGGGACCGGAGTCACCCGTCGGAGGCTCCTGCGGGGCGGGCTCCTGCGGGGGCTCCTGCCCGGTGCCCTGGGTCTGGCTCGGCGTGCCCGCTTCGGCGCCCGCCGTGGGCCCGGAGTCACGGGAGGACTCGCTGCCCGGCGTGGACTCCTCGGCCGACGGGGTGCCCGGGGCGCTGGAGGGCGCCACCTCGGGCGTACGGCCCTCCGGTGTCGAGGACGGCTTGCGCTTCTTGTCCTTGGGCTCGCCGGCCAGCGGCGACCCCGGCAGCTGGTTCGTCGGGTAGGTGTCGGGTCCCGGCACGGTGACGACCTCGGTGGAGCGGACCGCCCCGCCGAGCATGGAACCCACCAGCAGGGTCAGACCGACCACGACGGTCGCGACCGCGCTGCCGCGGCGCAGCACCCGGCGGCGGAGGTCCCAGATCTCGGAGCGCGGGCCGAGCGTGCGCCAGGCCTCCCCGGCGAGTCGCCCGTCGAGGGAGTAGACGGGGGCGCCGGCGATGACGAGCGGGCTCCAGGCGGCCAGCAGGATGATGTCGGGCGTGTCGTAGGCCGCGGCGGTCCGCCAGCTGACCGTCACCAGGAGCGCCGCGGAGAGCAGCGCTCCGAAGGCGGCCGCGACCCGCTGCCACAGGCCGAGGACGGTGAGGACGCCGACGACGACCTGGAGGAAGGCGACGCAGAGCCCCGAGGCGACGGGGTGGGCGAGCGCGAAGTCGCGCAGCGGCTCGGCGGCGGCCCAGGGGTGGAGCGAGGTCAGCCACTTGACCATGGAGCCGCGGTCGCCGCCGTCGAAGTACGCCGGGTCGCAGAGCTTGCCCATGCCCGCGTAGATGGACAGGAAGCCGAGGATCACGCGGAGCGGGAGCAGGACGACGCCGAGGTTCATCCGGCGACCGGGGTAGTAGGCGTGCCGCACGGTGTCGGCGTTCCGGCGCTCCCTGGCGGCCGCGCCGTCCTGGCCGTCGGCTTCGGGGCCTTCGCCGCCGGTGAGGTCGTACGCGTCGTGGGGCGGCGTGTCGACGGAGTCGTAGGCGCCGACGGCCTGCCGCATGGGCGGCAGCAGCGGCCCGCCGCGGCCGCCTCCCGGCTGGTGCGGGGAGGGGAACACGGGGGTGGGCTGGGTCTCGTCGTCGAGGCGCGGGATGACCTGGGTGCCGCCGCCCGCGTCGTCGTAGGCCCCGCCGGGGCGGGCGTCGAGGTGGCCGGCGGTGGAGTTCCGTACGGCCTGCAGGAGTCCGGTCGCACCGGGGTCCCCCGGCTCGGACCTGCCGCTCCAGACGACAGGAGCTCGCCGGCGTCCGCCGGCGCCGCCCATGGCGGGGATCCTGACCGGTCCGGCGGAGCCCACGGGGCGCAGACGGGTGCGCTGACCCGGGGCGAGCTGCACCCGGAAGCTGGCGTGGCTGACGATGACCTGCGCGGGGTCGCTGTCCACCTTCGTCATGCTCAGGGGAGGTTGGTCGTCGAACCGAGGCGTTCTGGTGTCCACACTCATCTAACCGAGTGATGTGTGATTAGGACACTGCCTTGACGGACCTGAGTGTCCGAGACCCGTCAACAGGCCGCCGGAGCCGCTGCCGTGCCGTTCCCGGTCGGCTCCCGTGGCGCCCGGGAGGGCTGCCCCCGGGCTGGACCCGCGCCGCCGGGGAGGGCTGCTACCGGGCCGCTCTCGTGCCGCCCGATGCTGGTGCGCGCTTCGGACGGGCACCAGGAGCCGTGGGTGCGGAGCTCGGCATGCCGCCTCGGGCCGGAGCGCTGCCTCCGTCCTCGGGCCGGAGCCGGAGCGCTGCCTCCGCAGCCTCGGGACCCCGGGGCCGGAGTGGCGGAGTGGCGCGGTCCGGGGCCGGGTCCCGGTTCCCCGGGCGTCCGGCCCCAGGGGGGTCAGGCGCGGCGGCGGGCCACCTCGTAGAGGACGATGCCCGCGGCGACACCGGCGTTCAGCGACTCCGCGCCGCCCGGCATGGAGATCCGGACCCGGTAGTCGCAGGTCTCGCCGACGAGACGGCCGAGGCCCTTGCCCTCGCTGCCGATGACGATGACGACAGGACCCGCGAGCTCCTCGAGGTCCTCGACGGTGTGCTCGCCGTCCGCGGCGAGACCGACGACGGTCAGGCCCGCCTTCTGGTAGCCCTCGAGGGCCCGGGTCAGGTTGGTGACGCGGGAGACGGGCGTACGCGCCGCGGTGCCGGCCGAGGACTTCCACGCGCCGGCGGTCATGCCGGCCGCACGGCGCTCCGGGACGACCACGCCGTGACCGCCGAAGGCGGAGACGGAGCGGACGATCGCGCCGAGGTTCCGGGGGTCGGTGACCCCGTCGAGGGCGACGATCAGCGGGTCCTCGCCGTTGTCGTACGCGGCGGCGGTGAGGTCCTCGGGGTGGGCGTACTCGTAGGGCGGGACCTGGAGGACGAGGCCCTGGTGGTTCAGGCCGTTCGTCATCCGGTCGAGCTCGGGGCGCGGGGCCTCCATCAGGTTGATGTTGCCGCGCTCACCGGCGAGCTGGAGCGCTTCGCGGACCCGCTCGTCGTTGTCGATGTACTGCTGGACGTAGAGCGTCGTCGCGGGCACGCCGTCGCGCAGCGCCTCGAAGACCGGGTTGCGGCCGACGACCATCTCCGACGTGCCCTTGACGCCACCGCGGCGCGGCGCGGGACGGCGGGCCGCGGCCTGCCGGGCCTGGGCGTTCGCCACCCTGTTCTTCTTGTGTCCCTTACGGGCGGAGGCGGGCGGCGTCGGTCCCTTGCCTTCGAGACCACGGCGTCGCTGGCCACCGCTGCCGACCTGCATGCCCTTCTTGTTGGACGTGCGGCGGTTCCTGCGCTGGCTGTTCCCGGCCATGACCTACCTGTTTCGTTGCTTCAGAAAAACGTCGTCAAGTGAAAGTGTGCCGCCCGGAGGGCCGGGCGGCACATTTGCGCTGCTCACGCATGGTGCGCATCCGCTCAGCGCGGTCCGAGTGTCCACCGCGGCCCGCTGGGGCTGTCCTCGATGACGAGACCGGACTGGTTCAGCTGGTCGCGGATGGCGTCGGCTGCGGGCCAGTCCTTGCGCTCGCGTGCCGACTGGCGCTGGTCGAGCACGAGCCGTACGAGGGTGTCGACGACGCCGTGCAGATCGTCGCCGCGGTCGCTCTCGCCCGCCCAGTGCGGGTCGAGCGGGTCGAGGCCCAGGACGCCGAGCATCGCGCGCACCTCGGCGAGGCGGGCGACGGCTGCTTCCTTGTCGTCCGCGGCGAGGGCGGAGTTGCCCTGCCTGACCGTGGTGTGGACGATCGCGAGCGCCTGCGGGACACCGAGGTCGTCGTCCATCGCCTCGGCGAAGGCCAGCGGGACCTCGGCGGCGGGCTCCACCGGGCCGCCGGCCTTCTCGACCACGCGCTGGACGAAGCCCTCGATCCGCGCGAAGGCGGACTCGGCCTCGCGCAGGGCCTCCTCGCTGTACTCGATCATGGACCGGTAGTGCGGGGTGCCGAGGTAGTACCTCAGGACGATGGGGCGCCAGCGCTGGACCATGTCCGCGACCAGCACGCTGTTGCCGAGGGACTTCGACATCTTCTCGCCGGCCAGGGTGACCCAGCCGTTGTGCACCCAGTACTTCGCGAACTCGTCGCCGAAGGCCTTGGCCTGGGCGATCTCGTTCTCGTGGTGGGGGAAGATCAGGTCGATGCCGCCGCCGTGGATGTCGAAGGCGCTGCCGAGGTACTTGTGCGCCATCGCGGAGCACTCCAGGTGCCAGCCGGGGCGGCCGCGGCCCCACGGTGTCTCCCAGCTGGGCTCGCCGGGCTTGGCGGCCTTCCACATGGCGAAGTCACGCTTGTCACGCTTGCCCGTCTCCCCGTCGCCGGAGGGCTGACGGAGATCGTCCAGCTCCTGGTTGGAGAGCTCGAGGTATCCCTCGTACGAGCGGACGTCGAAGTAGACGTTGCCGTCGGCCTCGTAGGCGTGGCCGCGCTCGATCAGGCCGCGCATCATCTCGACCATCTCGGTGATGTGCCCGGTGGCGCGCGGCTCGTACGTCGGCGGGAGGCAGCCCAGGGCGTCGTAGCCGGCGTTGAACGCGCGCTCGTTCTCGTAGCCGATGGCCCACCAGGGGCGGCCCTGCTCGGCGGACTTCTTGATGATCTTGTCGTCGATGTCGGTGACGTTGCGGATGAACGTGACGTCGTAGCCGCGGTATTCGAACCAGCGGCGCATGATGTCGAAGCTCAGACCGGACCTGATGTGCCCGATGTGCGGGGCTGCCTGGACCGTCGCGCCACAGAGGTAGATCGAGACACAGCCCGCTGTGAGCGGGACGAAGTCACGGATCTGCCGGGCGTTGGTGTCGTGCAGGCGAATAGTCACCCCTCAAGGGTAGTGGGCCCGCACCAGTGCCCCGCGCCCCCTGTGGAAAACGTGTCACGACATAGGCATGTCGCGTGCTGCGGGGCGGTCGGTGCCCGGCTCCGCAGGGCCGCGCGGCGGGGTGCGACACACCGGGCACAGCCGACACACCGGGCGCGTACGGCCGTTCCGGCAGCGGGTGCGATCGCGGCTGCCGTGTCGCGCGCCCCTCAGCCGGTGGCCTCGGCGGCACGCCGGCCGCCGGCCGTCCCCAGGGCGAGTGCGGCACCGGCCAGGGGGATCGCGGCGAGGACCGTCCACATGACCGTGTCCGGTGCGCCGAGGAGCGTTCCGGTCGCTGCGCTGCCCACGAGGACGGCGAGGCCGGAGACCGAGGAGAGGGCGCCGGTGGCGAGCCCGAGGCGGCGGTCGTCCACCAGGTCGGGGACGAGCCCTCGCACGGCCGGGCCCAGCAGCATCTGGCCGAGCGTGAGGAGGAGGACGAAGGCGGCGGCGGGGAGCAGACCGGCGGGGCCGCCCGGGAGCAGCGGTACCGCGGCGGAGCCGGCCGCGACGAGCCCGAGGCCCGTGGTCAGGGCCGTGCGGGGCGCGATGCGCCGCGCCGACCAGCGGGTCAGCGGAAGCTGTGCGACGACCACGAGGAGCGAGGAGAGCGCGAAGAGCCCGCCGAGAGCGGCCTGGGAGCCGGTCGCCCGCTCCACCTCCTCGGGCAGTGCGAGATAGAGCTGGTTGTAGGAGACGAGGTAGGTGCTGTGGACGGCGCAGAGCAGCAGGAACGGCCTGTGCAGCAGGACGCCCCGGATGTTCGCCGCTCCCGTCGGCGACTTGCGTTCACCTGGCGGCCGGCTGGGCATGAGGCGGGCGTGCCCCGCCAGCACGCCGACGAAGACCAGAGCACCCGTGAGGCAGGCGGTCCGGAACCCGCCGCCCAGGAGCAGCAGCAGGCTTCCCAGCAGCGGGCCGAGGAACGCGCCCGCCTGTCCGGCGGCGGAGAACACCGCCAGCACCTGGGCGCGCGGCGACCCGGTCTCCCGCTCGTACGCGACGGCGCTCCTGGCCGTCTCGGACTCGACGGCGGGTGAGAAGAGGGCGGCGGCGAAGCCGATGAGGAGGACGGCCCCGATCACCGCCGGTGTGGTGGCCGCCAGGGCGAGCCAGCAGAAGCCCGCGACGCGCAGGACGCAGCCGGCGAGGACGACGGGCCGGGGGCCGTAGCGGTCGGTGAGCGCCCCGCCGACGACGAAGAGGCCCTGCTGGCTGAAGGTGCGCAGGCCGAGTACGAGTCCGATGAGCCAGCCCGCCATGCCGAGTCCGTCGCCGAGGTGGGCCGCCAGATAGGGCAGGACGGCGTAGAAGCCGGTGTTGAAGGCGAACTGGGTGGCGGTCAGGAGCCGGATGTAGGGCCTGAGGCCCGCTCCGGTGACGGGCTGGACGCCGGGCGGCGCCGTCACCCGCGTCTCCTGCCGCGTACGGCCGCCGAGGTGAGCACCGCGAGTACGCCGAGGGCGGCGAGCGCGGCGGAGGGGGCGAGGACGGCCCAGGGGGCGCGTTCCGCGTACGGCATGTTCTCCGACAGCATGCGGCCCCACTCGGGGGCGGGGGCGGGTGTGCCCAGGCCGAGGAAGCCGAGCGAGGCGAGTGCCAGGGCGATCGCGGGCACCCGCAGGACGGCGTGGCGCACCACCGGCGGGACGACACCGGGCAGGACGTGCCGGCGCGTCCGGTGCCAGGGACCGGCACCGAGGGAGCGGGCCACGGCGAGGTGCGGGGCGGCGCGCTCCTGGGTGTACAGCGCGGAGGTGTGGGCGGCGAGCGGTGCCCAGGCGACGACGGCGACGGCGGCCGCCGCGCCCCAGGCGCCGGGTCCGGCGACGCCGGCGACGAGGAGGCCGGCCAGGACGGCGGGCAGTGCGTTGGCGGTCTCGGTGAGGGCTCCGGCGCGTGCGAACCCCGCGAGCAGCCCCAGCACCAGGGTGACGGCGCTGACCGCGACCGCCGTGAGCACGGTGGTGGCCGCCCCGCGGCCGAGGCGGGCGAGGAGGTCGCGGCCCAGGGAGTCGGTGCCCAGCGGGTGGGCCGGTGAGGGCGCGGCGAGGCGGACCGCGGTGTCCGTGTGCAGGGGGTCGCGCAGGCATCCGGCCACGATCACGGCGAGCAGGAGCAGGGCCAGGACTCCCGCGCCGACGGCGACCGCGCGACGGGCCGGCAGGGACGGGGTGACGAGCGGGGGCAGGGCGCCGTCCGTGCGGGCCGGCCCGAGCAGGGCCCGGGAGCCGAGCCGGGCGGCGAGCCCCGCGGCGACGCCGAGGAGCAGCAGGAGCAGTACGCAGGCCTGGAGTACGGGCAGGTCCTGGGCCAGGGCGGCGGCCAGGGCGGTGCCTCCGAGGCCGGGTATCGCGTAGAGCGTCTCCACTGCGACCGCGCCTCCGGTGAGGCCGACGACGGCGAACCCGATCTGGGGCAGCAGCGCGGGCAGGGTGCGGCGCAGCGCGTGCGCGGCGATCCGCCGGGGGCGCATCCCGTGGGCCGTGGCGGCCCGGGCCCAGGGTTCGGCGAACGCGGCGGGCAGGGCGTCGTCGAGGATTCGTCCGAGGAGGGCTCCGGCGGGGATCCCCATGGCGACGGCGGGCAGGACGATCTCCGCGGGCCCTCCCCAGCCGAGCGCGGGGAGCCATCCCAGCTGCACGGCGAGGACCGTGGCCAGTACGGCGGCCAGGAGGAACTCCGGCAGCGCGGCGAGTGCGGCGGCGACGACGCCCGCCCGGGTGGTGCCGAGCTGCCGCCGGGCACCTGTGCGGAGGGTGCCGGCGGCCAGGGCGAGCGCCAGGAGGACCGCGACGAGGAGTGCGGCGCCCATGAGGGTGAGGGAGACGCCGAGTGCGGACGTCACGTCCGGGCCGACCGGCTGCCCGGACACCCAGGACTCCCCCAGGTCGCCGCGGAGCAGCCCGGAGGCCCAGTCGCCGAGGACGTGCAGCGGGCCGCCGTCGAGCCCCGTGTCGGCCCGGATCGCGTCGAGCACGTCCGGAGTGGGCGGGCGGTCCGCGTAGCGGGCGTGAAGGATCGTCAGCGCCGGGTCGGTGCGGGTGAGCCGGGGCAGCAGGCCGATCACCGCGACGACGGCGAGCAGCGCGCCCAGCCGGCCGGCCAGGTACTTCACGTGGTCACCCGACGCGGGTGTCGGCGGTGATGAGGGCGCGTTCCATCGGGTCGAGGGCCACGCCCTCGACGCGTGCGTCGTCGTAGCCCTGGACGAAGCGCTCGTGGACGAGCGGCACCAGGGCGTCGGTCCCGAGCACCGCGGCCTCCGCGGTCATCTCCGCGCGGTGCCGGGCGTCGAGACCGGTGCGCGAGGCGGCGTCGGCCACGGCCGCGTCGACCTTCTCGTCACAGAGCTGGGAGATGTTGGAGCTGCCGTCACAGGTGAAGTCGGAGGCGAGGTAGGAGACCGGATCGGCGGTGTCCAGCAGGGTGTTGCGCGCCTGGATGAAGGCGTCGTACCTGCCCTCCAGCGCGTCGGCCTCCATCTGCGCGTAGTCGCGGACGACCTGCCGGACGGTGAAGCCCTTCTTCTCCAGCTGCTGCTGGACGAGCGTCGCGACCTCGGGGAGCTCGGGCCGGTTGGTGTAGGTGGCGAGGACGATCTCCTTCGTCCCGGACACCTTCGCCCGGCTCGCGGCCGGGGTCCGGCCGGCGGGGTCGGTCCGCAGGCCGGCGGCCCAGGGGATGCCGGGGCCGAAGAGCCCCTGCGCGGTGTCGGCGCGGCCCTCGTACACACCGTCGACCAGGCTCTTCGAGTCGACGGCCTCACGCGCGGCGGCGCGCATGGCCGGGTCGGCGAAGACTCCGCGCCGGGTGTTGAGGGAGAGGCCGTTGGTCCGGGCGGAGGGGAACTCGTGGACGTACGAGTCCCCGAGCAGCGAGGCCTGTGCGATCGGTACGTACTCCGCGACGTCGACGGCCTTGGTCCGCAGGGCGTTGGCGCGGGCGGTCCCGTCCGCGGCGAAGGTGACGTCGACGCCCGGGGACCTGGCCTCGGTTCCCCAGTAGTCCGGGTTGCGTTCGAGGGTGGCGGAGACGGCGCCCTTGAGGCGGGTCAGGGTGAACGGGCCGGTGGCGTGCCCGGCGGGGTTCACCTTGCCGTTCCGGTAGGCCCCGGCGGAGAGGATCGTGAGCGACGGGTTGGCGAGCCGCTGCGGCAGCAGCGGGTCCGCCTCACCGGTGACGACGCGTACGGTGCTGCCGCTCGTGGCGGTGGCCCGGAGGGTGGTGCCGGAGAGCGCCCGGGGCAGCGGGGATGCCTTGGCCGCGGCGGTCAGGGAGCGGACCACCGATGGGGCGTCGACCTTCGTGCCGTCCTGGAAGACGGCCCCGTCGCGGAGGGTGAAGTTCCAGGTGGTGGGGCCGCTCTGCTTCCAGGACGTGGCGAGGGCCGGCTTCGCCGCGCCGTTCTCGTCCAGGCCGGTGAGGCCCTCGACGACGGAGAGCCGGCTGAGGGTGACCGCGTCGTCCCCGTAGGGGGACATGGCCTGGGCCGGCGGGAACGCCATGACGACCCGGAGCCGCTGCGCGTCGCCGGAGGCCCCCGAGCCGTCTGATGCCGAGCAGGCGGCCAGCGGAAGGGCGAGAGAGACGGCGATGACCGGCAGCCGGGAGCGGCGGCTTCGAGACGTAGGCATGACGGCGACCCTATATGGAAATGATTATCATCTGAAAATGGGGGCCGAGGGATCCCCGTGGCCGGGCATCGGAAGCTCGAAGTGGATGATGCCCTGACCACCCCCCGGCAGTTCACGTTCGTCGCAGACCTCACGGGCGAGCGACCGCCAGAACGGCTCGGCACCCGGCACGGCGGGGTCGGTGTGCAGGTAGAGCGAGGTGTAGCCGCCCGCCCGCGCGGCGAACGCGCCGAGCTCCCGGACCAGCCTCCTGGCCAGACCGTGCCTGCGATGGCCGGGGCGTACGTAGATCCGGCAGAGCTGGGCCGTCGAGCCGGACGGGAAGCGGTCCGCGACCCACCGGGGATTGGGCGGAGCCTGCGGCCCCCGGTCCCGCACGGCACCGGTCGCCACGATCTCGTCCCCCAGGGCGGCGACCATCAGGGTGCAGCGCCCGGGGCGGAGATAGGCGCCCTCGATGTCGATGATGTCGCCGTGCCAGCGGGGCACGTAGCCCGAGCGCAGATCTCCGTAGACGGTGTCCAGCATCACGGCCCTGGCTCCACCGACGTCCTGCGCGGTGGCGGTCCGCAGGACGTAACCGTCCACGTCGGCCGTCGGCATCGCCACCCCGGCGGTCGCCCTCACCACTGGCACTCACCCTCACACTCGACCCGTACGGCACTCTCCTTGCGGAAACAGCGTACGTGCGAGTGATGTGCAACAAGGGTGCGGGGCCCCGCCCGCCGGGCCACCGGGGCGATGGACCACGGCCGGGCCGCCGGCGCCCTGGCATCGGGCACGGCACAGGGGGCCCGCCGCATCCGGCGCGGACGGCCCGCCTCGTGTGGCGCGGCTCTCCCGTCAGGCCTCGGTCCGGTAGACCAGCGCGGTCGCGATGCCGGCGATCCCCTCGCCCCTGCCGGTGAAGCCGAGCCCGTCCGACGTGGCCGCCGAGAGCGACACCGGGGCGCCCACCGCCGCCGACAGCACCTTCTGGGCCTCGTCGCGCCGCTTGCCGATCTTCGGGCGCAGGCCGACGACCTGCACGGCCACATTGCCGATCCCGAAGCCCTCGGACCGTACGATCCGCGCCGCCTCGGTCAGCAGGGTGACGCCCGAGGCGCCGGACCACTCGGGGCGGCCGGTGCCGAAGTGCTGCCCCAGGTCACCGAGTCCGGCGGCCGAGAACAGCGCGTTGCAGGCGGCATGGGCCACCACGTCGGCGTCGGAGTGCCCGGCCAGGCCGGGGCCCTCGCCCTCCCACAGGAGGCCGGCGCACCAGAGTTCGCGGCCCTCCTCGAAGGCGTGGATGTCCGTCCCGATACCGACGAGCGGGATCAGCGGCACCGGCTGCCCCACTCCGCCTACTGCCTCAGAATCCATCGTTCGCCCTCCTGCGCGCGAGCACGGCCTCCGCCAGGACCAGATCCAGGGGCCGGGTCACCTTGAACGCCTCCTCATGACCGGGCACCACCACGACGGGCGATCCCAGCCGCTCGACCATTCCCGCGTCGTCGGTCGCGCCCTCACCGTCGACGGCGACACTCCCGTGCGCACGCACCAGCGTGTCCCGGTCGAACCCCTGCGGCGTCTGTACGGCACGCAGCCGCGCCCGCACCGGGGTGGCGAGCACCGACTCGGGTGCGCCCGGCTCACCCGGCTCGACCTCCTTGACGGTGTCGGCGAGGGGCAGCGCGGGCACCACCGCGGGAGCTCCCTCGCGCACCGCCTCGACGACGGCGTCCACGGTGTCCACGGGCACGAGGGGCCGCGCCGCGTCGTGCACCAGCACGACGGAGACGTCACCCGGCAGCGCCTCCACACCCAGCCGCACGGACTCCTGGCGTGTCGCACCGCCGGGCACGACGACGTAGTCGGTGCGCTCCGGCAGGGCGTGGCCGTCGATGAGGTTCCTCACCTCGGCGGCACCGTCGGGCGGCGCGACCACCACGACGAGGGAGACGGCACGGGACGCCGCCATGGCCCGTACGGCGTGGATCAGCATGGGCGTGCCGCCGAGCGCACGCAGCGCCTTGGGGGCGCCCGGGCCGAGCCGGACGCCACGGCCCGCCGCGGGGATGACCGCCGCGGTACGGGAAGGGCTCGGTCCGGCGGGCGGCGGTGACATCGATGACATCGGTAGCACTCCGAAGTTTCTGCAGGTTTGTTTCCGGGGCGTACGTGGGTATGGCCTGGGCGTGCCCCCCGGCCATAGGTTGGGGGGAGGTACGGGCGCGACGCCTCGACCTGACCAGGACCCCTTCCGTGACCCCTGGCAGGACGAGCGGCGGCGGGGCCGGGGGAAGACGACGGAGGAGTGGGCACCGATGCGTACGGGCCGCTCCCCCGGCGGATCCATTGCGGGCGGACGGGCCGATTTCGGATGCGAGCATGTCATGTCGTACCCGAACATGCCGCAGCGCCCGACGACTCTCCGTGAGGACGGATGTCAGCGGGCACCGCGGCATGTTGTCGTGCGACCGGATTCAGTTCGCCGGCGTCATCCGGTCGACCGGTGTGGACCGGTTCAGGACGCGAGGACCTC
Source organism: Streptomyces sp. NPDC059166 (assembly GCF_042755185.1). Lineage (NCBI taxonomy): Bacteria > Bacillati > Actinomycetota > Actinomycetes > Kitasatosporales > Streptomycetaceae > Streptomyces > Streptomyces sp. NPDC059166. The sequence goes on along the minus strand of NZ_JBHZCI010000008.1, from coordinate 120,769 downwards.
GTCGAGCAGGGCCTCGGCCTTGTCCTCGTTCGTGTTCTCCGCGAGGGCGAGCTCGCTCACCAGGATCTGGCGGGCCTTGGCGAGCATGCGCTTCTCACCTGCGGAGAGTCCGCGCTCACGCTCACGACGCCACAGGTCACGCACCACTTCCGCGACCTTGATGACATCGCCCGAGGCGAGCTTCTCGAGATTCGCCTTGTAGCGCCTGGACCAGTTGGTCGGCTCTTCGGCGTACGGTGCGCGCAGCACCTCGAAGACCCGGTCCAGCCCTTCCTGCCCGACCACGTCACGCACACCGACGAACTCCGCATTGTCCGCCGGCACACGAACCGTCAAGTCGCCCTGGGCGACCTTGAGCACCAAGTAGGTCTTGTCCACGCCTTTGATCTGACGAGTTTCGATAGCCTCGATCAGCGCGGCCCCGTGATGGGGATAGACCACGGTGTCGCCAACCTTGAACGTCATGTGACAGGTACCCCTTCCGTGGCTATCAAGAGTAACACGAGAACTGGTTCTCCTGAATGGCGTTTTCGCAGGTCAGGGCATATCTCGGGGCTTGACAACTGCAACACGGACGTGCTGCGAGAGGCTTGCGGAAGGCGATATTCGCAGGTCGGAGCACGAGTGCGGCTGGGCTGAAACGTGTGCGTCACACACGTCGGAAGACCTCCAGAAGAGGCCGAAAGTCCCGTTTTGTCGGTTTCTGAACGGTGAACTTTCCGTACTCCGTTCGGATCTGGATCACTCGTTCGGCTCTTAGCGTCCGTGGTCAATGAAATTGATCAACGGCCCGGGTCCACCGGATTGGGCGGCCGGATTATGCGCGGGAAATGCGCCACCCGCGAGGAAATCGATCATCCGCCGTTCAAGGCACCGCCGGTCCCCGTTTTCGCGCGCGCCGCCCCGAATCCCTCCGCGGCCCGGATCACGGTGGCGGGGCGCGGACGCCGGACCGCCGCAGGGGCGGGTCGGGTGCGGACCCTGGAGCGCGGCTCGGTAACCTGAGGCCGCTGACACACGCTTAGGGCGGCTTTACGGCCGCTCGGGCCTTCCTGTCCGCAGAGTCCGAAGTCCGCAGTCCGAACGTTCAAGGAGTTGCCGCCGCCGTGAGCCGCAGCCTTCGACACGGCGCCTTCGCCGCCACTGCCATCGTGTTCTCGATCGCCGCCCTCTCCGCGTGCGGTGCGGGCAACGACGCACAGACCCTTCAGGTCAGGCCGGACAACGCAGCCACCACTGTCGACTCCATCAAGATCCAGAACCTGAACATCATCACCCAGCCCGAGCCCGGCGCCGAGGGCCCGGCGGTCATCGCCGCCACCCTCTTCAACGACGGCGCCAAGCGCGAGATCGTCGAGAAGATCTCGCTGCCGGGCACCGGGGCGACCGTGGAGCTGAAGCCCGCCAAGGGCTCGGGACCGCTCGTGGTCCCGGCAGGCGGCCGCGTCGTCATCGGCGGGAAGAACAACGCCTCGGCCGTGATCGAGAACGGCAGCGAGGCGGGGAAGAACGGCGACGTGCAGACCGTCGCCTTCACCTTCAGCGAGACGGGCGACATCGCGCTCGGCGCCTCGGTGGTCCCGGCGACCAGCTTCTTCGAGCACTTCGGCCCGAGCTCCGTGCCGTCGGCGAAGCCCACCCCCTCGGACTCCGCGTCCGAGACCCCCGGCGGGGAGTCGCAGGCGCCCGGCGAGGAGTCCGGGAGCCCCTCGGCCACGCCGACCGACTCCGCCTCCCCCACGGACGACTCTGCGGCCGCGGACGGCGCGGACGCCGGTCACTGATCCGGTCGGTGTCGGATCGGCGTCCGGTCACCGATCCGGCTGGTGTCCGGTGACCGGTCCGGTCGGTATCCGGTGACTGATCCGATCGGTTTCCGGTGACCGGTCCGGCCGGTATCCCGATGACCACGCACGCGTGGGGGTGTCTCCGGCTTCGGAGACACCCCCACGCGGCGCTTCGCCCCCGGGTCTACGGCTCGAACTTGTAGCCCAGGCCACGCACCGTCACCAGGTAGCGCGGGGCGCCGGGGTCGGGCTCGATCTTGGCCCGGAGCCGCTTGACGTGGACGTCGAGGGTCTTGGTGTCGCCGACGTAGTCCGCGCCCCAGACCCGGTCGATCAGCTGCATGCGGGTGAGCACCCGGCCCGCGTTGCGCAGCAGCATCTCCAGCAGGTCGAACTCCTTCAGCGGGAGATCGACCTTGCCCCCGGACACGGTGACGACGTGGCGGTCCACGTCCATCCGCACCGGTCCGGCTTCCAGGGCCGCCGGGGTGACCTCCTCGGGCTCTCCCCGGCGGCGCAGCACCGCACGGATGCGGGCCACCAGTTCCCGTGAGGAGAACGGCTTGGTCACGTAGTCGTCGGCTCCTATCTCCAGGCCGACGACCTTGTCGATCTCGCTGTCCTTGGCGGTGACCATGATCACCGGGACGTTGGACCTGACACGCAGCTGCCGGCAGACCTCGGTGCCGGGAAGTCCCGGGAGCATCAGGTCGAGCAGCACGAGGTCGGCGCCGTTGCGCTCGAACTCGTCGAGGCCGTCCGGACCGGTGGCCGCGATGGCCACCTCGAATCCCTCCTTGCGCAGCATGTAGGACAGGGCGTCGCTGAAGGATTCCTCATCCTCGACGACAAGCACTCGGGTCACGGAAGAGCCTCCGGGGCAGGAAGTGATTCAAGGGAGTCGGTCTCGTACGGCCCGTCCGCGTCGACAGCTCCGTCGACGAGGAGGGACCGGCCGGTGGTACGCCCCCGTGCGGTACCCGTTTCGGGCAGCCGCAGGGTGAAGGTGGAGCCCTGTCCCTCCGAGCTCCACACGGTGACCTCCCCGCCGTGCGAGGCGGCCACATGCTTGACGATGGCGAGGCCGAGACCGGTGCCACCGGTGGCCCGTGAACGGGCCGGGTCGACGCGGTAGAACCGCTCGAAGACACGCTCGCGGTCCTTCTCGGAGATGCCGAGGCCCTGGTCGGTCACGGCTATCTCGATGAGGTTCCCGCCCTGCGCGGCCACCTTCCGGGCGGCGATGCCGACCCGTGTGCGGGCGGGACTGTAGTTGACGGCGTTCTCCACGAGATTGCCGAGCGCGGCCGCGAGCTGGCTGCGGTTCCCCCAGACGCTGAGGTCCGGAGCGCCGCCGGACGCCATGGTGATCTGCTTGGAACCGGCCTGCTGGCGGCACCGGTCGATGGCCTCCTCGACCAGCTGCTGCACCCGGACCGGTTCCGCGTCCTCCAGCGGGTCGTCGTTCTGCACCCGCGAGAGGTCGATGATCTCCTGCACCAGGTTGGTGAGCCTGGTCGCCTCGATCTCCATGCGGCCGGCGAACCGCTGCACCGCCTCCGGGTCGTCCGAGGCGTCCATGACTGCCTCGGAGAGCAGGGAGAGCGCGCCGACGGGTGTCTTGAGCTCATGGCTGACGTTGGCGACGAAGTCGCGCCGTACCGCCTCTATGCGGCGGGCCTCCGTGAGGTCCTCCACCAGGAGCAGGACCAGGCGGGAGCCCAGCGGTGCGACCCGGGCGGACACCGCGAGCGCCTCTCCTCGGCCCGTGCCGCGGCGGGGCAGGTCGAGCTCGACCTGCCGTATCTCGCCGTCACGCCGGGTGTCCCTGGCCATGTGGAGCATCGGCTCGACCGCCAGACGTCCGCCCCGGACCAGGCCGAGCGCGTAGGCGGCCGAGCTGGCCTTGACCACGCTGTCGCTCTCGTCGAGCACGACGGCGGAGGAGCTGAGCACGGAGAGGACCGTGTCGACCCCCGGGGGAAGCACCGCGTTGCCGTCGGGCCGCAGGGACGTACGCGTGGGGCGCTTCTGCTCGCGTTCGCTCCAGCGGAACGCCAGCATGGCGATCACACCGGTGCAGAGACCGGCGATCGCGGCAGCTGCGGCGACCGCCGCGTTCACGTCCATGTCTCAAGGTTATGCGGGCGCGCCGACGCTCTCCCAGCCATCCGGGTGCAATCTCGAACACTCGTCGCCCAGAGTTCACCAAGGGGAAAGTGTCGGTTCACTTAGTCGGACGGATCCCGACGCGTTGGGGCCGCACCGTGGCAGCGTGGGGGTCGGCACCGGACCCCGGCCTCAGTAAGGATCTGGAGAGGGACTTCCATGCGCGACGCTTATCACGAGGAACTCGATTCGATCGGCGAGGGCCTGGTCGAGATGGCCCGGCTGGTCGGCTCGGCGATAGGACGGGCGACGACCTCCATGCTGGACGCCGATCTCAAGCTCGCCGAGAGCGTGATCGCCGCGGACCAGAAGGTCGACGACCTGCAGCACGACCTGGAGGCCCGCGCCATCGCGCTGCTGGCCCGCCAGCAGCCGGTCGCCACCGATCTGCGGATCGTGGTCACCTCGCTGCGGATGAGCGCCGACCTGGAGCGCTCGGGCGACCTCGCCCAGCACGTCGCCAAGCTGGCGCGGCTGCGTTTCCCCGAGTCGGCGGTGCCGCACGACCTGCACGCCACCATCCTCGAGATGGGGCAGCTGGCCCAGCGGCTCATGGCCAAGGCAGCCGAGGTGATCATCACCAAGGACGTCGACCTGGCGCTCCAGCTGGAGCAGGACGACGACGAGATGGACCTCCTGCACCGCACGCTCTTCCAGCACCTGATGGACGACCGCTGGAAGCACGGCATCGAGACCGCCGTCGACGTCACCCTGCTCGGCCGCTACTACGAGCGGTTCGCCGACCACGCGGTCTCGGTCGCCAAGCGCGTCGTGTACCTGGTCACGGGCGAGCACGCGGACGAGATCCAGGCGGCGACACCCGTCGAAGGGGCGTAGCGGCCGACCGGCGCGGGGGGCGTTTCCGGCGCAGGGAGGTGGCCGGCACAGGGGGGCGTGGCCGGCACAGGCGGCTGTGGGGGCGCGGCTGTCGCGGTGCCGGTACGCCCGTTTCCGCGTTCGTGCGCCGTCGATGCGCCGTCGACTCGCTGTCGACTCGCTGTCGACTCGCTGTCGATGCGCCGTCGGTGATCGGCCTGCGGAGGGGGTGCGCCTGTCCGTCCCCGGGGCCGGCGGCTGCGATCGAGCCGCGCGTGCGGATCGGGCTGCGGGTGCGGATGCCGGTCCGGCGCGTCCTGCCGGTGCGGCGGCTGAGCCAGGTCCTCCGGTCGCTCGGTGCCGTACGGCGGACACTCCGTCGCCGTACGGCACCGCGGCGTCGCGTACCTCAGGCCGCGGGCCCGGTCTCCGTCAGGTCCACCACGGGCGTCTGCGTCGCGACCGGCACCACAGGCAGCGGCTGCGGTTCCTCCGGCTGGGCGAGGGACGCCTGGGGCACCGGCCCCTGCTGCGGCCCGGGCTTCTGCTCATGGCCGCCCCGCCCGTCGAGGTTCCGCATCAGCAGCCAGTAGCCGAACGCCGTCACCGTGCCCAGCACCGCGCAGGTGCCCCAGAGCCAGCCGGCACCGTAGTGGTCGATCACGAAGCCCGACATCAGCGGTGCGATCAGCGCCGCCACCGACCAGGACATCGTGTACATGCCCTGGTAGCGGCCCCGCCCGTGCGCGGGTGCCAGCTGCACGACGATGCCCGTCTGCGTCGGCGCGTTGACGATCTCCGCGAGGGTCCAGATGCACACGGTCAGCGCGTACGCCCCGACCGACCCGGCGAAGGCCGTCAGCCCGAAGCCGTAGCCCGCCACCAGCGACGACAGGATCAGCAGCCTGCGCGGGTCGCGGTGCTGGATGAAACGGGTGACGGGGATCTGCAGGACGACGATCAGCACGCCGTTGACGGCGATGGCGGTTCCGAACTCCGAGCTGGACAGCCCGTCCGCGCCCATGGCCACCGGCAGACCGACGTAGCCCTGCTGGAAGATCAGCGCGACCAGGAACGACAGCCCGACGACCCCCATGTACCGCCCGTCACGCAGTACGGTGCTCAGCCGCACGTCGTCGGGGGCCTCGGCCCCTGAGGCCCTGGGAGCGGCCTCGGGACGGGACTCCGGCACCTTGAGGAAGACCACGACGGCGCAGAGGAGGGTGAGGGCCGCCTCGCACATGAAACCGGCAAGGTAGCTGTACTCCGCGACGAAACCGGCGCCCGCCGACGAGACCGCGAACCCCAGGTTGACGGCCCAGTAGTTGAGCGAGAACGCCCTGACCCTGTCCTCGGGGCGCACGATGTCGGCCATCATCGCCTGCACCGCCGGACGGGAGGCGTTGCTCGCCATCCCCACGACGAAGGCCACACCCGCGATCGCCACCGGATGGACCATGAAACCGAGCACCGCCACGGACACCGCCGTGGAGAGCTGCGCGATCAGCATGGTCGGACGGCGCCCGAGCCGGTCCGTCATCACCCCGGCACCGAGCGAGGAGACGACCCCGCCGAGCCCGTGGAGCGATGCGACGAGACCGGCGTACGAGGCCGAATAGCCCCGGTCAAGGGTCAGATAGAGCGCCATGAAGGTGGCGACGAAGGCCCCGAGGCGGTTGACCAGCGTGCTCGTCCACAGCCACCAGAACTCCCTGGGGAGACCCGCGACGGTCTGGTGTGCCGCCTTCTTCAGACCGGCGACAGGCATGGGGCTTCCTAGGGACGTACGCGAATGGGATGCCACCTTGACCTGTAAGCGGCCCGACGGCACTCCGAACCTTACGTAACCGTCGCTGCGGACCGCCACTCGATTGATGCCGCCCGTCCACCCCCTGTTCGACGGCCCGCCCTCCGTCCGCCCTGTGGCCGATCGCGCGGCGGGCGCACGGGTTCGATTACGCTCGGACCCATGGCCGACGCACCGTACAAGCTGATCCTCCTCCGCCACGGCGAGAGCGAGTGGAACGCGAAGAACCTGTTCACCGGATGGGTGGACGTAGACCTCACCGACAAGGGCGAGAAGGAGGCGGTCCGCGGCGGTGAGCTGCTCAAGGACGCCGGCCTGCTCCCCGACGTCGTGCACACCTCCCTGCAGAAGCGCGCGATCCGCACCGCCCAGCTCGGGCTGGAGGCCGCGGACCGCCACTGGATCCCCGTGCACCGCTCGTGGCGCCTGAACGAGCGTCACTACGGCGCCCTCCAGGGCAAGGACAAGGCCCAGACGCTGGCCGAGTTCGGCGAGGAGCAGTTCATGCTCTGGCGCCGTTCGTACGACACCCCGCCGCCCGTCCTCGAGGACGGCACCGAGTTCTCGCAGAGCGCCGACCCGCGCTACGCGTCGATCCCGCCGGAGCTGCGCCCGCGCACGGAGTGCCTCAAGGACGTCGTCACCCGCATGCTGCCGTACTGGTACGACGGCATCGTCCCGGACCTCCTCGACGGCAAGACCGTCCTGGTCGCCGCCCACGGCAACAGCCTCCGCGGCCTGGTGAAGCACCTGGACGGCATCTCCGACGACGCCATCTCGGGCCTCAACATCCCGACCGGCATCCCGCTCGCCTACGAGCTCGACGCCGACTTCCGCCCCCTCAAGCCGGGCGGCACCTACCTCGACCCGGACGCGGCGAAGGCCGCGATCGAGGCCGTGAAGAACCAGGGCAAGAAGAAGTAACGCGACACCGACAAGCCCCCGACCTGCGGTTTTCTCGCAGGGCGGGGGCTTTTGGGTGGGGCTGGGCCGTCTGTGGGCCGTCAGCTGCGTTGATCGGGCCGTCAGACCTTGCGAGCACGCCGCCACTCGTAGGCGCCGGGTGATGTCTCGACGACCTCGCGGGGGTAGACCTCGCGGGCCTGGTCGAGCAGATCCTGCTGCTCGGTGACCCAGGTCGGTGACACGAACAACGGGACTTTGACAGTGACTCCGGACGACGGCCCGTCGTGCACGGACACCCAGAGCCCGCCACCCGCGTCAGGCTCGAACTTCATCGAAGGAGTCCGCCCGGATACCAGCCACACGGCGAACCGGCCGGACTCCAGGGTCGCCAAGGAGTCCTCCCAGTCCTCAAGGTCCTCAGGTAGAAGGGTCACTGCGAAGTTGCCATGGACGGATTCCGCGTTGATGACGATCTCGCAGTCGAGGAAGTCGTGGCCGGTCAGAATTCCCGGTTGATAGCGACCCAGAATGCGCACGGAGACACTTTGTCCGCTGGTGCCAGGCCTGTCGGCCAGGTGAATCAGATTGATGACGCCATCCGTCGAGTCCATTGGTTCCCTCCCCGAAGCGACCAGGTCCGAGCATCCTGCCGGACCACTTGCTTCTCTTACCGCTCGAGAGCAAGACGGTTCACATAGACGTCGGACACGGCTCTGCTGGTGCGCTCCTGGCTGGAGGGCATGAGGTGCGCGTACACCTGCAGCGTCAGGCCAGGGTCGGAGTGCCCGAGGTACTCGGCGAGGGCCTTGATGTTCTCTCCTGCGTCCAGCAGCACCGACGCATAGAAGTGCCGCATCGCATGCATGCCGTTCTCGCGTGACTCGGCGTGCGGCGAGCCAGCCGCGGGGACCGGGATCACTCCGGCCGAGGCCAGAGCGGGTTTCCACGCCTCCTCGTTTAAGCGGGTCTCGGGGCAGATCCTCTGCCCCGAGCCGGGCCCGGTCGACAGGCAGGTAGTGCGCCGAGGATGGTGGTACCCGGCTGGCGTCGATTTCGTAACTCTCCTGATAACTCGGTTACTTACTCTGTAGTGTCCGGCCATGGACTTTACGGTGCTTGCTCACGCAGTAGAGGTAGACCACGGCATCAAGCGCGTGTCGATGCGCTTCATCAAGAAGTACGCGGCGCCTACGAGGATGCGCCTCAGTTCGGAGCTCAACGCCGAGATCGTCAAGGCGTTGCGCGAACAGGGGCTTGTCACCCTTCCCCGGACCCTCCCGACCTCCGAGGAGGACTTCATCTTTGTCCTTCAGGCCGACTCCGTGCTGGGCGAGGCTGCGGACCTGTCGGCGATGGTCTTCACTGGGCGGGGGATCGGGATGTTCACTGAGCTCGACCTCGACACGCGATTCCCCAAGCTCCTTGAGGAGACCCTGTAGGGCACGCGGTCCAGCAGCCTTGCACCGCAACCGCAGCGACCGCTCCTGACCGGTAGCACCACAGAGCGGCCCGGCTCGGGCTGGAATGACCCCCGCTGAGCGTTCCCGCTAGAGCTACGGATCAGAAGGCTTCCGACATCCACGGCTGACATCAACGACGCCGGACGGGGCGTACGCCAGCATCCACGTCCGGCCGTCGCACCAGAAGCGGTCGTCGAGGGCCGACGTCATTCCTCGCGGTGCTGAGCGAACACCCGCCGCTGCTCGTCCCGCCAGCTCCAGTTGGCTGGCCGGGAGAAGGGCAGGCTTCGGGCGAGGCCGGAGAACTGCTCAGAAGGCTCCCGGCTGGACTTGTTCACCACGATCGCCGAGAGCATCGGTGCTCGTCCGTCTTCATTGCGGTGGAGACAGACATCCTTGAGCAGGTAGGTCATGACTCCGCGGTAGGGCGGGATGGAGTCGAAGCCCTCGGCCGCCAACTCGACGCTCAGCTTCCCGTACGAGATGGTCTGACCCTGCCGGGCCCGCTTCCGCAGGATCTCCACGGCCGCTTCGACCGCTGCCGGGTACTCCGAGTCCTTGATCCTCATTGCCCCTCCCCCATCGCGTGGACACTGCCCAGCCTGCGCATCGTACGGCCAGGCACTGCCCTGTACTGCTAGAAGCGGACGAAGAGGTCGTGCCAGAACGGTGCCAGATCGTGCGGGGAATCACGAGGACTTAGGGGGATCAGGGCGCCAACTAGTCAGGCTCCAGGGCCGCTCCACCACTGATCAGCGCAGCACCCACCCGTGGACAACCCGAGCTTCCCAGGCAGATGTCCCACCGCACCTGTGCAGGCAGGGGTGTCCTGTCGGTGCCGACCAGTAGCCTGCCGCCGTCACTCATCTCGTCTGGAGGCTTCATGGAAGCGGACGCTCTCGTTAGTCCGGACCGGCTTTGGTCGGCGCGGGAGGTCTTATTGCGTCCGAGTCCTGTACCGGCGGCAGCAGGAGTCTATGGATGGCACTTCGAGCAGGCGCCCCACACGGACCTGGAGGCCGGACGCTTGCTCTACGTCGGCATAGCCCCGCGATTCATGGCGACCCGAGCCAGCACGCAGAACCTGCGCAAACGGGTGCGATACCACTACCGAGGCAACGCGGCTGGCTCGACGCTTCGGCTCACCCTCGGGTGCCTGCTCGGGCTTGAGTTGCGCCGCGTGGGAAGCGGCAAGCGGATGACCTTCTGCAAGGCCGGCGAAGCCACCCTGACTCAATGGATGGCGGACAACGCCCGAGTGTGCTGGATCGAGCAGGACGAGCCATGGGACCTGGAATCGAAGCTCATCTCCCAACTCGACATACCCTTAAATCTTGACCAGAACCGGCAGAACACGTTCCACAGTCGGCTGAAGGAACTGCGGGCCCAAGCGCGTCAGCAGGCGCGAGACTTGCCCATCAGCGCGTAGTACGTCGTGCCGGGCCAGCGGGCAGAAGTCTGGGCCGCCCCTGGGCGGCCGTCCGAGGCTGCTCAACAGTGGCCAATGACGACCAAAGACGACCACCGGGCGCATCGGCCCACCGGCCCTGAACAGCGAAAATGCAGGTCACCAAGATCCCCCGCAAGACCCAGGGCAAGAAGAAGTAGCCTTCGCGATCACGCCCCCGACCTGCGCCTGGCGCGCGGATCGGGGGCGTTTTCGCGCTCGGGCCCCGGAGCGACAGAGTTCGAGGCTCCGTGGCCTCGCCGCCTCGCCGCCTCGCACCTCGCCACCTCGCGGCGGCGGTCCCTGGCGGGCCGGGCCCTGTGCCGCGCCGCGGCCGGGCTCCGAGGGAAACGGCCCACCGGAAGCCCGTTCACGTGGCCGGGAGTACCTGTACGCCGAGTGCGGCAAGCTGCTCGACGACTGCGTCATGGGGGTCGGCGTCCGTGATCACTCCGGTGACTTTCTGCCAGGGCAGCACGCGGTACTGCGAGGCGGCACCGACCTTCTCCGAGGAGGCGAGGACGTAGGTGTCGGCGGCCCGCGCGGCCAAGGCGCGCTTCATCGCCGCCTCATCGGCGTCCCCCGTGGTCAGCCCGGCCTCGGGGTGGACACCGGTGACGCCCAGCAGACAGAGGTCGGCCGAGACGTTCTGCGCGGCCTCGACCGCGGCGGCGCCGCAGGTGACCGCCGAGTGCTTGAAGACGCGGCCTCCGAGCAGGAAGAGCTCCGCCCGCGCGTGGTTGATCAGTGCCGTGGCGATCGTCGGGCTGTGGGTGATCACCGTGCAGGCCAGGTCGTCCGGGAGGGCCCTCGCCACAGCCAGGGCGGTGGTGCCGCCGTCGAGGATCACCGAGCTCCCCGGCCGCACCAGAGCGGCGGCCGCCGCGGCGACCCTTCGCTTGCCGTCGGGGGCCACCGCCTGCCGGGCGTCGTAGCCGACGACCGCGGGAGACACCGGCAGAGCACCGCCGTACACCCTCTGGCACAGCCCCTCGGCCGCGAGGTCCCGCAGGTCGCGGCGCACGCTGTCCTCGGAGATGCCCAGGTCGGCGGCGACGTCCTTGGCCACGACCTTCCCCTCACGGGCGAGCAGGTCGAGGAGGTGGTCGCGCCGTTCCGCAGCCAGCATGCGCATTCCTTCCAGTTCTTGCACGATTCTGCATGTATCTTAGCTGTCATGACCGACAAGCCCATGCTCATCCTGATAGCCGGCCCCTATCGCTCCGGCACCGACGGTGACCCGCAGGCCATGGCCACCAACCTCACCCGCCTCGAAACCGCCGCCTGGCCCGTCTTCGCGACCGGGCACCTTCCCGTCATCGGCGAGTGGATCGCCCTGCCCGTCCTCGGGTCCGTCGGCGCGGGCCCCACCGATCCGCTCGCCGACCGGGTACTCCCCGCCACCGCCGACCGGCTGCTCGCGCGCTGCGACGCCGTGCTGCGCCTGCCGGGCGAGTCCGTGGGCGCCGACCAGGACGTGGCCACCGCCCGCCGCCTCGGACTGCCCGTCTACCACGACATTGCCGAGATTCCCCGCCGTACGCCGCTGGAGACCGCGTGACCGGCGGCCCGGGTGTGGACACCCCGGACCACCGCGGCCGCACCGGCCTCCACCTCGCCGGACGCGACCTCGACCGCAACCCCGGCGTCCGGGTACGCGACGTCGAACTCACCTCCCAGGGCTGGCACGTCCTGCGTCGCACCACCTTCGACTTCCGGCGGCGGGACGGGAGATGGGAGACCCAGCAGCGTGAGACCTACGACCGCGGCGACGGCGCCGTCGTCCTGCCCTACGACACCGGACGCGGCTGCGTCCTGCTCACCCGGCAGTTCCGCTACCCGGCCTATGTGAACGGCCACCCTGACGGCATGCTCGTCGAAGCGGCGGCGGGGCTGCTCGACGCGCAGGACCCGCACACCGCGATCCGCCGTGAGAGCCACGAGGAACTCGGCGTCCGGCTCGGTCCGCTCACCCACGTACTCGACGCCTACATGAGCCCGGGCTCCGTCACCGAACGCCTCCACTACTTCGCCGCCCCCTACACCCAGGCCGACCGCGTGACCGCGGGAGGAGGCCTGGAGGAGGAGGGCGAGGACATCGAGGTCCTCGAACTCCCCTTCGCCGAGGCCCTCGACATGACCCGTGACGGGCGCATCATCGACGGCAAGACCCTCCTGCTCCTGCAATGGGCAGCGCTGCACGGGCCCTTCTCCTGACTGCGCCGCGGCTGAACGGCGACCGGTTCCGGCTCGTCGGGCAGGGCCGGGCACCCCATGGCGCGGACCCGGGCCCACACGTCGGCGCTCGTGCCCGCAGCGACTGACGTTCCGCGCCGGCCGAGCGAATCGCCTGCTCCCGCTCCCCCGCTTCGGGCGCCCCGCACGGCACAGTGGCCTCATGGACGCAGACAGCGGTAACACCCTGGCAGGCGCGCGCGGTGCGGCCACGCGGTTGCCGGCTCAGGACCTCGAGCGGGCGCGGCGGTTCTACTCCGAGAAGCTGGGGCTGGAACCCGTCGACGAGCGGCCCGGTGGGCTGCTCTACCGGTGCGGGCAGTCGGAGTTCGCACTGTTCCTGTCGACCGGCGCCTCACCGGGCACGTTCACCCAGATGGGGTGGACCGTCGACGACGTCGACGCGGTGGTGGCGGAACTCGGCCGTCGCGGCGTGGTGTTCGAAGAGGTGGACCTGCCGGGCTTCCGTACGCGGGACGGGATCGCGGAGATCGAGGGGAACTATCCGAGCAAGGGCGCCCGGGGTGAGCGGGGTGCCTGGTTCCGTGACAGCGAGGGCAACATGCTGGGCATCGGCCAGCCGGTCGTATAGGGCGGGCTGTCCCGCACGTCCCGGTGGATCGGCGCCCGGCGTCGGACGCGGTGCACCGTAAGGTGGATCGGCGCCCGGCATCGGACGCGGTGCACCGCAAGGCGGATCGACGCCCGGCGTCGGACGCGGTGCATGGCACAGCGGATTGACGTGCGGGCACCGGATGTCGTGGGACGGCGACGGCCCTTGAAGACCGCGCCGCCGACAGCCCTTGCGCCGACGGCCGTTGCCCGTCGGGCACCGGCCGCCCCGGCAGCCCGATCGGCCACCGTCCCGGCATCCGGCCGGACCGGCGACACCCGTCACACCCCACCGTCCCGGCATCCGGCCGGACCGGCGGCACGCGTCATGCCCCGCCGGTCCGGCACCCGCTAACGTGTCCCCCACACCGGCCTGTTACCCAGAACACATCCATGAGGGCAGGGGCGGGCGGGGCGCGCGAAGCAAGGAGATCGGGAGAGCGGTCATGGGCGAGTCTCTGAAGACCTACGTCGGCGGCACCGAGGTCGATGTGCCGAACAGCATCCCGGCGATCCGCGCCGCACTCCCCGAGGAGAGACGCGCGGAGTTCGACGAGGCCATCAACGACGCCGGGGTGCACGAGATCCAGGCCGTGATGCGCCACTGGATGCTCGAGTCCGTGCCCGACCCGGAGGCCGAGAAGATCCTGGACCGGCTGGCTCGGGACGAGGCCGAGAGGCGGAACGTCGCTTGAGTTTCCGCATCTCCTTCGCCCCGCCCGCCGATGACACCCTGGCCAAGATGCGCGACGGCGACTCGTTCCGGGACGAGATGGCGCGCACCCTGGGCCTGGACCCGTACGGTCACGCATCGACCGCCGTGAAACGTGAACGTGACCGGCGGGAGGCGACGGTGGCCGGCGCCATCGTGCTGTACTACGTCTCCGGTTCCGTGCTGACGGTCACCGTGGTCAGGCTCGTGCCCCTGCCCTGACACGGCACCGCGGCTCCTGGGCACCCTCCCGCCCAGCAGCCCGCCGGGCCGTGCGTCCAGCCCTCGTCACCGGAGTCCGACCTGCCGGTCGGTGTCGCCGAGGGACTCCAGCAGGTCTCGCAGGTCGTCCGCGATGCGCTCGCGCTGCCCCTCGCCCAGGCCCGACAGCAGGCGGTTCTGGTTCTCGACGTGGTCCCCGAGCACCCGGTCGATCAGCTTCCTGCCCGCCGGGGTGAGCGAGACGTGCACGCTGCGAGCGTCCTCCGCCCTTCGCGTACGCGTCACGAGTTCACGCTCCTCCAGCCGGTCGAGCCGCTGGGTGATCGCTCCCGAGGTGACCATCGCGGACCGCATCAGCTCCGCCGGGGTGAGCCGATGGGGCGCCGGGCTGCGCCGCAGCGTGGCCAGGACGTCGAACGCCGCCGGGTCGAGATCGTGCGCGCCGAAGACCGCACGCTGCTCCGCCTCGACGATCCTGGCCAGCCGCTTGATCCGCCCGATCACCCCCATCGACGAGGTGTCGAGGCCGGGGCACTGCTCCGCCCACTGCGCCAGTACGCGGTCCACATGGTCACTCATGCGTTCAGCATAACTTTCGCTCAGCATTGACTTAGCGTTGAGATATCAGGTTGCTTAGTGCTAAGTAATCACGCTACCGTCCTGTCATGACGCAGAAGATCTCGAGCGGAGGTGCCCGATGAGCGGAAACCGGATCGCGGCGGATTCGGCCGTCACCGCCCTCGCCCCGCTGGTGTGGGGTTCCACCTATCTGGTCACCACGGAGTTCCTGCCGCCCGACCGGCCCCTACTGGCCGCGACCGTAAGGGCGTTGCCCGCAGGGCTGATCCTGCTCGCCATCGGCCGGCAACTGCCTCGCGGGGATTGGTGGTGGCGGGCCGCCACGCTCGGCACGCTGAACATCGGAGCGTTCCTCTACCTGCTCTTCGTCGCCGCCTACCACCTGCCCGGCGGGGTGGCCGCCCTGGTCATGGCCGTCCAGCCGACGATCGTGCTCGCCCTGTCCTCGCTGTTGCTGAAGGAGCGGATCACCGCCGCGAGCGCCGTCGCCTGCGGCCTGGGGCTGGCCGGCGTCGGCCTCCTCGCCCTGACACCGGGCGCCGGCGTGGACGCGGCAGGTATCGGCGCGGGACTCCTCGGAGCCGTGTGCATGGCCGCCGGCATCGTGCTGACCAAGCGATGGGGCCGTCCGCCGGAGATCGGCCTGCTGACCTTCACCGGATGGCAGTTGAGCGCCGGCGGGATCGTCCTGCTGCCCGCGATGCTGATCGGGGAGGGACTGCCGGGATCGGTCGACGGCCGGAACGTCGCCGGGTTCGCCTACCTCGGCCTCGTCGGCGCACTGCTCGCCTACGCCGTGTGGTTCCGCGGGGTGGAGCGGCTGCCCGCGTTCACCGTGTCCGTCCTGGGCTTCGGCTCGCCGCTCGCCGCGATGACGCTCGGATACGTCGTGCTGGGCGAATCCCTATCGCCGGCCCAGCTCGGCGGGGCACTGCTGGTCCTCACCGCCGTGTGCTTCGCGCTGCCCCGGAAGCCGAAGGGGCGGAAGCCGGTCCCCCAGCCCCCGCCCCCTCACCCGAGCACACTCAGCCGAGCTTCCCGACCTGCGCCTCGATGACCGCGGTCGGCAGCGGGAAGTCCGCGTCGGCCCCGGTCTTCCCGAGATTGAAGGAGAAGAACGTGGCGACGGTGCCGCCCTGACGCAGGCTCACCAGCTTGAAGGGGGCCGCCTCGTCGCCCTCACCCATCTGCACCCGCCAGGCAAGCGCCTCCTCGCCGCCGGTCACCTTCTCCTCGGTCAGCTTGGTGACCTTCTGCTTCGAACCCTTCATGGTGAGCGTGAAGCCGCCGGTCGCGCACTTCGCCGCGGACTCGCGCAGCTCGGCGATGTTCTTCGCGGCTCCGTCACCGTCGTACGAGGCGAGGGTGACGAGGGAGGAGGTCATGTCGAGCATGCCTGCCAGCGCGTCCTCGGGATCGGCGGTCTCGTCGACCTTGGGCTCCTGGACGACCTTGCGTCCGGCGTTCCCCACCGGGGTGCCCCGCTCGACGCCGTAGAAGGCGAACCCGATGGGCTCGCACTCCTTCTTGTCCACGGTGACCTCTCCCGGCCGGGCGATGTCCTCGGGCCCGGTCCTGGTGACCTTGTGCCCCGCGACATCACCCTGCTCCAGGGACGCCTTCTCCAGCTCGGCCGTCGTCAGCGCCTTGACCGCCGAGGGCTTGGCGGACGCCTCGTCCTTGCCTCCGGCGGCACCGCCGTCACCCTTGGCATCGGAATCCGAACCGCTGCACGCGGTGGCGAGCAGGGCCAGGGACGCCACGGCGGCGGCGAGGGCGGTGCGGCGTACGGCAGCGGTGCGCATGGGTCGTTCAACTCTCCGTTCGAAGGAGCAACAGCGCCGCCCGAGCGCGCACTTCGGCACCCGGGGAGGGCTGTCGCGGTGTCGCACACTCTACGATCGGGCACCTGTCCGATGCCCGGCTCGCGCCGTCACGGGATGTGATCGTGACTCCGCTGTGATCACGCTGTGAGAGCGCTGTGGGTCGGCTCGTGCACACAGTCCAGCCATGAGGGGCCCGCATGTCCGTCGACGCAACAGCAGCCGTACTGACGTCCCTCGGGGTCCGGGAGAGTGAGGTCGTCTCGCGGGAACCGCTCACCGGGGGCACCTACAACACCGTCACCCGCGTGATCCTGGACAAGGGAAGGGACTGGGTGGTGAAGGTGCCGCCCGGGCACCCCACGGGGCTGAGCTACGAACGGCGCCTGCTCGTCAACGAGTTCACCTTCTACCGTGCGGCCGCCGAGGTGGGCGGCGGGGTGATCCCCCGGGTGGTGCGGAGCGCGCTCTCCCCCGACGGGCCGGCCGGCATGCATCTCGTCATGACCACGTGCCCCGGGCGCCCTTGGAGCACCATGACCGAAGAGCTGCAGGCCAGTGACAGCCGGGCGCTGCGCACCGAGTTCGGGGGCATCGTCGGTCTGCTCCACGGGGTGACCGGACCGGCGGGGTTCGGATACCCGTCCGAGGCCCTGGGGCCGCTCGCCCCCACCTGGCGGGCGGCGTTCACCTCGATGACGGAGGCCGTGCTCGCCGACGCCCTGGCATTCGCCGCGCGCCTGCCGCGCCCTGTGGAGGCGATCCGTTCGGTGCTCGCCGGGGCGTCGGACGTACTGGACGAGGTGACCCGGCCCGCCCTGGTCCACTTCGACCTGTGGCAGGGCAATGTCCTGGTGACCGGGGAGCCGGGCGCGCTGCGCGTCGGGGGCGTCATCGACGGGGAGCGGATGTTCTGGGGCGACCCGGTCGCCGACCTGGTCTCCACCTCCCTGTTCGAGGATCCTGAGACGGACGCGGACTTCCTCGCGGGGTACGCGGCCTCGGCCGCCGAACCACTCGTCTTCTCCCCGTCCGTACGCCGCCGTCTCGACCTCTACCGGAGCTACCTCTACCTGATCATGCTCACCGAGACCGTGCCGCGGGGCCCGGACCTCGAGGTGCTGGACCTCACCTGGAAGGAAGTGGCACCGAGGCTGGAGGCGGCACTCGACCGACTGTCCTGAACCCGCGGCACCGGTACCCCGTCGCGCAGCCTTCCTGCCTGAGGGCAGGGCCGCTTCGGCAGGAGGGTCGCCCGGTCAGGAGGGTCGCCCGGTCAGGAGGGTCGCCCGGCCAGGAGGGTTGCCCGGTCAGGAGGGTCGCTTCGTCAGGTGGGTGAAGGCGTCCAGGTTGCGGGTGGACTCGCCGCGCTCCACGCGCCAGGCGTACTCCTTGCGGATCGCGCTCGCGAAACCCAGCTCCAGCAGCGGGTTGAACGCGCCGTCGGCCGCCTCCAGCACCGCCCCGAGGAGCCGGTCGAGCTCCTCGGGCGTGACCACCGAGAGCGGGAGCCTGCCTACGAGGTAGATGTCGCCGAGCTGATCGATGGCGTAACTAACCCCGAAGAGACGGAGGTTGTGCTCCAGGAGCCAGCGATGCACCGCGGCGTCGTTCTCGTCGGGGTGGCGGATGACGAACGCGTTGAGGGAGAGGGAGTGCTGCCCGACGATCAGTGAGCAGGTCGTGGACAGCTTGCGCGTACCGGGCAGCTTCACGACGTAGTTGCCGGGCCCGGGGCTCTCCCACTCGAGCTCGGCGTCGTCCAGCGTCGCCTCGATGACCTGCGCCGCTGCTGCTTCCTCGGATACGTCAGCCATGGTGCGAGCGTACGACAGGCGGTCGCGCCCAGGAGTGGACGGCGGCCCTCGGCCGTGGTGCGGACGGTCCTCAGCGGTGGTGCGAGCGGGCGCGGCGCCGGTGGTCGTGCATCGCCGCCGTGTAGACATCGGCCGTGGCCGCGGCGGCCGTGTCCCAGCCGAAGGACTGGGCGTGCGCGGCGGCCGCCTCTCCCATCCGCCCTGCCAGCCCCGCGTCGTCCGCGAACCTGCCGAGCGCCCGTGCGTACGCCTCGGGGGCATGGCCCTGGATCAGGAATCCGCTGACCCCGTCGCGGACCGCGACCGGCAGGCCGCCGACCTCTGCCGCGACCACCGGCGTGCCGGCCGCCTGCGCCTCGATGGCGACGAGCCCGAAGGACTCGCTGTACGAGGGCATGACCAGCACGGACGCAGCCCGGAACCAGTCGGCGAGCTGGTCCTGCCCGACCGGCGGGTGGAACCGTACGACGTCGGCGATGCCCAGGCGCGCGGCGAGCTTCTGCAGGCCTTCGGGCTTCGCGAGCCCGCTGCCGCTGGGGCCGCCGACGACGGGGACAACGATGCGGGAGCGCAAGGAGGGGTCCCGGTCCATGAGTACGGCGACCGCGCGGAGCAGTACGTCCGGTGCCTTCAGAGGCTGGATCCGACCGGCGAACAGCGGGATCAGCGCGTCCTGCGGCAGGCCCAGCCTGGCGCGTGCGGCCGCGCGGCCGTCGCCGGGGCGGAACCGTTCGAGGTTGACCCCTGGGTGCACGACGGCGACCGAGGCCGGGTCGGCCTCGTAGAAGCGGATGAGCTCGTCGCCCTCCCCGGCGGTGTTGGCGATGAGCCGGTCGGAGGCGTGCACGATCTGGGTCTCGCCGATGACACGTGCGGCGGGCTCGGGGGTGTCGCCCTCGGCGAGCGCGGCGTTCTTGACCTTCGCCATGGTGTGCATGGCGTGGACGAGCGGTACGCCCCAGCGCTGGGCGGCCAGCCAGCCGACCTGCCCGGAGAGCCAGTAGTGGGAGTGGACCAGGTCGTAGTAGCCGGGCCGCTGGCCGGCCCACGCCTGCATCACCCCATGGGTGAAGGCGCAGAGCTGGGCGGGCAGCTCCTCCTTGGCGAGCCCTTCGTAAGGGCCCGCGTCGATGTGCCGGACGAGGACCCCGGGCGCCAGCTCGACCGTCGGGGCCAGCCCGCCGGTGGTGGCCCGGGTGAATATCTCGACCTCGATGTTGATCGCGGCGAGGCGCTTGGCCAGCTCCACGATGTAGACGTTCATGCCGCCGGCGTCGCCCGTGCCGGGCTGGTGCAGCGGGGAGGTGTGCACCGAGAGCATCGCGACCCGGCGGGGCTTGCGGCTCCCGGCGAATCCGCCCGGGAAGCGGATACGGGGTGCCGCACGGCTGCTGCCGAGCCGGGAGACGTACTGGCTCACGGTCCGCTCCTCCTCGCTCAGGGCATGACGCGTCGGGGGCAGAGAGCCCCTTCGAAGGGCGAAAACAGTGGAACCAAGCCTTTCATTTCCACTTTGCCAAATCATTGCGTTCTCCCCGGCGTGCCGGAGCGGCATGCCGGTGGCCCTCCCCGCCCTGCTCCCCCACGTCTGCCCGGCCGCGCTTCGCATACGCTCGCTCCCATGCACCAGCGCCCCATCGGCACCGCGACCCGCGGGACGACCAACCCCAACCGGCTCCGCCGGATGGACCGCTGGATCGCAGCCACCCACGGCGCCGCCCTGCGCCGCAGCGATTCCCCCGTCGCGGTCGACCTGGGCTACGGCGCCGCACCCTGGACCGCCGTGGAACTGCTGGAGCGATTGCGCGCCGCCGAGCCGCGCACCACCGTCGTGGGCATCGAGATCGACCCCGTACGCGTCGCGGCGGCGCGGCCGTACGAGCGGGAGGGCCTCACCTTCGCGCACGGCGGCTTCGAGGTCCCCCTGGAGGGCCGGCCGACGCTGATCCGAGCGGCGAACGTGCTCCGGCAGTACGACGAGGGCGAGGTCACCGCCGTCTGGCAGCGGCTGTGCTCCCGTCTCGCGCCGGACGGCCTGCTGGTCGAGGGGACGTGCGACGAGATCGGCCGCAGGCACGTGTGGGTCGCGCTGGGCCCCGAAGGCCCCCGAACCGTCACCTTCGCGACCCGGCTCGCCTCCCTGGACCGCCCTTCCGACCTCGCCGAGCGTCTCCCCAAGGCGCTGATCCACCGCAACGTGCCCGGCGAACCGGTCCACGCCTTCCTCCGGGATCTGGACCGCGCCTGGGCCACGGCCTCGCCCTACGCGTCGCTGGGTGCCCGGCAGCGCTGGATCGCGGCGGTCCGGGCGGTCTCGGCCGACTGGCCGCTGACGGACGGGGAGCGCCGCTGGCGCCAGGGGGAGATCACCGTCCGCTGGACCGCCCTGCGTCCCGGCGGCTGAGGCGGACCGCCACCCGGAGGCCGGACCCGCGTGCCGAGCCGACGGGGCGGGCCACCGCCCGCCGACCGGCCGCGCCCTCCTCGGACGGCGCGGCCTGCCACCACCCGCCCGTCACCACCCGCCCGCCATCACCCGCCCAGCCGGCCCGCACTCCCGGCGGACAAGGGACGTCCGAGGCGGAAACGGCCCGTGAACAGGGGTGGATCCGGGAACACCGGTGGATCATTGTTCGTCTCATTGTGTGACGGGGCCGGTGACGCGGACCTCTGTTGCTTTTCGGGACACCGTGGCACGATCGCGTCACCACCCAGAAGTTACTGACGGTAAGTCACTTGTAGGCGGGAAGGCTGCCATTGCCTCTCGCCCCGAGGGGGAGCTTGTGAACCGACGCCACTGTGCCTCTGCCGCGATCACTCTGGTCTGCGCACTGGCCGTGCTGACCGCGCCGGTCCAGGCCATGGCGGCTCCGATACCGGAGCCGGCCCCGTCCGCCACGGCGTCCGCCGCCCCGGGGAAGAAGACGCTCGAGCAGGTGCGCGAGGAGATCGACACCCTCTACCGGAAGGCGGGGGCGGCGACCGACGCGTACAACCTCGCCGAGGAGGAGTCCAAGAAGCAGTCCGCCGAGATCGTCAAGCTGACGAAGGCGATCGCGGACGGTCAGGCGAGGATCGCCGAACTCAAGGACAGGGCGGGCGCCCAGGCGCGCGAGCAGTACCGCAACGGCGGGCTCCCGCCGGGTGCCCAGCTCGTCCTGAGCGGCGACCCCGACCTCTTCATGGACGGGATCAACCAGGCCCGGCAGGGCCAGCAGGCGACCAAGGGCATGCTGACCGAACTGGAGCAGGCCCAGGAGGACTTGGAGACGTACACCCAGGACGCAAGCCTCAACTGGAAGAAGGTCGAGGCGAGCCGGGTCAAGCAGGCCAAGGCCAAGAAGAGCATCAACGCCCAGATCAAGGCCGCGGAGAAGCTGGAATCGGAGCTCGCCGAGGAGGAGCGGGCCCGGCTCCTGAAGATGGAACAGGACGCTGCGTCGACGGCACAGGCCGCCTGGCTCTCCTCGGGTGCGCTGAAGGACATCAACCGCGAGGCGAGCGCCGCCGGCAGGAAGGCCCTGGCCTTCGCGACCGCCCAGATAGGCAAGCCGTACGTCTGGGGGGCCGAGGGCCCCGCTTCGTACGACTGCTCGGGACTGACCTCGCAGGCCTGGGCCGCGGCGAAGAACCCGATCCCGCGGACGTCCCAGGAGCAGTGGCGGCAACTGCCCCACATCCCCATCCAGGACATGCGCCCCGGCGATCTGATCATCTACCACAGCGACGCCAGCCACGTCGGTATGTACGTCGGCGACGGCTCGATCGTCCACGCACCCCGCCCCGGACGGCAGGTCACGCTGACGGGCGCCGGCTCCATGCAGATCCTCGGCGTGGTCCGGCCGGACAAGTAGTCGGCAGGTAGCCGCCGGGAGTTGTGAACGGCCACCCGGTCCGTCAGTCCTGGTGGCCGGAGGCCGGCCGTCGCGCACCGGGCCCCGGTCCGTGTCCGTGTCCGCGGACCGCTGCGCGCCCGGGGACCGGTGCGCGCCCGGCGACCGGCGCGCGCCCGGCGACCGGTACGTATCCGTAGACCGGTCCACGTCCGTGGAACCGGCGCGTGCCCGTGAGCCGGTCCCTGCCCGTGAACCGGTCCCGGTCCGTGCCCGTGCACCGGTCCGTGCCCGAAGACCGGCGTGTGCGTGACCGGTCGCTGTCCGACCGGCCCGGGTCCGCACACCGGCCCGGGTCCGCACACCGGCCCGGGTCCGTACACCCGCCCGGGTCCGTACACCCGCCCGGGTCCGCACACCCGCCCGGGTCCGCACACCCGCCCGGGTCCGTGCAAGACCGGTCAACTCCCCACTCCGGTCCCGCGCCCTCGGCCTCCCCGGCGCCCTCGGTTCCTCCAGCGCTCACATGCCGGTTCCAGCCACGCGTAGGACATCCCGGCGGACGTGCCGGGCGATGTGTGCGGTGCGTGTCGGCCGCGTGATGTTTGTCATGACCTCATGTCCGTTTCATGCGCGCCGATCACGCCGGATCCGTGGTGGGAAGCGGCTTATGGCCCTGCCCGGTACACGGGATGATCGCCAGGCACCATTCCGTTCCCCCGCCACGGACCGCTATCGTCCCGTCGGCGGGTCGTCGTTCGTCGGCCCGCCCGCGCCCTCGGGGGGAGGGAAGGAAACCCGAACCGATGCCCGTACCCGTACCGCAGCAACGTGCCGTTCCCGCTGCGGAGACCACTCATGGCGCCGACCTCACACTCCTGGTGATCGAGGACGACCCTGCGGGCACCTTCGCCGTACCGGATCTGTCGTCCACCTCGGGTGCGCGGGTCCGTGTCCGTACCGCCCGCAACCTCACCGAGGCCGGGCGGCTGCTCACCGACGACGTCGACTGCATCCTGCTCGACCTCGACCTCGACACGGCGGCCCGTCCGGCCGGCGCACGTGCCGAGGCCCGCGACGCCGGGACCGGGGCAACCGGCGGGCTCGCCGCGCTCGAACACGTACTGCGCATCGCCCCGCGTCACGCCGTGCTCGCGCTCACCGCCGAGGACGACGCCGAGCGCGCGGCCGAGGCCGTACGGGTGGGGGCGCAGGACTACCTCTTCCGGGACGAGCTCGACGGACGCCTCCTCAGCCGGGCCATCCGGTACGCCGTGGAGCGCAAGCGCGCGGACATCGCCCAGCACCAGCTGACGGAGTCGCGTCTGCGCGCCCAGGAGAACGCCCGCCTGGAGCGCGGTCTGCTCCCCACCCCGCTCCTCGATGGATCCGACCTCGCCTTTGCCGCCCACTACCGTCCCGGGCGCAGCCGCGCACTGCTCGGCGGGGACTTCTACGACACGGTCCGCACGTCCGACGGCACGGTTCACGCGATGATCGGCGACGTCTGCGGCCACGGTCCGGACGAGGCCGCGCTCGGCGTGGAACTGCGTATCGCCTGGCGTGCCCTCACCCTGGCCGGGCTCTGCGGCGACGCCCTGCTCTCCACCCTCCAGCAGGTCCTGGAGCACGAACGGCAGAGCGAGGAGATCTTCGCGACGCTCTGCACCCTCGACATCGCACCCGACGGGCGCCGCGCCGGCCTCTGCATCGCCGGCCACCCGGCACCGCTGATCGCCCGCAAGGGCCGGGCGGCACGGCTCCTGCCGTACGAGGACGGCGGCCCGGCACTCGGCCTGCTGCCGCACGCCCGGTGGCCGCGGCGCCAGGTGGAGCTGGGCGGCTCCTGGAGCCTGATGATGTACACGGACGGGCTGATCGAGGGCCGCGTCGGGCAGGAGGGCACCCAGCGGCTGGGCCAGGACGGAATGGTCGCCATGGTCAACGGCCGCCTGGACCAGGGGCTGGGCGGAGAGGCGCTGCTGGAGTCCGCGGTCACCCAGGTCCAGGAGCTGAACGGCGGCGAGCTGACCGACGACGTCGCGGTGCTCCTCCTCGAACGCGACGAGTCCCGGATACGGCGAAGGGGCGGAAGCGCCCTGCGCTCCCGCCCCGGTGCCACGTCCGCCGCGGGCGCTCAGCGCCCGCCGTTGTAGGGGCCGTACGGTCCGTCGCTGCTGGAACCGCCGCTCCGGCCTCCGCCCGACACCGCCTTCAGCGCGGGCTTCACGTCCACCATGAAGACGATGGAGGCGATGACGCCCGCGATCTGCAGGAACAGGATCGGGATCACGAGGTTCACGAAGACGGTCACGCCGAGGATGATCAGCCAGAAGGACTTCTTCTGCTTGTCCGCGGCCCGGTAGGCGTCCTCGCGCGCCGTCACGGCGAAGACCAGCGCGACCACGGCCAGGACGAGCATGGCCAGGTACAGCAGCTGGAGGAAAGAGCCGAATGCTTCGAGCAACACGGTGAGCACCGCCTAGTCAGTGGATGAGCGCCTCGTGGCCAACGTACCGGGACGACGAGGTACTGGGACAACGACCCGGGCATCCCGAAAGGTGCCCGGGTCCCCGGCCCGGCAATCCTGGGACCGCCCCGCCCGGCCTCGCGGAGCGGTCCACGGCCTGCTGCGCACTCGTCCGACCTCGCACGCGCCGGACTTCACACGCATCCGGCCCCGCACGCGCGCTATACGCGCGCGCCGGACCCCGCGCGGGTCCTACTTCGCGGAGGGCGGGGTCGCCTTCTTCGCGGCGGGCTTGCGCGCGGGCGCGGTCTTCTTCGCCGTCGCGGCCGGGGCGGCCTTGGACTCGGCGGCCTTCGGGGTGGGCTTCTTCGCGGCGGGGGCCACCGGCTTCGCGGGCGTCGCCGGCTTCACCGCCGCGTCGGACTTCTGCTTGGGCACCGCCTTCGGCTCCGCCTCGACGACGGCCGCGATGTCGATGATCTCCTCGGCCGTCTCGCCGCGCCAGGTACGCACGGTGAGCTCACCGCGCTCGGCGACCTTCTCGTACGTCTCACGGGCCCGGACCGCGTACTCGGCGGCCACACCCACACCCCGCAGTGCCAGGTCCTGGGCGCTCTCGCCCCACTTCCTCAGGTCGGTGTCCAGCGAGCCGAAGACCTCGCTGACCTTCGCCTGCACGGTGGCCTGAGCCTCCTTGGCCCCCGTGGTGACCCGCTCCTGGACGGCCTTCGGGTCGGTGTTGCGCACGGCCTCGAACCGCTCGGGCGCCTCGGCGCGCAGCTGGTCGATCAGCGCGGGCACCTTGCGCGCCTGCTCCACGGCGAGGTCGGCCGTGCCTGCGGCGAAGTAGAGGGGGGTCGGGTCGGTGAGGGTCTTACGCAGGTCATCGGTGATGGCCATGACTGTGGTCCTCCCGGATCATCAGAAGTCAGTTAGCTGGTGGGTCTGCATCACTGCCGCCGGCCGTACGGGGGCCGCGGGCATCCGGACCGGCACCGTTCGCGTCACCGGCACCGCTTTCCGCCTCGGCGTCGATTCTGCTCTCCGCACCGGTCCCGCCGTGGGACTCGGCGCCGGTGTCGGGCGCGACATCGAAACCGTTCTCGCGGCGGAAGGAGTCGTAGATCTGCAGCAGTACGTTCTTCTGCCGCTCGTTGATCGACGGATCGGCCAATATGACCGCCCTCGTCTCCAGTTCCTCCCGCTCCCGTTCGTCGAGGATCCCGGCGCGCACGTAGAGCGTCTCGGCGGAGATCCGCAGGGCCTTCGCGACCTGCTGGAGCACCTCCGCGCTCGGTTTGCGCAGACCGCGCTCGATCTGGCTGAGATACGGATTGGACACCCCGGCGGCGTCGGCGAGCTGCCGCAGCGAGAGCTGCGCGGTACGCCGCTGCTCCCGCAGGTACTCGCCGAGATTGCCGACGTTGAGTGATGCCATGCCTCGATACTGCCCACCCTTGCTAACTTTTGCAAGCGCCTGCTTGCAAAAGTGTTCCGAACGATGTGTGACCGTGCTGTTGTGACGAACGGTGTGTGACCGTGCTGTTGTGACGAACGATGCGTGACCGTGCTGTTGTGACGAACGATGCGTGACCGTGCTGTTGCGACTGGGCCCGATGCCGGTCACTTGACCAGTAGGGCAGGTCAAGCCGTCTCCTGCGCGTGCAGCAGTACCGAGCGCCTCCCTGGCGGCTTCGCAGGCCGTGACCATCACGAGATCGTGTCCGCCGTCGGGATGGACGGCGAATCCGGCACCGAGCAGACCCCCGACGGGAGTCCCGCGGTCCATCACCGGCCGCCACGGCCCGGGAGCCGGCATGACGGCTGCGGCGAGACAGCGCTCGCGCACCTTCTGCCGGCACTCCGCGATCAACTCGTCTCCTCGATGCGATCCACGCGTCGCCTCGTCGGCGATGCGACGAACAGCGGGCGATCAAGGTCCTGTTCGAGCTCCTCGACGAGTTCGCCGCCGAGCGCCGAAGCGGCGCAGGACCCCCGGACCTCAGGTCGAGCGGGACGCCGCACCGGACAGCGCCTCACTCAGGATGAACCATTGCCGGTCAGCGCCTCGCCATGGTTCACCTCGGCCGAGACGGGGCACCGCCCGGGCGCCGACCGCGTACTCGCGTCGCGGCGCCCGGCCCCGCCCCGGCCGAGGCCCCTCGGGCGAGTTCACGGCGGAGCCTCGCGATCGCCGCGCATTGACTTACTCCACTAGTTCAATGCATCATTCCATTAGTCCATTGATGGAATGAGGTTCCGCCGTGGCGTTCGCCTTCCGGATCGATCGGGGCGGTGGGATTCCCGCCTACGTCCAGATCGTCCAACAGGTCCAACAGGCCCTGCGCATGGGCCTGCTGACACCGGGCGACCGGCTGCCGACAGCGCGTGCGGTGGTCGAGGCGACCGCGCTGAACCCCAACACCGTGCTCAAGGCGTACCGCGAGCTGGAGTCCCAGGGCCTGGTCGAGACCCGGCGAAGACACGGGACCTTCGTGACCGGAACCCTCGGCGCTCCCGCCGCCGCGGCGGACTCGCGTTGGCGGGACGAACTGGCGGACGTGGCCACCCGGGCCCGTGAGGCGGGTCTGGAGCGCGACGACCTGGCCGCACTCTTCACCGATGTACTCGACGACCTCTATCCCTCGAAGGAGCAGGTACCAGATGCCGTACCCCACCAGCCCTGACGCGGCGCTCGCCGCCGACGGTGTGAGCATGCGACACCGGCGCCGGGGACCGGACGTCCTGGACGACTGCACCTTCGAGATACCCGCCGGCGTGGTCTGCGCGCTCGTCGGGCCGAACGGCGCCGGGAAGTCCACACTCCTGGAACTGGCCGCGGGCCTGCGGCGGCCGACGTCGGGCACGGTGAAGGTCCTGGGCGGAGCCCCGCGCGCCGGTCACCCCCGGGTCGCCTTCCTCGCCCAGAGCCGGCCGCTGTTCAACCGGTTCACCGTCGCCGAGACCCTGCGCACGGTCGAGCGCCTCAACGGGGGCGACTGGGACGCGGAGCTGGTGGAGCGGATCGCGGACCCGTCGCGCTTCCACCGGACGGACCGGGTCGGGGACCTGTCCGGGGGCCAGCGGACCCGGATCGCGCTGGCGCTCACCCTGGGCAAGCGGGCCGACCTGGTGTTGCTGGACGAGCCGATGGCCGACCTGGACGTGGTGGCCCGCCGGGAGGTGATGGGCCTCCTGATGGCCCACGTCGCCGAGACCGGGACCACCGTGGTGATGTCCTCGCACATCATCTCCGAGCTGGCGGACGCCTGCGACCACCTGCTGCTCCTCGACGAGGGCGCGGTACGGCTCAGCGGCGACATCGACGACCTCACCGCCGCCCACGCGGTGGTGACCGTCCCCGGCGGGGCCGACCGGCTCGGCGACCACCCGGTGATCGAGTCACGGCCCGCCGGACGCGGCACCAGCGCGCTGATCCGCCCGGCAGGCCCCCTGCCCCAGGACTGGGAGGCCCGTCCCCCCTCCCTGGAAGAACTCGTCCTCGCCCACCTCACGGGCCCCGAGGCACCCGGCCGCAGCCGGGGTTTCACCGCACCGATCATCAAGGACCACGCCGCATGAGCGCCACCACCGTCACCACCGCGAACGAGTCCCCCCGGCTGCCCCTGCTGCGCCTCGCCCTGCGTCAGTACTGGCTCGTGGCCGCAGTGGTCCTGCTGCTGGCCGTTCGCATCGCCGTGCCGATCGTGTACCACTACGGGAGCTGGGCGGACGCCATCGCGCTGCGCGAACGGGTCGGCAACCACGCCTACCACTTCGAGAGCTTCGTCTCCGACGCCCACACCCTGACGACCAGGCTGCTGAACGACGGCAGCGGCCTCGCCTTCCTGCCGGCGCTCCTCGCCGCGGCGGCCGTGGCGGTGCTGACGGCCCGAGAGTGGGAGAGCCGGAGCGTCGTCCTCGCCCTGACCCAGTCGGTCACCCCCACCCGGTGGTTCAGCGTCCGCTGGGCCACGGTCGCGGCGGTCTTCGTCGTGCTGACCGCACCGCTGACGGTGCTCTTCCAGCGCAGCGCCGGGTACGCCGTCCAGCACGATCTGCTGGTGCACGGTGCCCAGTGGTCGACGGCGGCCTTCACCATCGGCCCCGTCACCGTCGCCTACACCGTCCTCGGAGCCGCCGCGGGTGCCTACGCCGGCACGCTGCTGCGCCGCACCTGGGCCGCGCTGATCGCCGCACCGCTGCTGACCTGGCTGGCGACGGCGGTCCTGGTCCGCTCGCGACTGGTCCTGCTGGTCGACTTCCCGATCTTCTCCAAGGTGCACGGGTTCCACCCCGGCGGCATCCTCGGTCTGACCTTCTACGACGCGCTGCCCCAGGACGTCTACCTCATCAACTCCCTCGACATGGGCGACTACTGGGGTTACCAGATCGCCTCGAGCGCGCTCGCCCTCGCCGTGGCAGCGCTCCTCGGGTGGGCGGCACTGCGCACCCTGCGCCGCCGCACGGCGTGACGCGGCGCCCCGGGCACGTACCCGGGGCCGCACACACCCCCCCGCCCGCGGATCCACTCCCCGACGCCGCCCCCCGTGCTTTCCACCGGGCGACGCCCGCCCGCACGCCGAGACCGCGGCTGACCTGCCGGCGATCACGCCTCAGGACCGTCCCGCGTACACCGACGACGAACCCGAATCGAGTCCAGTGCACACCACCAGCCCCCACGCCGCGGAGAACGAGATCCGTGGCTACCTGAGTGCCGTCGACCGAGCGGCCTCCGCCCTTCCGCCCTCCGCCCGCGCCCGGCTCACCGGCGACCTCGCCGAACGTATCGCCGTCGCCCTCGCCGAGCGGCCCGGCGAGGTCGCCGAGGTCCTCGACGAGTGCGGCGACCCGTACGAGATCGGCTCCGCCGCGGTGCGCGCCGCGGGTCCGGCCACGAAGGAGTCCTCCTGGACGCGGCCGGAGAGGGTCGTCGGGCTCTTCGCCGCGGGCACCGCCGTGGGCATCGTCGCTCAGCTCGCACCGGGCGAGGCGGTGCACGGAATCCTCCGGCTGCCCGTGTTCCTGCTCATGTACGGCGGCATCGCGGCCCTGTGCATGTCCCGGTGGTGGACAAGGGCTCGGAAGTGGACCGCTGTCGCCTGGATCTTCGTACCCAACCTCCTGGTGATCACCGTCGCCGGGATGGCCGGGCACACCGCCACCACCGAGATCGACGGCGGGAACGCCCTCGGGGTGTCGACGTTCGTCGTCGGCGAGTGCGTACGCGTCGGCCTGTACCTGTGGCTGTGGACCCGCCGGTCCGAGCCCGCCCCCCGGTGGGAGCCCTCGGCCTTCCCGCGCTGGGCCAGGGTCCTCGTCATCGGCGTCGTGGCCCTCTTCGTCGTGGCCGAGGTCGTCGTGTGGATCGTGGATCTGCGAACCGGCTCGCTCTCCGGAGTCAGGGGCGGCACCCTGAGCCCCTGACCGGGAACCGGTCGTGAGCCGCGCGCGGGCGGCACGGAACCGGTCGCGGGATCGGCGGGAGCGGCCCCGCGGGTGTGCCGACCGCACGCCGGCGGGATCCGCCCGGAGGTGTCCGGTCCCCGGCGCGTTCCCGGTCTTGCCGCCCGCAGGCTCCTGTCGCAGGGTGAGGCATGCAGAATTCACCGACCTTCGTCCTCGTCCACGGTGCCTTCGCCAACTCGTTCTCGTTCGCACCGCTCCAGGCCGAACTCGCCCTGCTCGGGCACCGGTCAGCCGCCGTCGACCTTCCGGGACACGGCTTCGAGGCGACCTTCCCGGCGGCCTGCCAGGCCCCTCAGGACCTGGACGCGCTCGCCGCGGAACCGGGAGACCGACGAGGACCGGGCGGTCAGCGACGGACGATGCAGAAGGGGTGACCCGCGGGATCGGTGAGTACCCGGGCCTTGTCGCCCAGCGGCTGGTACTCCGGCTTCCCCGCCCCCAGTTCCCGCAGTCGCGCCTCGGCCGCGTCCAGACTCTCGGCGACCCTGAAGCAGATGTGAAGCTGCTGCGGGGAGGTCTGCCCGGGCCAGCTCGGAGGCAGGTAGTCCTCGACCCGCTGGAACCCCATGAAGAGCCCGTCCTCACGGTTGAGACCGGCGAACTCGTCGTCCGACCTCGGATGCGGCTCGTATCCGGTGGCCTGCCGGTAGAACTCCGCCAGCGCCATCGGGTCGGGGCAGTCCAGCGTGATCGCGACCAGTTCCATCTGCGGGGGCATGCGGCTCTCCGGTTCGTCGGACTTCACGGCTGCCCCCGAGCACAGCAGGACTGACCCGTACCGCGCGAACGCTTTTGGGGCGGTGCAGGACGGCTCGGACCGGTCCGCCGAGCGGGCCCTCAAACCGGTGGAACGGCAAGGGCCCTCTCCCATAGCCTCGCCCCATGCCCGCCAACAGCTCCTTCGTCTGCCTCCCCTGCCGGGCCTCCTACAAGCAGCCCGGAGGCGGAAGCCCGGAGCGCCGGTGCCCCCGGTGCGCGGGGGCGCTGATCGGCGTGGGCGCGGCGTTCCAGGCACCGCGACGGCGTGACACCGCCGCATGGCGTGCGCTCTCCGTACTGCTCAACGCCGGCGTCCGCTTCCACATGGGCTGCTGCACCGGGCCCGGATACCGACCGCGCACACTGCGCGAGGTGAAGGAGCGGATGGTCCACGCGGGGCGCACCGGGGAGCCGTACGCCGGCGTTCTGGTCCGTGAACACCTGCACGGATGACGGGGCGGTGGCTGAACGGCGGGTGGTCATCCGCACCCGGGTGTCGCGCTCGGCATGGCCGCCACTCCCTACCGCGAACCGTCCGAATCCGTACGGCCCGTTCGGGCTCACCCCGGCCGGGGGGTGAACAGCCCCTTCGCCAGTTGGCCGAAGGCCAGCCCGGCCGCCGCCCTCGCGTCCCCGTACACCTGGTCGGCGCTCTCCCCCGCGTCCACGCGCCGCCAGTTCTCCTCGGCCAGGATGCGCAGTACGGCGATGATCTGCCCCGCCGCGAGCCGGGCCGCGACGGGGGTGCGGGGGTCCAGCGCGCGGGCGAGCGCCTCCTCGGAGCGGCCCTGGTAGGCGTACAGCCTGGCGACGAGCGAAGGGGTCCCGTAGAGCAGCCGGTGGAAGGCGAGCACATGCGGGTGGTCGCAGAGTCCGGTCACCGGGTCACGGCTGTCCAGGCCGGTGATGAAGTGGTGGCGCAGCGCGTCGAGGGGGGACATGCCGTCCGGCCGGCCGGAGACGACCCGCGCCGCCTCGTCCTCGTGGTCGGCGAACCGGTGCAGGACCAGGTCCTCCTTGGACGGGAAGTAGCGGAACAGCGTCGGCTTGGAGATGTCGGCGGCGGCCGCCACCTCGGCCACCGAGACCCTGTCGAAGCCCCGCTCGAGGAACATCGCGATCGCGGCGTCGGACACGGCCTGGTAGGTCAGCTGCTTCTTGCGCTCGCGCAGGCTGATCTTCTCGTCGGTCACGACCGCGCCTCCCTCGCGATGAGCACCTCGATGCCGTCGAGCACCCGCTCCAGGCCGAACTCGAAGTCGTAGTCGTCCGGGTCCGGTTCACTGAGGGCGCCCGAGGCAAGCAGTCTGGTCAGCGCCGGGTGGCGGACGGGGTCGACCAGCCGGTTCACCGTCCGCTCCCACCGCGCCATCACCTCGTCGACGGAGATGCCCTTCTCCTCCACCGTGGAGGCGATGTCGCTGGTGACGAGGGCCTCGTTCCGCACGAATCCCGAGACCAGGAGGATCACGGAGATCTTCTCGCCCTCGGCCAGCCCGGTGCCTTCCAGCGCCTGCAGCCCCTGCTCCCACCAGGCGACCGAGTGGGGGCTGGCGGGCGGCCCGGTGATCGGGATACGCAGGGACCACAGGTTGCGCCGGAACATCCGGCGCTGGGCCCACGCCCACTCGCCGAGCGCCTCCCGCCAGCCCGCCCCGGCCTCCAGGGCACGCAGCGGTTCGGGGGCGCCCATGGCGGCCTCCTGCATGAGGACGTACAGCTCGTCCTTGGCGGAGACGTAGCGGTACAGCGACATCGTGGAGGCGCCCAGCTCCTTGGCGACCCGGCCCATCGAGACGGCGGCGACGCCCTCCGAGGACGCCAGCGCCACGGCGGCGGCGACGATCCGGTCCAGGCTCAGCCCGGGCTTCGGTCCCTTGACCGGACGGTCACGCAGCCCCCAGGCAGCCTCGATGCTGGCCGGCAGGCCTGTCTCGCCCGGCGCGGACGCACCGCTGTTCTCCGTCATCCGAAGCCACCTTCCCCAGTACCGGCTTGCCACCATCCTAGGTTTGCGTAATGCTTACGCAGTAACGCGTATGTCATACGCAGATGGGGGAGCTCCATGAGCACAGGGACGCACGACGTCATGATCGAGGCGCAGAACCTCACCAAATCCCACGGCAGAGCGGGCTCGCGGGTCCGCGTCCTGGACGGGGTCGGCCTCACCGTCACCCGCGGCGCGATCCACGCCCTGCTAGGACCGAACGGTGCCGGCAAGACCACCACCGTGCGGATCCTCGCCACCCTGAGCACCGCCGACTCCGGCACGGCCCGCGTCGCCGGCCACGACGTGGTCTCCGAGCGGCGCCAGGTGCGCCGGGCCATCAGCCTCACGGGCCAGTTCGCCGCGGTCGACGAGGCGCTCACCGGCGAGGAGAACCTGCGGATGATGGCCAGGCTGCACGGACTGAACCGCGCCCGCGCACGGCAGCGGGCCGACGAACTCCTCACCCGCTTCGACCTCACCGACGCGGCCCGCCGCCAGGCACGTACGTACTCCGGCGGGATGCGGCGCCGCCTGGACCTCGCGGCCGGGCTGGTCGGGTCACCCGAGCCGGACGTGTTCTTCCTCGACGAACCCACCACCGGCCTCGACCCCCGCAGCCGCCGGGAGCTCTGGCAGGTGGTGCGCGACCTCGCGGGCCGGGGCGCCACCGTGCTCCTCACCACCCAGTACCTGGAGGAGGCGGACCAGTTGGCCGGCCGCATCTCCGTGCTCGCCCAGGGCCGCATCGTCGCCGAGGACACCCCCGACGCGCTGAAGACACGGGTCTCCGGGCACCGCCTGGATCTCGTCCTCAGCAGCCGCGAGGCCTACCTCCGGCTCGCCACCCGCGCGGTCCACCACTCCCCCGAGACCCTCACACTCGGCTTCCCCACGGACGGTTCCGCCGCCCACGCCCGCGCCCTCCTCGACGAGATCGACCCGGGCCGCACCGACGTCGACCGGTTCACCCTCCACCGGGCGACCCTCGACGACGTGTTCCTCGCCCTCACCACCGAGAAGACGGAGGCACCGGCCCATGTCTGACGCACCCGGAGTTCTGACCCACACCGCGGTCATGACCGGCCGCAGCCTGCTCGTCAGCCGCCGCAACATCGACGCGCTCATCACCGCGATGGCGCTGCCGATCATGCTGATGCTGATCTTCGTCTACTTCTTCGGCGGAGCGATCGACACGGGGGCCGACTACGACTCGTACGTCATGTACGTCGTCCCGGGCGTCCTCTTCCTCTGCGCCGGCTTCGGCTCGGCCACGACCGCGGTGGCCGTCAGCGAGGACATGAAGAACGGCATCATCGACCGCTTCCGCTCCCTGGACGTCGCCGGACTCCCGGTGCTCGCCGGTCACGTCGCGGCGAGCACGGTCCGCAACCTGGTCTCCACCACGCTGGTCTTCGCCGTCGCCCTCGCCATCGGCTTCCGCCCCGCGGCGACCCTCACGGGCTGGCTCGCCGTCACCGCGGTGCTCCTCGCCTACATCGTCGCCCTGTCCTGGACCGCCGCGGCGATCGGCCTGCTCGCCCGCACACCGGAGGCGGCGAGCGGCTTCACCTTCTTCATGTCCTTCCTGCCCTACCCGAGCAGCGCGTTCGTCCCGGTCGACAGCATGCCCGGCTGGCTCCACGGCTTCGCCGACCACCAGCCCGTCACCCCGGCCATCGAGTCGCTCCGGGGCCTCCTCCTGGACCAGCCCGTGGGCAACACCCCCTGGATCGCCCTCACCTGGGCGGCCGGAATCCTGCTGGCGGCGGTGGCCCTGTCGGGGGTGCTGTTCAGGGCGCGGACGCGGTGACGTGACCGAGCCACCGGTCGTAGGCGCGCATGATGTCGCGCGGTGACGGCACCGAGTCGAGCCCGAGGGGAGCGCGGGCCCGTGACAGCACCTCACGGATCCTGTGCGCCGTCACGGGGATCCGGGTCAGGGCGGGCCCGGATCCCGGCCGTATCAGGCCGATCGCCCCGCGGATCACATCGGTGTGCACGGAGTGGACCCGCTTGTACTCCAGAAGCGTGTCCACATCCTCCCGCCACCCCTTGGCGCACTCCGGCCTGACCTCCCGGACCGCCTCGGACCAGAGACGGGATATCCGTTCGGCCTCCAGCGAGGAATACCTCATCAGGTGCAGATGCGTGGCCAGGTCGTAGAGCGGATCGCCGATCATGGCGAGTTCCCAGTCGATGGCCCAGAGGTCGTCCGCCTTGTCCACGATGAGATTCAGCCGGTGCAGATCACCGTGGAGGAGTGTGAAGGGCCGGTCCGCCATCGTCCGGGCCCGGCGCCTGATGCCGCCCATCGCACCGTCGCGCACTCCCAGGTCGTGGAAGAGCGAGCCGAACCGGTCGCTGTGGCGTCGGTAGACCTGCTCCTCGGTGAACGAGACAAGGCCGTCCAGGAAGGCTCCGCATCCGCCCTCGGATGCGTGGTGCGCACCGTCACAGCTCCGTTGCGCGGTGATCGATCCAGGCGCCACCACGACCAGTTCCGCGAAGAGACGCCCGAGCTGGGCGGCATGCCTCACGGACAGAGCCCCCGCCGGCCGCCGGGCCAGCGTGCGCCCTTCGATGAACCCCTGCAGCAGCACGTGCTCGTCGAGCTCGACGATCTCCGGTATGCGGCTCACCCGGCCGCGCAGATCCAGCAGCAACCGGTCCTCGGAGAGGAAGCAACTGCGGTCGAACCGGAACAGCTCCGAGCGTGGCTCATGCACCTTGCAGCGCATCGACCCCTGAGGCAGCGCGAATACGTACGTCTCACGGTAGTGGCCTCTGTAGGGACCTTCGATCGCCGTGCCGTCGAGGGGAGCGCCGGCGCCACCGTCCAGTGGCCCGCGCACATCCATCGTGATGTCGACCGTCAACGCCGCTCCCTCGACCGTGAAGGGACACGATCGGCCACCCACCGGGCCGGGACGAGGCAGACCTGCCCCTAGCCGCGGACACCGATCGGCAGCCGTCCCGCTCCCGACTGCCTCGACCGCGCGCGCCGCAGGGCCACTTCGGCAAGGCCCCGCAACGAACGCACCGTGCACCGGGCACCCACGTCCTCGAGGACCCGGCGTCTGCGCTCACTCACCGCGTAACCAATGAACGGTACACCGACAGCCTGAGCGGCCAGGAAGTCCGCGCACGAATCCCCGATCATCACCGCTGTCGCCGCATCCGACCCCGTCGACTCCAGGGCCCGTACCAAGCAGTGAGGGTCGGGCTTGAGCAGCGCCGGGTCCGGACCACGCCCATGGACGTGCTCCGCAGCCGGCGCGGACCACCGCTGCCGCTCGAGGAACCGTCGCACCGCGGCGGGGGTGTTGTTGGTCGTGACAGCTTGCTTCCATCCACCAGCCGCCAGCGCCCCGACGAGTTCGCGTGCGTGCTCGGTCGGTGTGGCGCCACCGGCCGCCTCGATCTCCTCCCGGGCCAGGAACTCCTCCGCACGACTGGTCGTGGGGCCGGGTCCGTGATGCTTGAAGACAGCCTGGAGGAGCGCCAGCGGGTCACCCGCGACCGAGACCGCCACCTGCGGGTCGCAGCCGAAGCCGGGGAGCCGTTCGGCCAGCTCAGTGGCGACCCCGGTGGCCGGGCGAGCGGCGAACAGGTCGCACAGGGGCCC
The DNA here is from genome assembly GCF_042755185.1 of Streptomyces sp. NPDC059166. Taxonomy (NCBI): domain Bacteria; kingdom Bacillati; phylum Actinomycetota; class Actinomycetes; order Kitasatosporales; family Streptomycetaceae; genus Streptomyces; species Streptomyces sp. NPDC059166. Next base: position 84,231 of record NZ_JBHZCI010000008.1, on the reverse strand, counting down.
GTCGAAGTCGAGAAGAACGCAGTCCGCCGATTCCAGGAGCGCGTCCGGATCCAGGACACCGGAAAGGGAGGCAGCGGGCCGGGCACTCATGTCTGTGATCCGTTCGAAAGGAAAAGGGAAGCGGTGAAGGGGTGATGCCGCACCGAGTGCGGTCAGAACGTCGCTCGTGTGGCCAGGTTTTCCCAGGTGGCGTCGAAGAACTTTCGCGCGGCCCGCACGACTCCGGCCTGCTCCGGAGTGGAGTCGGCCGCAGCCCGGAACGGGTAGAGGGTCGCTCCCGTGCCGAAGGCGTCGTAGGTCGCGACCTCTTCGCCGTCGGGCAGGGTCGCGATGCCTTCCTCGGGGATGTAGAAGCCCTGGAGAACCACGCGGTTGTTCAGGATGTACAGCTTCATCTGAGGCGAGAAGGGGACCAGGCGCACCTGCACGTCGACCTCTTCCACGAGCTTGAGGCGTCGGAGTTCGAAGAGGGCGTTCCGCAGCATGGTCACGTGGCTGTGCAGGATCCCGCCGAGCCGGGCACGCACCCGGGGATCGTCCTCGTCCGCCACCTGCCGGGGGATCGCCAGCGCTGTCGACTCGGTGTTGGGAAGCAGCAGCCGGGCGGCGATGCTCCGGGGCGGGGGGATCTCGCGGGCAACTATGCGGTCCTTCTGGTCCACGACCCTGGCGGCGAGCGACTCCGTCGTCATCGAGAAGACATCGAGCTTGACCACGTTGGCTTCGAATGCCTCCACCAGGTAGGGCCTGAGCAGCACCGGTGTCACTCGCTCCGACACGACGGCCCACACGCCGCTCTCCGGGCTCTCCGTAGGAGACGGCACCTGACGCCCGTCTCCGGGATCTGACGCCACGAAGGATCCACTCCCCTGCCGGGTGACGATCAGCTCCTCCTTGCGCAGCAACGACAGTGCTTGGCTGACCGTCGCCCGGGACACGTGGAAGCGTGCGGCCAACTCCTCCTGTGTGGGCAGGCGTTCTCCTGGCCGGTGAACCCCGCTGTTGATCTCCTTGCGGAGTTCGTCAGCAACCCATCGGTACTGATAGGTGCCTTCACGTGGGGCCGAACCATCACTTGTCACGCTGCAACCTTACAACTACCCGCCTGCATGCGGGCACTTGATGCACGCCAAGAGTGAGTTGCAGGGGTGAACAACAACTAACCAAATAACCATACAAGTTTGCACGGCCACTCCTGGCGGGCATAAGTACGACAAGTCAAACGGGGGACTTGTACGGTAGTTGTCTGGTCACTGCGCAGCGTCGCGCACGAGAGCCGGCCTCCCCCACCCAGCGGCGCGCGACGCGCCGATCCCTCCACCTGGGAAGGAGTGACCGCCATGCCCTTCATCACTCTGGGCCTCGAGCAGATCATCCAGTGGAAGTACGGCGTCATGGGCACCCTCGGCGTCAGCCTGTTGACCCTGGGGCTCAAGATCGGCAGCACCAACTGCGCCTGCGCGGGAGCCCTCATCCTGGCCCTGCTGTTCGCACCACCGTCCGACTGAGCCGGGGCGTCATCGCCTGGTCGTCGCGCCGTGCCCCACCCCCGGTCGCGCGAAGGCCCCCTTTCGCGTCCCCTCAGAAAACATCCGGGCACCACGCCCGCCGTGGCGCCCGGAAGACCGCGTCCGCCTTCGCGGACGCGGCCGCCCTGTGCTCGTCGAGGCGTCCCAGCGCGGCGAGGCGCAGCGCGGATTCGTCGCCCAGGTAGAGGCAGGCGAGGTCCGCGACGTCCAGGGTGAGATCGGCGTCCCGTGTCGTCGGGGCGCACGAGGCGCCGGAGGGTGACACCTCCAGCAGGAAACGGCCGCCGGCGAGCCCGGCGGAGTCCCGCACCTCCAGGACGAGGGAGCCTTCGGTGGCGTACGTACGGGCCTCCAAGGCGCGCGGGATGTCCAGCAGGCGCAGCCACAGGAAGTCCGCGTGGGTCACCACGCGCGCCGCACGGGGGTCCGGCAGGAGGAGCGGCAGCAGATCGTCCGGGGCCCGGTCGCCGCTGCGGACCGTGGTGATCCAGTCGACGGAGCAGACGAACCGCCACAGCGCGCGTTCCGCCTCCGGGGTCGCGGCGATCGAGCCGCGGACCTCGGCCGTGTTGAGCGGCTGCTTGGCGTCACCCCAGCGGTCGTCGGCACGGTAGGTCATGATCCCGTCCACCGTCCCTTCCGGCGACCGGTACACCGCGTGGAACGGCTCGGTCCACGTCTCCGACGCCGGGGTCTCCTCCCCGGTGCTGCGGCGCCACCACTGCTCGTCGCGGGAGACCACCCCGTGCTGCCGTGCCGCCAGACGGCTGTGCAGCTCCGGTCCGCGCTTGCGTACGTCCGCCCCCTCGACCAGGTCGATCCGGCCGCCGTCCGCCTCCGAGGGGACCTTCGCACGCGGGTCCAGGCCTGCCCTCGGGACGTCGATCTCCCACTTCGTGGTCCAGGCGGCCGGCCCGAATCCGTACCGCCCGTAGATCGGGTACTCCGCGGCGATCAGCGAGGCGACCACCTCGCCACGCTCCTTGGCCGCCGCCAGGTCCGCGGCCATCATCCGGCCGAGCAGTCCCCGGCGGCGGTGCGTCGGGGTCACCGTCACGGCCGTGACCGCGTCGGACGGGATCCGCGCCCCGCCGACGACGGTCAGCTCCTGGGCGAAGGAACGGAAGGTGGCCACGCAGCGCCCGGCGTCGAACACGCCCTGGGTGCGGTCGAGATCGGTCCTGGCCAGCCGCGCCTCGACCTCCTCCGCCGGAACCGGCACCGGCGGCCGCAGGAACCCGGTGCCCACGGCCCGCATCCAGTCGGGGAACTCTGCGGCGGTCACGGTGCGCGGATCGAGGCTCATGGGCCCACGCTAGGCGCCGGGACGACACGCTGTCGCCTGGATATCCCGCGCCCCGCCCCGAGCCCCCGCCGGAGGCCACCACGTCCCATGCCTCAGAAAGCCGCCCGGATACCGCCGACCTCCGCCGCCCCGCCCAGCAGCGGGGCACGCCCGATGCGGGACACCACGGGGCTGTCCACGCCCATGAGCCCGAGCGCACGGGCCAGCACCGGGCCCAGGGCGCGGACGGAACCGTCGTCGATCTTGAAGGCGAGCGCCCTGCCGTCCGGGAGGGCCAGGGCCTGCACCGCCTCGGCACCCATCTTGGAGAGCGCCCCCGGCACCTCGCGCATCAGCCAGGTGTCCGGGCGCCTGGTGCCGGCCACGTACTCGGGGTGGGCCCGCATCGCGTCCGCGACCCGGCGCTCCGCCGTACCCGGCTCCGCCAGCACGAACGACCGGAAGGCGCGGGCCAGGCCCACCAGCCCGATCGCCATCAGCGGGGCCCCGCAGCCGTCCGTACCGACCGCAGCCACCGGTTCACCCGCCGCCTCGGCGACGACCTCGCCGACCAGCCGCTGGAGCGGGTGGGCCGGGTCGAGGTAGGTGGCGGTGTCCCAGCCGTTGCGTACGCAGACCGCGAGCATCGCCGCGTGCTTGCCGGAACAGTTCATGGTGAGCGGTTCCCGCACGCCGCCCGCCGCCAGGTACGACTCCGCCTCGACCGGGTCGAGCGGGAGGTCCGGCGGCGTCTGCAGGTCGTCCGGCTTCAGCCCGTGCTCGGCGAGCATCGTGCGCACCAGGTCGAGGTGGAAGGCCTCACCGGAGTGGCTCGCGGCGGCCAGCGCCAGCCGCTGCCCGGACAGGTCGAGCCCCGCCCGCAGGATCGCGGCGGCCTGCATCGGCTTGTTGGACGAGCGCGGGAAGACGGGGGCCGCCGGGTCCCCGAGGGCGAGCTCCACGCTCCCGTCGGCCGCCAGGAGGACCAGCGACCCCCTGTGGTGGCCCTCGGTGAAACCGGACCGTACGACCTCGGCAAGGACCGGGAGAACGGGAGACGCGGAGGTGGGTATGGAGGAGGTCATGCTGGTGGGCGGCCTTCCGGTGACGGGCGTGACCCGCCCCCGGAAGGGTCGCTTCAGGCGAGCAGGTCCTCTACTTGTGCTTCTCCGTCACGGTACCTGCGGGCGATCTCCGCGCTGCAGTCGTCCACCGTGCGCTGGAGCCTGCTCCGGCGCCGCGACACCTGCTGCTCGTAGCGGACGAGCCGCCCCATCGCGGTGAGGAGCTCTTCGTCCGTCCGGGCGTCGAGGTCGGAGAGCTCGACCTCGGCGAGCGTGTCCGCGGCCAGCTGCCGGTACTCGTCGCTGCGCGGCGTGGACAGCGTGACGTGCCGCGCCGAGGAGCGGTGGGCGGACGGGGTGTCGGCAAGGATCTCCGACAGCCGGTCGACCACGGGCGCTTCGGGGTCCACCCGGTGGGCCAGCTCCGCCCGCAGGATGTCGATACGGCCCTGGACCAGACGCCGTACGTAACTCAGGTCCGCCTCGTCGCGCTGGGCGTCACGGCGCAGGGTGCGCAGTTCCGGAAGTCGCAGTCCGCCGAATTCGGGCTGCGGACGCAACGAGGCCAGTCCCTCGGCCGTGGCGCTGCCCGTCTGACCGGGCACGCACACCGCCCCCGGCAGGTGCACGGGCGGTGGGATGGGCGGCTGGCCGGGCCCGGCGACGGTCCGCTGCACGGGCGGCCGCGGGCCGGTGGATGTACGTGTCACTGGTACGGCGCCGGGTGAAGGCCCGGTTCCCTGTGTCGTCATGATGTTCCGTCCCCTCGACCGGTGCGTCGGCACACCGACATCGTGCATGGTGCCACTACGGAGGGTGTTCACGCAGGTGCTCTGTACCCGTTCAGCCCAAGATAGGTTGGTCTGTATGCGAGCGGTGATACAGAGAGTGGACGGCGCGAGCGTCGTCGTGGCAGGCGCTTCGGACGGCCCTTCCGGATCGGGGACGGTCGGCGAGATCGTCGGCGAGGGCCTGTGTGTGCTGGTCGGGGTCACTCACGACGACACGGCGGAGAAGGCGGCGCAACTCGCCCGCAAGCTGTGGACTCTGCGGATCCTCGAGGGCGAGAAGTCCTGCTCGGACGTGGATGCACCAATTCTGGTCATTTCGCAGTTCACCCTCTACGGGGACGCCAGGAAGGGCCGCCGCCCCACGTGGAACGCGGCCGCTCCCGGAGATGTCGCCGAGCCGCTGGTCGACGAGGTGGTGGCACAGCTGCGCGCGCTCGGAGCCCGGGTGGAGACGGGCCGGTTCGGGGCGGACATGCGCGTCACGCTCACGAATCACGGCCCGTTCACCGTGCTGGTCGAGGTGTAGGGCGCCTCCCTGGGCGTCCCAGCTGCTCGACGACCGGGCGTCCCTGCGGCTCGACGACCGGGGCGCCCCCTGCGGCTCGACGACCGGGGCGTCCCTACGGCTCGACGACCGTCTCCTGCGCCGCCGCGGTGTCACCCGCGAGCAGTTCGGCGTCCACGGCGACGTTCCGCTTCACCAGTGCCAGGGCGATCGGGCCCAGTTCGTGGTGGCGGGCCGAGGTGGTGACGAAGCCGAGCTGGCGGCCCTCCTCACCGTCGGCGGCGAGCCGGACGGGCGTGCCGTGACCGGGCAGGTGGACCTCGCTGCCGTCGAGGTGCAGGAAGACGAGGCGGCGCGGCGGCTTCCCCAGGTTGTGGACGCGGGCGACCGTCTCCTGCCCTCGGTAACACCCCTTCTGGAGGTGCACGGCGGTGCCGATCCAGCCCAGCTCGTGCGGGATGGTCCGGTGGTCGGTCTCGAAGCCGAGGCGCGGGCGGTGCGCCTCGACCCGGAGCGCCTCGTAGGCCAGGATCCCGGCGGCCGGGCCGTTCGCGGCGGCGTACGCCTCCAGATCGGCGCGGGGCAGGAAGACGTCCCTGCCGTGTGCCGTCTCCCGCACGGCGGCGCCGTCCGGTACCTCGGCGATGGAACCGGCCGGCAGGTGCACCACGGCGAAGTCCTCGGTGCGGTCGGCGACCTCCACCCGGTAGAAGAACTTCATCGACTCGAGGTACGCGATCAGCTCGCCCTGGGTCTCCGGCTCGGCGTGCATCCACACCGTCGTACCGTCGTCGACCAGGTAGAGGGCGTGCTCGATGTGCCCGTTGGCGGAGAGGATCAGGGCCTCCGTCGCCTGGTGCGGCGCGAGGTCGCTGACGTGCTGGGTGAGCAGCAGATGGAGCCAGGACAGCCGGTCGTCCCCGGTGACGGTGACGACCGCGCGGTGCGAGAGGTCGACGAGGCCGCTGCCGTCGGCGAGTGTGCGTTGCTCACGGAACAGGTCGCCGTAGTGCGCGGCGACTCCTTCGTCGCGCCCCTCGGCGGGGACGGCGCCGGGCAGGGACAGCAGGGGGCTCTTCATGCGACCAGCGTACGACTCGTACGGGACGTGCCACCGCCCGCCGTTGGTTCCCGGACTACCCGCCGGTGGGCGGTTCGGATGCCCCGCCCCGCAGTGCCGCGGCAGAGCAGCCGGCGCAGCGCCCGAAGATCGCGAAGTGCTTCATGTCGGTCTCGAAACCGAAGGTGTCCCGCAGCTTCGCCGTGAACTCGGCGACCACGTCGACATCCGCCTCGATGACGTCCGAGCAGTCCCGGCAGACGAGGTGGATGTGGTGGTGGCGGTCGGCGAGGTGGTACGTCGGCGCGCCGTGCCCGAGGTGGGCGTGGCTGACCAGCCCCAGCTCCTCCAGGAGCTCCAGGGTCCGGTACACGGTGGAGATGTTCACACCCGACGCCGTCCTGCGCACCTCGCCCAGGATGTCGTCGGGCGTCGCGTGCTCCAGGGCGTCCACAGCCTCCAGGACGAGCTGCCGCTGAGGCGTGAGCCGGTAGCCGCGCTGCCGGAGATCGGTCTTCCAGTCGGTGCTCACCACAGCCCCAGTGTAGGGCGCAGCCGCTGTCATTCCGGGCCCGCGGGCTGCCTCCCGCTCATCAGCAGCCCGGCCAGGGAGTCCCGCAGCAGCGCCGTCGTACGAGCGATCTCCTCGTGGACCCGGATCTTCTCGTCGAGTGCGCCGAGCACGGCGCCGATCCGCCGCTGCTCGGCGAGCGGCGGGAGCACGACCGGCAGACCGGCCAGTGCGCCGACGGTGATCGACCGGATGGCGCTCCCGGCTGCGTGGCTGTTCATCCAGGCCATGGCCCCGGGCCCTGCGAGAAAGCCGGCCAGATACGGTGCCACGACCTCATCGGACGGCCGCACGCAGAGCGTGTGGGAGTTGTGGAACCAGCCCGTCTCAGCCTCGGTGACCAGCGCGACGCGCCCGACGGTGCCGGTGCGGGTGACAAGGATGTCGCCTGCACGGACCCGACCGCGATCCTGGCCCTCGGCCCGCGGGCCACTGACGAAGGCGGCGGAGGAATGGACGATCCTGTGCTCTCTCAGGTCGCCGGGCCGCACCAGAGGTACCGCGCCCGGCTCCGCCTCCTGGAGCACGCTCGGCGGTGTGCCCGCGGACCGCAACTCGCACAGCTGCGAGAGCCGGACGACCCGCCAGCCCTCGGGCAGCTCCTCCTGAACGTCCGCGATCACAGTCCGTACTCCTTGAACAGGTCCTCGATGTGCCGGTCCGTACGGCGCGCCAGGTCACCGAGGTCCGTCAGGCGCCCGGTCAACTCCCTTATCCGGCCCTCGGTCGCGGTTCGAGCGCCCCCTGTCGCCCGGGTGGTCAGATACGCGGTCGCACTCAGCGAGTGTCCGTTCGTCCGGATCTCGTCGATGCCGACGGTACGGCTGAACCCCTCACGCACCGTTCTGGACCGGGTGACCCCCACCAGCAGGTCCGTGTCCTCCGCCGACAGCACACGCCGGGTGCGGGAGACCATGGATCCGAGACGCGTAGCGTCGACGAAGAAGACGTCCTGGCAGGAGCCCGTCGGATGTTTCAGGAGCCATACGGTCACGGCGACAGAGGTGGCGGCGAAGAGGTGCGGGGGCAGAGCGACCAGGCCCTCGACCGCACCGTCCTCGATCATGGCCCGCCGGATCCGTTGTTCACCGGAGTGGGCGGAGGACGCCGCGTTGGTGGGCATCACCACGCAGGCCCGACCTTGCGCGGAAAGGCTGCCGACAACGTACTGGAGCCAGCCGTAGTTGGCGTTGTGGGCAGGCGGATCACCGTATCTCCAGTACGGGGCGAACCGCCGCGCGGCTCCGGGGGTTCGGACGTTGAACGGCGGGTTCGTCACGACGCGGTCGAACCCCTCTCCCGGGCCTGAGCCGTTGCCCCCCGGTCCGGTGCCGGGCTCGTGGCGCAGATCGGCCGGCAGACCCCGTTGCCCCACGTTCATCCGCGCGAGTTCACCGTGCAGGGCGTCGCCACCGGTGCCGCTGACGGACACGGCAGCCGGCGCGCCGGCGAAGGTCTGCGCGACGTCGACGGAGGCCGCCAGCATCTCGCCGGCCCGACAGTAGGGATCGTGCAGTCGCAGTGAAGGACTGCCAGGTGCGGGCGGCTCGCTCATCAGCATCCCGGCCACCGCGCGAGCGACCGCGGGCGGAGTCGGTAGCTCTCCGGCGGTTCCGCTCGCTGTCTCTCCGTAGGCCGCGAGCAGCAGGTCGAACGCCTCCGCGCCGGCCTCCGTCCCCGTCGCGCAAGGAGCCTCGGGCGATCCGGCGCCGAGCGCCACGGCGATCCCCGTGAGCGTGCGCGGTGAGCACGTGTCGAGCGCACGGGCGAGCAGTTCCGACAGGTGGCTCAGGCCCTCCTCCTGGAGGACGCACCGCACCGTGTCCGCCAGGTGTTCCTGCTCGTGCTCGCCTTCGCGCCAGACCTCCGGACGCAGTCGGCGCAGGTGGACCAGGGCCATCAGGAGCAACAGGTAATCGTGGTGTGGCATGCGGTCACCGAAGCTCTGCGGATCTCCGGTCAGCGTGCGGACCGCTGCGACAAATTCCGCACCGGCGTCCCTCGGCCGGAAGCGGTCACCGTAGGTCGCCCCAGCCCCCTCACCCGCGAGCCGGGCGTTGGCGGGGACAGCCCGGCGGTCCAGCCATGCCTGCACCTCGGCTTCCGGGAACAGTTCGACGTCCTCGTCGGTCCGCGACACCGCGCAGGGGAAATCGGGGTACCGGCGCTGCCAGTTGCTGACCGCAGGGCGGCTCACCGCTGCCCGGCGCGCGATGTCCGCGCGTGTGACCACAGGTCTGCCGGCGAGCGGCACTAGGTCCTCCAGAAACTCCCGGCGCAGGATCGGTCGGGCGAAGTCGGAACGGATGCTCAGAACCGAGGCGGACGGCTGCCGTCACAGGTCGCCGCCCGGTGGTGCAGCACAGCGGGGAACCGATCCATCGCCCGCACCTCCCGGACGAGCGCGGGGCTCACGTAACCGAGAAGGCGGTAGATCTTGGCATGGTCCGCCGCGAGGTGTCGCGTGTGCACAGGTTCATGGTGCATCACCCGGTTGCGCAGGAGCACGAGAGACCACAGTGCGTCGTACAAGCTGTCACGCCGACCCGAGTAGTGGGGGAACGCCTTGTGGGTAACCGGAACCCACAGTGTCCGGTCGTAGCCGGAGCCCCCACTGATCAGGGCGGCCCAGAAACCGAAGGACAGTTCTGCCACCACACTGTCCGCTCGCACCCGGCGCGGTGTGGACCCTCGCCGGCCGGCGCACTTCGCACGGGCCTTGGCCACCAGGCGCAGGCCCTGAGCGTTGAGGGGCGCGGACTCCCACCAGTCGGCCCTCCCGTAGTGCTCGGTCAGCACCGCGTGCAGGGCGTTGCGCACAGTCAGCTCCAGGCAGTGCAGCGGCCCGTAGAGCGCCCCGCAGGCCTCGACGTTCCACCAGTACAGTCGGCCGGCCCGTGATGCGTCACCCCCGCACGCGTCAAGATACGGCTCCATCCTGGACTCCGAGAACGCCCGCCCCATCCACTCAGGCCATGCCTCCGCCATGATGTCCCCCGTTCCCGGCCCCTGCCGTGATGATGTCTGCGCACCTCTGGACGCGTTCGCGGGCCGCCGTGGTACAGTGGTCAACGAAAGCTTTGGGTCCGCCTCTGCATGCACGCCGCCCGAAGCACGGCTTACGAAAACCCCAGTCGCCCGCAGCGTGGCTGGGGTTTTCGCGTTCCCCGGACCAATCGCCACACGATGGGCTCGGCAGCGGGCTCAACCCTAGCCAGGCACACCTCCTGACGCAAGCGCATTGCAGTGCAAAGTCATCTGTTAACCCCAAGGCGACCCCTTGCCACGCGCGCACGGCAAGGAGCGCACGAAAGCCCCGGCACCGGAGACGATGCCAGGGCTACGGCGGAACAGGGTGTAGCGGGGCCTACTTGAAGAACGCGATGCCGTCGTCCGGCATGTCCCCGAGGCTCTTCGCCATCTCGGCGACCTCCTCCGGGGTGACGACCTTCTTGAGGTGCGCCGACATGTAGGGCCGCAGCTCCACGTCCGGGGTTGCCTTCTCGCCGACCCACATCAGGTCGCTGTTCACGTAGCCGTAGAGCCGCTTGCCACCGCTGTACGGGCCTGAGGCGGCCGTACGGGCCACCGCGTCGGTGGCGATGTCGATCTGCGGCTTCTGCTTGGCCAGCTCGCCGTACCAGACCTCGACGATGCCCTGGTCGCGGACCATGACGATCTCGACCTTGCGGTCCTTGTCGATGCGCCAGTAACCGGACTCGGACTCGAGCGGCTTGACCTGCTTGCCCTCGGAGTCGAGCACCCAGGAGTGCGAGACGTACTCGAGGAAGTCGCGGCCGTCGTGGCTGAAGGTCACTTCCTGGCCGAAGTTGCACTTCTCGGCGCCCGGGAAGTCGGAGACGCCCGCACCCGCCCAGTTGCCCAGGAGGAAGGCCAGCGGCACGAGGTCCGGGTGGAGGTCGGACGGAATCTCGATCATGAGCGGCTCAGACGATCTGTGAGGGTGTACGGGAGGTGTTCGGCGAGGGTCAGCGCTGGCCCTGGTACAGCTTCTTCACGGTCACGGCGGCGAAGGCGAGCACGCCGACGCAGACCAGGACCAGCAGGGCGGAGAAGAAAGCCTCAAGCACGGGAGCTCCTCGGTACGAACGGTATGACGGCAGCAGGCGGCCGGGCCCCCAGCCTAATGGGTGGGGGCCCGGCACGGCGGTCGGGGGTTTCGCCCCGGCCGGTCGGTTCAGCCCAGCAGCTGGTCCTGGAGGACGAGCGTCTGGTGGAAGGGGACGGTTTCCGTGCCCGCCTTCCCCTCACGGCTGTGGACGACCAGCGCGAGGGTGTCCCCGGCGACCACGTACGCGTGACGCACCTGTCCGGCTCCGAAGGGCTCCGCCTCCGCGTACGCGCGCACGGTGGTGTTCTCCGCCCGGGTCTCCGAAGTCCAGTCCTCGTCGAAGGCGAGTTCGCCCGTCCCGGCGGGCGGGAAGGGCAGGGAGCCACCGTTGTCGAAGAGGCTGTCGTGGAAGGCCGTGGAGTACGCCACCGAGTTGAACTGGAGCAGGTAGACCCTGGAGGAGGTGCCGTCCGGCATGGTCCAACCGCGCGCGGCGATGTGCCGCAGGGCGGAGTCCTTCAGGAACTGGCTGACGGTGGCCCGGTCGTCCTTGGCGTACTCGGCGGCGTAGTGGGCGATGTCGGTCCAGCCGCCGTCGAGCTCCTTGTCCACGGTGGCACCGGCGGGTGCGGGAAGCAGCAGCCGCCGCAGGTCCGCGTGGTGGACCTCCGCCTGGTTGTGGTCGCTGTACGGGCGAGGGGCGTCGGCGGGCAGGGCGGGCAGCGTGAGCGCCGGGTAGTCCCAGCGGCCGTCGTCCTGCGTGGAGAGCCCTGGCACATCGGTGCGCTTCATCGAGGTGATCCCGGCGACCGTGCCCGCCCCGAGCCCGCCCATGACGAGCACGGCGGCCGTCCAGCGCAGGACGGCACGCAGGGCCCGGTTCGGCGGGCGGGGCGAGGCGGGTTCGGGGGCGGTCGCCTCGGGGGCAACGTCCGCCACCGGGATCACCGGCGGGTCCTGCGGGGCCGGCGGGAGGGTGGCCGTGGCGGCGGGAACGGCCGGGTCGGACGTTCCGCCCGTCTGCTCGGTCATATGTACTCCCCCGGGGACTCGATGTGCTCCAACTGGTCCTTCAGCAGTTCGGCGACGGCCGCCTTGTCGACGGGTTTGATGCCGGTGGCCCGGTAGGAGATGCTCAGCTCACCGTCGTACGCCGAGCACAGCATCTGTTCGATGTCGCTGTCGCCGTCCTTGGGCTGCAGATAGCAGGACGCCTGGCGGGTGTGGCCCTTGATCTTCGGACCGTCGCGGAAGATCCCGACGAGATCGAACAGGCCCGTCCGGAGGGTGTAGAGGTCCCGCACGGCCTTCTTGTCCTTCATCCGGACGACCGTGGCGTGCACCTCCAGGTCGTTGTCGTCGGAGACGTACGACCGGACGCCGAGCCCCTGGAGCCGGAGCTTGTCGATCCGCTTCTCGTACTCCCGGCGCTCCTTGCCGGCCAGCCCGCTGGACGCCTTCATCGCGGCGGCGGCACGCCCACCGTCGACCTCGTCGTCGTTGCCGTACTCCCCGTCGTCGGACCCCAGCCGGTATCCCTTGGGCACGGGGAGCAGCAGCTTGCTCAGCTCGCTGTCAGTCCGGCCACGACTCGTGTCCGGCGCGGGGTCCTTTCCGGGCTCGCGGTCGGACACCTTCCACACGGTGGTCTCCACCGTGCGGTCGGCGCCGTCCACCGTGACCTTCGTGTACGCGGCGGCGCCCCCCACGGCGGCCAGCACCAGTACGAAGGGGAGCGCGGTGACCAGGGCGCGCCGGGCCCTGCCGGAGCGCACGGGTGCGGCGGGAACCGCGTCGGCGTCCGGAGCCTCGTCGGTTTCCGGGGTCACTGGAGTGTGCATGGTCTCGGCGGTTGTTTCCGCTGCCTCGGAGGAGTCCGGAAGCGGTGCCGTGCCGGAGGGCTCGGCGTGGCTCATGTCGTTCACACGCGCTCCAGCTGTCGCTCGGCCAGCGTCCGGATGTCCTTCTTGCTGATCGGCCGGCTATCGTACAGATTGATCTCGATCATGATGTCGCCGCGGTTCATGACTGCCCTGGCCTGGTAGAAGGGCTCGTAACCGGGCTTCCGGTCCACCTCGTAGAGGTAGTAGCGACCCGCACCGCTCCCCTTGACCGGGTGGCCCTCGTTGCCCGCGCCCCTCTCCGGGCTTCCCATATACGCGCGCTGGCCGTCGGCGAACTCCTCGGCGGACGTGTGCGTCCCGGAGGAGAACTGGACGAGCCGGATCTCGGCCTCGCGGTCCGCGCCCTTCACCCAGGAGGCACCGGCGATGCGGCGTATGTCGGACTCCAGGAAGTACTCGAACATGTAGTCCTCCTCCCTGAAGTCGCGCGCGAGGTCCCCCACGGTCATCCAGCCGTCGTTCAGCCAGTCGGCGTCCTTGTCCTCGCTCCAGCCCGCCGGGCGGTCGAGCAGCAGTTTGCGCAGGTCACCGTCCGTCCTGACCTGATGGTCCTGCGAGGCCGGCAGCGGCGGCGGAACCTTGTCAGCCGGAAGCGGCTTCGCCGGGTAGGCCAGCTCCGCCTGCGACAGCGCGGGCAGTGGCGTGGGCGGCCGCTCCGCCTGGATCCCATACCCGACCGCGGTGCCGGCCGAGATGCCGAGCAGTGCCGCGGCGGCGATGATCAGCGCCGTACGCCCGCGAGGACGCATGCGCCCTGGCGCCACGGGCGGCTCGGCGGGCACGCCGGAGGTGGCGTCGTTCTCTTCCAAAGGGGTCCCCCCAAGAGACCTGAAGCGCGGATTCCCTTATCCGCGCACACAACTGACCCACAGGTCACAAGAGAGGTTGCACGGCCGAGGATTACAGTTCGGTACATGCAGAAGAAGCTCGTGATCAAGGTGACCGCCGGAGCCGACGCCGCCGAGCGCTGCTCGCAGGCCTTCACGGTGGCGGCCGTGGCCGTCGCCAGCGGCGTGGAGGTCTCGCTGTGGCTGACCGGCGAATCCGCGTGGTTCGCCCTGCCCGGACGCGCCGCCGAGTTCGAACTGCCGCACTCCGCACCGCTGCCGGATCTCATCGAATCGATCCTGGCCGGCGGGGGAATCACGCTCTGCACCCAGTGCGCGGCTCGGCGCGACATCACCGAGAAGGACGTCCTGGAGGGCGTACGGATCGCCGGCGCCCAGGTGTTCGTGCAGGAGGCCATGGCGGACGGCACCCAGGCCCTCGTCTACTGACCTCTGCCGGCCACCGCGGCCCTAGCGGCGGCGGTTCCTGCCGTCCAGCTCGTCCCACCAGGCGTCCGACTGCGGGTCGCCGGTGGGCTGTTCCCGTGCCGTGCGGGGCCGGGAACCCCGCTCCGGATTGCGTGCGGCCGGGTCATCCCGCCTGGTGGTGGGCTCGGGCCGCGACGCCTGCTGCGCGTGGTCGCCTTGGTCGTCCCACCAGCGGTCCTCGGGCCCTCGGCGGTTGGCCACGATCGCCGCGACGGGCGGGATGACCATGGCGACCACGCACATCGCCACCGCCGCCGGCACGGACCACAGGCGCACGAAGGCCCACGCGGAGACGAAGAGAAGCAGGCAGCCGCCCATCATCATGAAATAGACGCGCCTACGGCGGGCGTACATGAGTCCAGCGTAGAACTCCCCTGCGCCCGGCTGCATGTGGACCAAGCTCCGCGTCGCCGGGCCGGGGTTCGCGCGGACGGCACGAAGGGCCGCACCCCGGTTCAGGTGGCGTCCAACCCCCTGGGGTGCGGCCCTCCGGCCGTCCTTGCGCGTGAACTACACCGCGATGGCCACCTCGGCGAGGCCGCCGGTCTGCGCGACAACCGTGCGGTCGGCGGTGCCGCCCGGGACCAGGGCGCGGAGCGTCCAGGTGCCCTCGGCCGCGTAGAAGCGGAACTGTCCGGTCGCGGAGGTGGGGACCTCGGCGGTGAACTCACCGGTCGAGTCCAGCAGACGGACGTAGCCGGTGACCGGCTCGCCGTCGCGGGTCACGCTGCCCTGGATGGTCGTCTCGCCCGGCTTGATCGTCGAAGCGTCGGGGCCGCCGGCCTGTGCTCCACACATGGTGTTCTGTCCTTCTGGTCGGGGTCCTGCTGATCGGATCCTGCGGAATTACTTGTTGGCACCGAGCTCGATCGGCACACCCACGAGGGAGCCGTACTCGGTCCACGAACCGTCGTAGTTCTTGACGTTCTCCTGGCCGAGCAGCTCGTGCAGCACGAACCAGGTCAGGGCCGAACGCTCACCGATGCGGCAGTAGGCGATGGTGTCCTTCGACAGGTCGACCTGCTCGGCCTCGTAGAGGGCCTTGAGCTCGTCGTCCGACTTGAAGGTGCCGTCGTCGTTGGCGTTCTTCGACCACGGGATGTTGCGGGCGCTCGGCACGTGGCCGGGGCGCTGCGACTGCTCCTGCGGGAGGTGCGCCGGGGCGAGCAGCTTGCCGCTGAACTCGTCGGGCGAACGCACGTCGACGAGGTTCTTGCTGCCGATGGCGGCCACGACGTCGTCGCGGTAGGCGCGGATCGACTCGTCCTGGGCCTTGGCCTTGTACTCGGTGGCCGGGCGCGTCGGGACGGCGTCGGTCAGGTCGCGGGAGTCGAGCTCCCACTTCTTGCGGCCGCCGTCGAGGAGGCGGACGTCCTGGTGGCCGTAGAGCTTGAAGTACCAGAACGCGTAGGAGGCGAACCAGTTGTTGTTGCCGCCGTAGAGCACGACCGTGGTGTCGTTGGCGATGCCCTTCTCCGACAGGAGCTTCTCGAAGCCGGCCTGGTCGATGAAGTCACGGCGGACCGGGTCCTGGAGGTCCTGGGTCCAGTCGATCCGGATCGCGTTCTTGATGTGGTTCTTCTCGTACGCCGAGGTGTCCTCGTCGACCTCGACGATCGCGACCTGCGGGTCGTCGATGTGGGCCTCGACCCAGTCGGCGTCGACCAGAACGTCTGCGCGGCTCATGTGATTCTCCTCCGGGGCAGTCTGCGGCGGGGTGGTGCGGTGTGCGGAGTGCGAGGTGTACGCGCAGGTGGTTCGAGCGGAACGCGTACGGAAGGCACGTTCGGCCCTGACGTGGTCGAAGGGCCTGGAAAACGGGAGAGGTCCCGCTCAGAAGGTGCGACAGAGCATGGCGGCGACGCGGCACAGGTCTACTGCCCGCCGCTTCGTGAGGTCCGCCTGTCGCTTCATGCGTCCGATCGTAGGGAGGTACGGGCTGAGATGTCACCGTCGTGTCGGATGATGAGACGCGATCGTCCGTGATGCGAGACGGATTCCGGATCCGAACGTCCCGGCGGTGGCGGCGCACCACCCCTTGCCCCATGGGCATCTACTGGCCGGACTCGCTCGTCTCAGCATCCGGGCAACGGAAGGCCGAGGTGCTGATCCGTGCTGCGGTGGAGCCCGTGACGGCCCGCCCGCGGGCGCCTGGCCGCCGGGCAGACGTCCTCCCGCGATGTGCCCGCCGCCTGCAGCGCGTCCCGCCGTCCGCCCGTGTCCCTACCCCGGCGTCCCCGCGGTCATCCGTCCCGCCCCGGCCCCGGCCGCGTCAACCCGCGAGGGCGACGTCCGATCCGGTCATCGATATCTCCAGGCCGCCGGGAGCCACCTCGATCTTCTCCAGTTCGAGCCCCTCCGGCAGTCCGCTGATCTTCCGCTCGAAGTCCGTCTTCTGCCTGACCAGGCCTTCGAGACCGGGGATGCCCTCACCGGGGACCTCGTCGGCGTGCACCCTGACGGTGTTCCCGCCGACCAGAGTCACGGTGGAGGTCACGCTTCGGGTGAGCACCCGGTCCAGCAGCGGGATCCGCACGGACCCGGTGACCTTGACCTTCCCCTTGCCGCCGTAGGCGACGGTGACGCCCTCGTCGGCGGCCTCGGTGAGAGCCGCGTACGAGATGAGTGCGGTGCCGGACGCGCGTGACGCGGTCGCACTGGTGTAGCCGGCTCCCAGGGCCACCTGGCTGAGTCGGGCCCGGATCTCGCTGATCCGGATGTCCCGGCCGGCCGCACTGGCGTGGATGTTCTTCACCGTGACGTCGACCCGGTCGAGTTCGGAACCGGCCACCTGGGTCAGGAAGGGGAAGCCCTTGATGGAGACCTCGGTCGAGCCCGTCTCGACGCCGGCGAACGACACCCGGCTCTCCGCCTCGGATTCGGCGAAGTACACGGCGGCCCGGTCCAGTGCGACGAAGACGCCGCCCAGCACCACGGCGATGATCAGCAGTATTCGCAGTGCGCGCATGCCTGTTGTTCCCCCACTCGGACCGGCCGGACCTCTGACAAGCGCGTGAGCCTACTGCCTCGTGTGCGGCGCGCCCGGAATGATCGACGAGCGGAAGGCCCGGCCGGTTCCCCGCACTTGGCGGGGAGGGCGGGACGCCGGGGGACGTCCGGCGGGTCAGGCGATGGCCCGGCCGATCAGGTAGACGGCGGGGGCCGCGGCAGTGAGCGGCAGCGCCACCCCGGCCGTCATGTGCACGAAGCGGGACGGGTAGTCGTAGCTGGCGACCCGCAGGCCGATCAGCGCACAGCCACCGGCGGCGAGGCCGAGGAGCGCGGCCTCCGCACCGAAGTCGGTGACGGCCGCCGCGACCAGTCCGGCGCCCGCCGCGGCGAGCAGCGAGACCACGACCGAGACGGGCCCTGGCAACGGCAGGGCCCTGACGAGCACGGCCACGGCGACCGCGATCGCGCCGACGGTCACGGCGTCCGGCGCGGCGGCCAGGTGCCCGGCCGCCAGCACGGCGAGCGCGGCTGACACCACGGTGGCCGTCAGGCCGTACATCCGCTCGTCGGCACCGGCGTGGCTCCGCAGCTGGAGGACGATGGTGAGCAGCACCCAGACGCCCAGTGTGCCGAGCATGGCCGCGGGTGCGTGGTCCCGGCCCGCCGCGAGCAGCACGACGTCGGCCACGAATCCGCCGGCGAAGGCGAGGGCGATGCCCTGCCTGGCCGGCCACATGCCGTTGAGCCTGAACCAACCGGCCGCCGTGACCGCCTGGAGCAGGACCACGGGCACGAGCAGGGCGTACGAACCGATCGCGGCCCCGAGCGCGATGAGCAGGCCGAGCCCGGCGGTGATCGCGGCGGGCTGCATGCCCGGCGCGATGATCGGGGAGCGCCCTTCGGCGCGTGCCCGCTGGGCGTCGGTGATCCGGCTGTTGCCGAGCGTCGTCGGAGCGCCGTACCCGGAGGCGTCTGTGACGGGAACCGCGCCGGCCGCTTCAGCCGACCGGCCCGCCGGAGCGGCAGCAGCGGCCGTACCGGCCGGCACCTCGGGCGGCAGCGGGTGGGCGGCGACGCCGCCCTGCCCGGCCACGGGAGCGCCGGAGGCCTGGTACGGCGGCTGCGGAGCCTGCGGGTGCGGCTGGTGCGGCTGGGCCTGCGGGTGCTGCATCTGCGGCTGTGGCTGCGGGGCCTGCGGGGCCTGCGGGGCCTGCGGCTGGATCGTCGGCTGGTACTGGGTGTCCCAGGTCTGCCCCTGCCACGTCTGGGTCGCGCCCTGGTCTCCGGCTGCCTGCTGGGCACCGGGCTCCGGATAACCGGCAGGCTGCTGGGCCCCCGCCTCCTGGTATCCGGCGGCCTGCTGACCGTAGGCATCCTGGCCGCCGTACGACGGCGACGGCTGCCCGTAGGCGGGCTGCTGCCCGTACCCGGCGCTTTGCCCGCCGTACACCGGCTGCCCGTACCCGGCACCCTGCCCGCCGTACACCGAAGGCTGCTGCCCGTAGGCGTCCTGCCCGTACGGAGCCTGCTGCTGCCCGTACGCGGAGCCCTGCCCGTACGGAGCCTGCTGCTGCCCGTACCCGGGCGCCTGCTGGTCCGGGGAGGGCGCGGCGGGCGCCGGGGCGTGCGGGGGCTGTCCGTGTCCGGGGTGGCGCCGGTCCTGCTGTCCGTGGCCCGGGTCGTACGGATACTGCTGATCGCTGTTGCTCATGGTCTGGGGGTCACCCTCCTGCGAACGGCGGGAGCACCTCGACCGTGCCGCCCTCGGCAAGCCGTACGGTCTCATGTCCACGGGTCCCCACAGGATTCCCGTCGATCAGGAAGGAGCATCGGAGCAGTACGCGCGTCAGCTCACCCGGGTGCCGCTCGCGCACCCCGTCGAGGGCCTCGGCGAGCGTCTCCGCCGTGTACGGCTCCTCCGCGGTCCCCGCTGCGGCCTTGGCCGCGGCCCAGTAGCGGATCGTCCCCGCCGGCATGGCGGCACCCCTTTCCTCGTACGTCAGCTGTCCATGATGGAGCACGCCGGGCCGGTCCAGTCCGCGATGCGGGTCAGCAGCTCCTCGTCCGCGGCGTTCTCCGCGTGGCCCATCCCGCGCTCCAGCCAGAAGTCGGCGCGGCCCCGCGAGGCCTCCACCAGCATCCGGGGGTGGTCGAGCGGGAAGTACGGGTCCCGGTCGCCATGCACGACGAGCAGGGGCGCGGTGATCAGCGGTACCGCCTCCACCGGGGAGAGCGGGACCGGGTTCCAGTCCTCCCGGTGGATCCGGGTACGGAATCCGAGGCGTCCGACGACCCGGCCCATGGGCCGGGTGACGACCCAGTGCAGGCGCCGCATCGGCGCCGTACCCCGGTAGAACCAGCGGGCGGGTGCACTGACGGCCACCACCGCGTCCGTGTACGCGTTCATCCACGCGTCCGTGGGCGCCGCCACCTCGTCCCCGGACCGCTCGCCCGAAGACGCCACCTCGTCCCCGGCCCGCTCGCCCGGTGCCGCCGGTTCCTCGCCCGTCCGCGCCGGACCTCCGGCCGTCTGCGCCCCGTGCGCCTCCGCGCGCCCTTCGTGCGCCCCGAGCGCCGTGGTGCGCCCTTCCACCCGATCGGCCGCCCCGGCGGGTCCGTCCTCGGCAAAGAATTCCCCGGCACCCCGGGCCGTATACAGAGCGGCGTGCCGGAGCACCACCGAGCCGCCCATGGAGAACCCGACCGTAACGACACGGCGATGCCCCAGGGACCGCGCCCAGGCGACCGCGGCGGCCAGATCGAGGACCTCGCGGTCGCCCACCGTGGACCGCCCGGTGGACCTTCCGTGGCCGCGGAAGGAGAAGGTGATCACGGCCGCACGCTGGGAGAACACCCTGGCCGCCCGCAGCAGCGCCGGACGGTCGGCGGCCCCGGTGAAGCCGTGCGCGAGGACCACGGCCGTCCGGCCGGCGGCGCCCGGTCCACCGGCTCCGGAATCCGCCGTACACGGGGTGTACACCGCCTCGATACGGACCCCGTCACCCGTCGGCAACGTGGTGCGCAGGGGCGCCCCCGTGAGCGAGGGAACAGAAGAACTCGTGAAACGACCCTCGGACACAGAACTCATGTGGGCTATTCTGCTGCGAAGAGGATCCGGGCAAAGCAGCCCCCGGGTCCTTTTGTGCTTTCCGAGCGTTGTTACGGCGACGTTTCCACAAGCTCAGCGGTCCCCGGGGCGCGGGACCGCGCAGTAAAAACCGTATGACGGCCGTCGCAGGTGACGACTGGTACGGGAGTACGAAGCAGTGCCGCATACTCCCCCGGGTCCGACCCGGGAGTGCCCCTCTGGCAGGGAACGAGGAGGACCGACGTAATGGGCGAGCTGAACGTGCACGATCGACCGACGACCCAGGCAGGTGGGCGGCGATGAGTTCACTACTGCTGCTGACCAATGCCCTTCAACCGTCGACGGAGGTGCTCCCCGCCCTCGGTCTCCTTCTCCACAGCGTGCGGGTCGCCCCCGCCGAGGGGCCCGCACTCGTCGACACCCCTGGTGCCGACGTCATCCTCGTGGACGGCCGCCGGGACCTCCCCCAGGTGCGGTCGCTCTGCCAGCTCCTCCGGTCCACCGGACCCGGCTGTCCGCTGATCCTCGTGGTGACGGAGGGCGGCCTGGCCGCCGTCACCGCCGACTGGGGCATCGACGACGTGCTCCTGGACACCGCCGGGCCCGCCGAGGTCGAGGCGCGGCTGCGGCTGGCCACCGGCCGTCAGCAGATCACCTCCGACGACTCCCCGATGGAGATCCGCAACGGCGACCTCTCGGTCGACGAGGCGACGTACAGCGCCAAGCTCAAGGGCCGGGTCCTCGACCTGACCTTCAAGGAGTTCGAACTGCTCAAGTACCTCGCGCAGCACCCCGGCCGGGTCTTCACCCGGGCGCAGCTGCTGCAGGAGGTCTGGGGCTACGACTACTTCGGCGGCACCCGCACCGTCGACGTCCACGTACGACGGCTGCGCGCCAAGCTGGGCCCCGAGCACGAGTCGCTGATCGGCACCGTACGCAACGTCGGCTACCGCTTCGTCACCCCGGAGAAGGTGGACCGCGCGGCGGAGGAGGCCAAGGCCAAGGCGGCCGCGAAGCCCGCCGCCGAGGACCACACCCGTTCGGAGCAGTCCGCCGAGTCCGAGATCATGGAAGAAGCCCCGGTCCGGCCTGCCAAGCGGTAGGTCGATCCGCGTAGACTGCCGCGCGTGGCCAAGGTGACGCGGGACGATGTGGCGAGACTGGCGGGGACCTCGACAGCGGTCGTCAGCTATGTCATCAACAACGGACCCCGGCCGGTCGCCCCGGCCACGCGCGAGCGGGTACTTGCCGCGATCTCGGAGCTGGGCTACCGCCCCGACCGGGTGGCCCAGGCCATGGCCTCACGGCGTACCGACCTCATAGGGATGATCGTGCCGGACGCCCGGCAGCCGTTCTTCGCCGAGATGGCCCACGCGGTCGAACAGGCCGCCGCCGAGCGCGGGAAGATGGTGCTCGTCGGCAACTCCGACTACCGCGACGAGCGCGAGGTCCACTACCTGCGGGCCTTTCTCGGAATGCGGGTCTCCGGTCTCATCCTCGTCAGCCAGGGCCCCAGCGAGCGCGCGGCGGCCGAGATAGAGGCGTGGGACGCCCGTGTGGTCCTGCTGCACGAGCGCCCCGAGGCCATCGACGACGTCGCGGTCGTCACCGACGACGTCGGCGGTGCGCAGCTCGCCACCCGCCACCTCCTGGAGCACGGCAACGCGTACGTGGCGTGCCTCGGCGGCACGGAGTCGACCCCGGTGGTCGGTGACCCCGTCGCCGACCACATCGAGGGCTGGCGCCGGGCCATGCGCGAGGCCGGGCTGCCGACCGAGGGCCGGCTCTTCCACGCCCCGTACAACCGGTACGACGCCTACCAGGTCGCGCTTGAACTGCTGGCCGGGCCCGACAGGCCGCCGGCCATCTTCTGCTCGACCGACGACCAGGCCATCGGGGTGCTGCGGGCCGCGCGTGAGTTGCGGATCGACGTACCCGGTGAGCTCGCCGTCGCGGGCTTCGACGACGTCAAGGAGGCGGGGCTGACCGACCCGCCGCTCACGACCGTCTCCTCGGACCGTCCGGCGATGGCACGGGCCGCCGTGGACCTGGTCCTCGACGACTCGCTGCGGGTCTCGGGCTCGCGCCGCGAACGGCTCAAGCAGTTCCCGTCGGCGCTCGTGGTGCGCCGGTCGTGCGGCTGCGGGGAACCGACGGTCACCGGGCACTGACGCTCCGCACCCTTACATCGGGCATACGCGGTTCTGCCGGGCTTCTCAGGGGCTACTCAGGCTGCTCTCATCTTCGCTCGCCACTCTCGGGAGCATGACCGACAGCCACCGCCCGAGCGGCGAGTACCCGATGTCCCCCTCGTACGACAACGGATCGCACGACAACGGTTCGCACGGCAGTGCACCGCACGAGCACGGCTCGTACGGCGACGGCTCGTACGGCAGCGCTCCGCAGGCGGGTGCACCGTACGGCGGCCACACCCACGACGGCTCCGCCTACGGCGAGGGCGGGGCTGCCTACCCGCCGCCGCCCGCACACGCCCCGCACGCCTGGCCCGCCCCGGCGCCCGCGTCCTTCCCCGCAGGGGAGACCCCGCAGCGGGAACGCCGGGTCAAGCGGCCGGTCGCCCTGCTCGCGGCCGTGGCCATCGCCGCGGCGGCGATCGGCGGCGGCACCGCGACCCTCATCGGTCAGCTCGTCGACGGCGGCTCGGGCAGCACCGGCTCCAGCAGTGTCGTCAGCGGCACCACCGTCTCGCGGAGCAACGCCGGCACCGTCTCGGGCGTGGCAGCGGCCGTCTCCCCCGCCATCGTCGAGATCGGCGCCTCCTCCTCGGCCGGCGACGCCACCGGTTCCGGCGTGGTGATCACCTCCGACGGTGAGATCGTCACCAACAACCACGTCATCTCCGGCGCCTCACAGATCAAGGTCACCCTCAGCACCGGCAAGAGCTACACGGCCGACGTCGTCGGCACCGACGCCGACAAGGACCTCGCGCTCATCAAGCTCCAGGGCGCGAGCGGGCTCAAGACCGCGACGCTCGGCGACTCCTCCTCGGTGCAGGTGGGCGAGGAGGTCGTCGCGATCGGCTCTCCCGAGGGCCTCACCGGCACGGTCACCAGCGGGATCATCTCGGCGCTGGACCGCGATGTCACCGTCGCCAAGGAGGAGCAGCAGCAGCAACAGCAGCAGGGCGGCCAGAACTGGCCGTTCGAGTTCGGCGGGCAGCAGTTCAACGGTGACACCGGCTCCTCGAAGACCACGTACAAGGCCCTGCAGACCGACGCCTCGCTCAACCCGGGGAACTCCGGCGGCGCGCTCATCAACATGAAGGGCGAGATCATCGGCATCAACTCCGCGATGTACTCCCCGGCTTCCGCGTCCTCCGCGGGCGACAGCTCGTCGGCCGGCAGCGTGGGCCTGGGCTTCGCCATCCCCGTCAACACCGTCAAGGCCGACCTGGACTCCCTGCGCTCCGGCAACGGCTCCTGACCGGGAGGAGATCCCCATGAACACCGCCACCGCATCCGTGGCCACCGGCCCGTCCGACCTGGCCCTGCCGCTCGCCCTGGTCGCCGAACTGGCCGCCGCGGCCACGTCCGACACCACGGCCGACACCACGACCGGGGCCCGCCCGGCCGAGATCCGGAGCGCCACCACCGGCCGCGGACGCCGTGCCGCACGCCGCCGGAAGGCAGCCGTGCGAGGCTGAGGAACGAGCAACCGCCACCGGGAACGAAGGAAGAGGACGAAGCAGCGATGAGCCCCGCCGAAGACGATCCGCAGCGTGTCCTGATCGTCGACGACGAGCCCGCCGTCCGCGAGGCCCTGCAGCGCAGCCTCGCGTTCGAGGGGTACGGGACGGAGGTGGCCGTGGACGGCTACGACGCCCTCGCCAAGGCGGAGTCGTACGCCCCCGACCTGATCGTCCTGGACATCCAGATGCCCCGCATGGACGGCCTCACCGCCGCCCGGCGCATCCGTTCCA
Organism: Streptomyces sp. NPDC059166; assembly: GCF_042755185.1. Classification (NCBI taxonomy): domain Bacteria; kingdom Bacillati; phylum Actinomycetota; class Actinomycetes; order Kitasatosporales; family Streptomycetaceae; genus Streptomyces; species Streptomyces sp. NPDC059166. The sequence continues at coordinate 60,154 of NZ_JBHZCI010000008.1, read as the reverse complement.
CCGGATCGACCACGCCGATCCTTATGCTCACCGCGCGCGACACCGTCGGCGACCGGGTCACCGGTCTCGACGCGGGCGCCGACGACTACCTCGTCAAGCCCTTCGAGCTGGACGAGCTCTTCGCCCGTATCCGCGCCCTGCTGCGCCGCAGTTCGTACGCGGTCGCGGCGGGCGGCCCCGTCCCCGACGACGACGTGCTGGCCTTCGCCGACCTCCGCATGGACCTCAACACCCGTGAGGTCACCCGGGGTGCCCGCAGGGTGGAGCTCACCCGCACCGAGTTCACCCTCCTGGAGATGTTCCTGGCCCACCCCCGGCAGGTGCTGACCCGGGAACAGATCCTCAAGGCCGTGTGGGGGTTCGACTTCGAACCCAGCTCCAACTCCCTGGACGTCTACGTGATGTACCTGCGCCGCAAGACCGAGGCGGGCGGCGAGCCGCGCCTCGTGCACACCGTGCGAGGCGTCGGGTACGCCCTGCGCTCCGGCGGCGGTGACGGGTGACCGGCCTCATCCGCCGGCTCCGCGCCCTGCCGCTCCGCTCCCGCCTCGCCCTGCTGGTCGCGGCGGCGGTGGCGGCGGCCGTCGCGGCGGTCGCGGCGTCCTGCTGGTTCGTGACGCGGGAACAGCTGGAACACCAGATGGACGAGACCTTGCGCAACTCCAAGGTCGACGACATCTACCTGGCGAACCTGTACACGTACTGCAAGGGCGGCACCTCGCAGGAGACCCCGCCCATGCCGAGCGTGACCGTCCAGCTCATCGACGCCCAGGGCACCGTGTGCGTCGCACCCGGCACGTCCAAGTTGCCCGCGACGGACGCCGATGTTGAGGTGGCCCAGCGCCAGCGGCTCACCGCGCTGCACACCGAGAAGGCTGAGGACGGCTCCGAAATGCGGGTCTTCACCAAACAGCTGGCGGTCGGCCGGGGCCCCGGCGCGGGGTCGGGCAACCTCGCGCTCTCCATCGCCCGCCCGATGAGCGAGATCACCAAGCCGCTCTCCACCCTCGCCTGGGTCCTCTTCCTGGTCGCCGGGATCGGCGTCGTCGGCGCCGGCGCCGCAGGCCTGTGGATCGCCCGCACCGGGCTGCGGCCCGTCGACGACCTCGCGCACGCCTTCGAGCACGTGGCCCGCACCGAGGACCTCGGTGTACGGCTCCCCGCCGAGGGCGAGGACGAGATCGCCCGGCTCTCCCGCTCCTTCAACGCCATGACCAGCTCCCTGGCCACCTCCCGCGACCGCCAGTCCCAGCTCATCGCGGACGCCGGGCACGAGCTGCGGACCCCGCTCACCTCGCTCCGTACGAACATCGAGCTGCTCGCCCGCAGCGACGACACGGGCCGGGCGATCCCGCCCGAGGACCGCAAGGCGCTGATGTCCTCGGTCAAGGCCCAGATGACCGAACTGGCCGCGCTCATCGGCGACCTCCAGGAGCTCTCCCGCCCCGACGCCGCCCAGCCCGGCCCCCTCCAGGTGCTTGCCCTGCACGACGTCACCCGTACGGCGCTCCAGCGCGCCAGGCTGCGCGGACCCGAGCTGACCATCACCGACGAGCTGGCCCCCTGGTACGTACGCGCGGAACCCGCCGCGCTGGAGCGGGCGATCGTCAACGTCCTCGACAACGCCGTGAAGTTCAGCCCGGCGGGCGGCACGATCGAGGTCGCTCTTCACCGCGGCGAACTGACCGTACGCGACCACGGCCCCGGCATCCCCGCCGAGGACCTCCCGCACGTCTTCGAACGCTTCTGGCGCTCCCCCTCGGCCCGCCAGCTCCCCGGCTCCGGCCTCGGCCTCTCCATCGTGGCCCGCACGGTCCAGCAGGCGGGCGGCGACATCGCGCTGCGCCCGGCGGTGGGCGGAGCCGGCACGGTGGCCTCGATCCGACTGCCGGGGGCACCCCAGCCGCCGCCGGGGGTGTGAGGACGGCCGGGCAGCCGCACAGAATGGAGCCATGACATGGAAGGCACCATCGGTCCGGCGCACCGCACAGCTGGGCGACTTGGGCACCGCGGCTGAGCGTCACATGCTCGAGGGCTGGCTGAACTGGCACCGGGAGACGTTGCTGGCCAAGTGCGCCGGGCTCGAACCGGACCAACTGTCGCGGGCGACCGTGGAGCCGTCGGACCTCACCCTCCTCGGTCTGGTCCGGCACATGGCGGAGGTGGAGCGGTGGTGGTTCCGGCGAAGCTTCGGGGGTGAGACCGTCGGCGATGTGTTCACCGGCCCCTCCGACGGCAACGAGGGACTCGACGGAGTCCGGGCAGCCGACGCGGAGAGAGACATCGGGGTGTTCCAGGCCGAGGTCACGGCGTGCGACGCGGCAGCGGCCGGGCACGACCTCGACGAGACCTTCGTGTCCTCCCGCGGCACCGTCCTGAGCCTGCGCTGGGTCTACGTACTGATGATCCAGGAGTACGCCCGTCACAACGGCCACGCCGACTTCCTGCGAGAGCGGACCGACGGGGCAACCGGGTAGTCGGCCCTCCTGGTACGCGGTTGCAGCGCGCCCGAGATCGGAACCGCTCCCGGGAACCACCCCCGCCCGCTCAGGCCAGGTCGTCGAACTCGCCCTCCTTGGCCCCGCCGAGGAACGCCCGGAGCTTGGCGCGGGTGGTGCGGACGACCACGTCCGGGTTGTCGCTCTCGCGCAGCAGTATCTCCCCGTCGTGCTCGGCGAGTTCGAGGCAGTCCGAACCCTCGGCGTTCGAAGACTTCGAGGACTTGCGCCACTGGATATCCATCATCCTCATGCCTTCATGTCTGCTGGGTGATCTTCAGTATGAAATCCCGAGAACTGACCGGGTCGAGCGCCCGCTCCTCGGTTCGGTCCAGAGCGACGCGCCAGCTCTCCAGGCTCGACTCGGCATCCAGGAAGGACGACCCGGTCGCAGTGTCCGTCTGAACGGTGTCGAGCTGCGGGACAGGCCCACACACGTAGTGTGCCGAGCTGCTCGCGAAAGGGAACCCTCCGGCCGTAAAGGGAATGACCCTGATGGCTACATTACGTCGGTCGGACTCCACCAGGAGAGCGGCAAGTTGGCCACGCGCGACCTCAGTGCCCCCGCATGTCATCCGCAACGCGGCTTCATGAATCAGGAATGTGCAGACCGGCGGGTCCGGTCGATCGAGGACATCACGACGCTGCAGACGGTGGGAGAGCAGCCGCCTTTGTCGTGGCGAGCTGGGTGGCGGGACACTTTCGGCGAAGACGCTGCGCGCGTACGCCTCGGTCTGCAGAAGTCCCGGTACGTACATGATCTGCACGGACCGGATGGCGACGGCGTGATGCTCCAGTTCGGCGAGATCAAGGGCGTCATCGGACAGCTCGCCACGGTAGTGCTCCCACCAGCCACTCCCACGCTCGCCTGCCATCGCCGCGAGCGCATCGACATAGGCGTCGTCACCGCATTCGTAGTGGACAGCCCAGGTGCGCACACGCTGAGGACTCACGCCGAACCGCCCGGACTCCGTGTTGCTGACGGTGGTGCGGTCCGCCCCCAGCCGCTCTGCAGCCTGGGCGATCGTCAGCCCAGCTCGCTCCCTCAACCTGCGCAGTTCGGCGCCGAGTCGACGCTGCCGCGCCGTAATCAGCTTCCTTGACGGCATCAGGATCTCCCTCCGTCGCATCCCAGTCTGGCCGTACCCGAAGCCCTGGGCGCTCGTTACTCAGAACATCGGGGCGTATCACTAGTTATGAAGCACGGGTTTCTTCATTAGATCTCGCGCTTCGAACCGCCCCTCGACCACGGCCGCACGACCGGGCCCGTCCAGTGACAGGCACGCCCCTACGGCCACCACCACGGTCAACGAGCAACGCGCCCGTACGGAGCGCACCATGTGGGGAGAACGACATGACCGGCGTCCACACCGCCACACCCTCCGCGTCACCGCACCGCCATGACGGCGAGGACTACCGGCTCTCCCTGCCCAACACCTCGCGTTCGGCGGGGATCGCGCGGCACTTCGTCACCTCGCTGCTCACCGCCTCCCCGCACAGCGGGATCGTCGACGATCTCCGGCTCTGCGTGACCGAGGTCGTGGCCAACGCACATCGCCACACCGGCACTTCGTCGATCCGTCTGCATGTGACAGTCAGCCCGGAGCAGGTGACCGTCTCCGTCGCCGATGACGCGCCCTGGACTCCGCCCCCGGCGGACGAGATCCGCAGCGGTCCTGGGAAGGAGAGCGGGCGGGGGCTGGTCCTGCTGGACGCGCTGGCCTCGGCGTGGGGATCGGACGTCTGCGGGTGCTGCGCCCCGAGCCACAAGGCGGTGTGGTTCACCCTGCCCGCCACCGCCAGGGCCACCTCATAGCGTCCGGCCCACGCACGTACGGCGGTTGAGGCTCGATCCGCCCACCGCGATCCACCCGGCGGCCCGGTCACCGGCCCGCCCCACTCCCACGGACCCTGATGCGCCGCACCTCCGGCGCGGCTTCGCGCTGCGCTCCTTCGGCATGCCCTGATCCGGCATGGACCGCTCTTCCCCGTCCCTCCCAGGAGGTCTCTACGACGCCCGCCCGCCGCGCCCAGCCCCGTGTGTGGCTGCCGGCCGTCGAGTGGCTGGTGGCCGCGGGCCTTCATCCGCGTGCGTGCGGGACCACTCTCGCCGTGGCCCGGGACCTCGCGGCCCGCATGGACTACCGGCGGGGACACGTCCTGTACGACCTCGAAGGCACCGCAGCCCGATGCGGGGTTTCGACAGCGACGGTGAAGCGCCATGTCCGGGTGCTGCGAGAGCTCGGCGCCCTGGCCTGGCAGCGGCACGGCACGAAGAGGAACCTCAGGCTCCCGGGGCGGCCGTACACCGCGACCGCGACCATTTACGCGGCGACAATCCCGGCCGCGTACGACGAGGCGATGGGGCACCGGCTCGACGGCACAGGCTACGGTGCCCGCCTGCTCGGGGTCACGGAAGACGGCCGAACTCCCGCTGCCAGTACCGCCCGTGCCAGTACACAGCCTGTGGACAACCCGCGCTCGGGACAACGCCGTTACCGGGGTCGTGCACCCCATTCTCTCGGGTCCCACCACGACGTGCCTACCTCTGACCTCGACGGTGGAATGAACTACACCGCGCGGGCGAACCGCCGAACCAGGAGGACGGTGAAGGGCAGCGGCGGCCAGTCGCAACGACGCCCGTGGCAGGTGTCCGATGACATCGGCATCGCACGGCAGGTCCGGCCACTCGTCGGCTGGACCCAGGGGGAAGGGCTCCGCCGACTGGCATTCGCGCTGCGCCCTCTGATCGACCGAGGCCTCGACGCCCACGACATCGCGGCCGAACTCACCGGCATGGCCGTCGGCCGTCGTCCCGTACGGCCAGCAGCCTTCATCACCGCCGCCCTCACCCGGGACCGGCAAGCGGAAGCCGCCGACGAGGTGGGCGAGGAGCTGACGGCCGACCCCGCGACCCATCCGGAGTGGCAGCAGTGGCTGAACAACCGCCCGGCCGAAACCCCCGGGCGTACGGACGAAGACCGCCGCCGTGCCCGGCTCTACTCGTGGGACCGGTGGCCCGAGGTGGCCGCGCACTACGACGACGACCCCGACGACGCCCTGGACCTCTACGGAACCCGGCTGTGCGCGTACGCCGTCAAGCGTGCCGCCCGCTGCGCGCAGTGACGCCTCAGCCACGGGCCCTCAGGGGCGAGGTCGCCGTCAGCTGCGGGGTGGTCACAGCGACAGGCCCGCCCGATCCGGCTTCCATGGAGACTCGCAAATTGCGAAATTCTTAAACTCGCAATTTGCGATCCCCGGCGGTAGGGTGATCGGGATGGCGACAGAGGTAGGAGGTCATCACATGACTGCAGCCACAGCCACACTCCGCACGAACGGGCAGGTCACGCTGCCCAAGATCATTCGAGAAGCCCTCGGGGTGCACCAGGGTGACGAGCTCGAGTTCGAGATCACCAGCGCCGGCGAAGTAACGGTGCACGGACTCACCAAGATCCGCTCCGACCAGGCCTGGTTCTGGACACCGGAGTGGCAGGAGGGCGAGCGCAGGGCCAGCGAGGACATCGCTGCCGGGCGCACCGCTGTCCACGAGGACGCAGACAGCATGTTCGCGCACCTCGATGAAGACTGACCCCTGACACCGGGAGGCCGATTGCCGACTTTTGAGACGACTGCCCACTTCAAGCGCGACTTCAAGGCCCTCAAGCCTGAAGAGCAAAAGCGCTTCGAAGAGGTCATCCGGAAGAAGTTCGTCCCGGATCTGGAGCGAGGGCAGTTCCGACCCGGGCTACGGGTCAAGCCGGTCCAGGGCATCTCCATGCCGCAGGGCGCACGCCCCGTCATGGAAATGACGTGGGCGCCCGACGGTCGCGCGACCTGGCAGTACGGAGACGAGGTCCGACCAGGGGAGACGCACATCCTGTGGCGCCGCGTAGGGGGACACGACATCTTCGTCCCCGGACCGGCCTGAACAAGCCGACGGGCCGCCACTTCCGTGGCGGGCCGTCGGTGCCCCCTGACCGCGCCGTCTACTGCCGGGCCAGCCCGGCCGGATCGATCGCGATCGGGAACGGGGCGTCCAGCTGGGTGGTCGTTCCCGAGAGGGCGGTGGTCCGCTCCACGTAGCGGCCGTCACGCAGCTCGAAGATGACGAGCATGGGGGCGGGGTCGAACTCCAGGCGCCAGAAGTGCGGGATGGCGGCCTCGGCGTACAGCATGGGCTTGACCTTGCGGTCCATGGTGCTGTTGCCGGGGGAGACGAGTTCGACAACCAGCTGAACCGCTTCGACGTCGACGGTGACGGGATCGTCGGCGGTCGCGCCTGCGTCGGCCACCACAAGATCGGGCACGACCAGCCCGGACGGCAGGACGACGTTGACACCTTCCAGGATCTCGACCGGTACGCCGACGGCCCGGGCGGCCACGTCCAGAGCCGCATGGAGGCGGAACGAGGCCCGCTGGTGGCGGACGCCGGGGGCGGGAGACATCACGAGGGATTCCCCCAGCAGCTCATAGCGGGTCGTGCGGTCTTCGGGGAGGGCCAGGACATCGGCGACGGTCCAGGGCCCGGTGTGGTCGATGGCAACGCTCATTCCCTTTCACCTCCTCGTCCGACCGGCGGTCTCCGTCCCACCTCGGCAGGCGGCACACGGCCAGCATACGGCTGCCCCACCTGCCGACACGGGGCTTCGTCGTGCCGGTGGCGTGACGGCCGAAGGCCATGGCCGCCGGACCTCGTCAGGACCGCCAGTCGACGGCGAAGGCGCGGGCCGGGTTGTCCACGAAGACGGCGGTGGCGAGGTCCGGACCGAGCTCACGCTCGATCCTGGGCCGGATGCCGCCGAGCAGGAACGGCATGCCGGGGCCGTCGGCCGTGGAGCGGGCGGAGGCGGTGACGGTGTCCCCGCCGAGAAGCAGCCGGTCCGCGTGCCCGGCCTCGGCGAGTGCCGCGATGGCGTCCAGGAGTCGCCAGTCGGTGGCGTGGTGGGCGCGGGAGGGGCCGTCGAAGGCGACGAAGGCGCCGGCTTCCGCGACCTGGCGGTGGACGCGGCTGTCGGGGAACCGGTGCAGGTGGCCCAGGATGACGCTGCCCGGGGGTACGCCGTGGCGTCCGCACAGGGCGTCGAGCACGTCCGTGGCCGCCGAACCGGCCTCCAGGTGGACGCCGATGGGTGCCCCCGTGGCGTGGTGGGCCTCCGCGGCTGCGGCGAGCACGTGTTCCGCGTGCCGGTCGAGCCGGTGGTAGGCGCCGGCGATCTTGATCATGCCGGCCCGGACCGGGCCGGTGGTCAGTTCGCTGATGAAGAGCCGGGCGAGGTCGTCGTAGGCACCCTTGAGGACAGCGGGGTCGTAGTGCTTGGCCTGATGCATTCCGGTGGCGCCGACGACGTGGACGCCGGACTTCCGTGACAGCTCGGGGAGTTCGGCGAGCCGACGCCCCATACCCCAAGGTGTCCACTGCACGACGGCCCGGCCGCCGAGCGCGGCGAACGCCACCAGCTCGACGGCGGCCGCCTCGGAGTCGTCCAGTTCCTGGCCGGGGAGCGTGGGCGAGCGGATGAAGAGATGGTCGTGGGAGTCGCAGACGCCGAGCCTCCCGGGGGCGATGTCGCCGAGGACGGTGCGGACGGTGGGGCCCTTCGTCGTCATGCGGTGGCCTCCTCGGGCCCGGTCCCGGTCCCGGTCCCGGTCCCGGTCGCGGCGCCGGTCGCGGTCGTGGCGCCGGTCGCGGTCGTGGCGCCGGTTCCGGCTTCGGCCTCGGCCAGGGCGGCGGTGGCCACGCGCAGGCCGGCCAGCGCCTTGGGCACACCCACGTAGGGCGCGAGGTGGACGAAGACCTCGATGAGTTCGTCCCGGGTCATGCCGACCCGGAGCCCCGTCCGGACGTGGCCCGCGAGCTGCGGATCAACGCCGCCGAGGGCGGTCAGGGCGCCCAGGTTGACCAACTGGCGGTCGCGCGGGGAGAGCCCGTCGCGCTGGTAGGTGCCGCCGAAGAGCGCGGTCACGATCCAGTCGGCGAAACCGGGCGCGGCGGCCTCCAACGAGGAGAAGAGCTCCGCACGCGCGGTCTCGTCCTGCAGTTCGGCGAGGGTCCGGTAACCGGCCTCACGGTCGAGAGCGGCCTTGCTCGGCAGGCCGGTCACCAGGAAGTTCTGGTCGGCCGAAGCCTCGGTCTGTGGTTCCTCGATCGACATGGAAGCTCCCGGCTGAAGGGTAGGTAACGACTGAACCGTTACGAGCGAAGCTAGCACGCGTAACGCCACACCCGTTACGCTTACTCCGTGACGACTTCCCGGACGCCCTCCTCCGTGGACCCGACGGCCTTCCGTTTCGACTGCGGCGCCGTCTGGCTCAACCTCCTGGCCACCCGGGGGCGCACCTTCAGCGCGAAGCCGGTGGAGCGGATCGCCACGCCCGAGCGGCTCTTGGAATGGCTCACCCGTGTCGAACTGGCTCCCGCTCGAACGATCACCGATGACGACCTGTCGCGGGCACACGAGCTCCGGGAGACGCTGCGCGAACTCGCCCTGGCATCGGTCGACGAGGAGCCTCCCTCCGCCGGGGCCGCAGCAGACCTGGCGGCCTTTCTCGCCGAGCACGACGCACCCGCACGGCTCTCCGTCGACACACGGCTCCACCGCGAACCGCCGGTCACCGCCGCCGAGGCACTGGCCCGCATCGCCCGTCAGGCCGTGGAACAGCTCACCACCGCCGACCGCCTCGCCCTCAAGGTCTGCCCGGAGGACGACTGCCGCGGCGTCTTCGTGGACCCCGTCGGCCGCCGCCGCTGGTGCCCCTCCCCCGCGTGCGCCAGCCGTGGCCGCGTCCGCGCCCTGCGCGCCCGGCGTGCCGAAGCCGGCTGACCCGCGGGCACCCGGCGGCACAGTGCGTCGCAAGCAGTCGTGGCGTGGGCCGCCGATGTGCGGGCGGCGACATGCTTCTCGCCTTTGACGTACGGGCCCGCACCCTGGGCCGCCAAGCACCCACGCGCCGATACGCACGTGCCGCCCTGCCAAGACGCCGACGGCCCGCCACATCACGTGGCGGGCCGTCGGGGAGTGTCGGACCGAGGCCGAGCGAGGAGGTGCCCCGCTCGGCCGGTCCGGGCTACTGCACGACCGTGATCCGGTCCGTGGCCGGCGGGGCCAGCGGGGCGTCGGCTGTGGAGTGGGCCGCCAGGTAGGCGTTGAACAGGTCGAGGTCGGAGGCGCCGACCAGCTTGTTCGTGCCCTGGCCGAGGGCCGCGAAGCCGTCGCCGCCGCCCGAGAGGAACTCGTTCATCGCGACGCGGTAGCTCTTCGCCGGGTCGATCGCCTCACCGTTCAGGCGGATCGACGAGGTGACCACCCGGTCGGCACCGGCCTTGGTCATGTCCAGGGTGTAGGTGAGCCCCTTCGAGACCTGGAGGATCTTCGGGGACGCCGCGTTGGAGCCGCTGACCTGCTGCTGGAGCGCGGTCACCAGCTGGGCGCCCGTCAGGTCGACGACGGTCATCATGTTGGTGAACGGCTGCACGGTGAACGCCTCGCCGTACGTCACCACCCCGTCGCCCTCACTCCCGGAGGCCGCGTACACGAGGTCGGAGCGGATACCGCCCGGGTTCATGAACGCGACGACCGCGCCGCCCTTGTCCGCGGGGGCCAGGCCCTCCAGCTGGGCGTCGGCGATCAGGTTGCCGAGCGGCTTCTCCGGGGCGGTGGACCCGCGGCCGTTGATGTCGGCGGAGATGAAGCCCTGCGGCCGGTTCGCGATCGGCGCGGCGAGGGTGTTCCAGCGGGCGATCAGGGCCGACATGTCGGTGGCCTTGGCCTGGTCCCGGCTGACGATGTGGTTGGCCGACTCCACCGACGTACGCACGATGTCCTGGGTACGGCGGTCGTAGGTGAGGGTGGTGTCCGTGTAGAGCTTGCCGAACGACGAGGCCGAGGTGACCATCCGGGGCTTGCCGGACGGGTCCGGGACGGTGCACACGTACGCCTGGTGGGTGTGGCCGGTGACCAGCGCGTCGACCTTCGGCGTGATGCCCTTGGCGATGTCGACGATCGGCCCGGAGATGCCGTCACCGGCGCCGGGGCTGTCGCAGTCGTAGTTGTACGAGGCGGAGGCCGGGGCACCGCCCTCGTGGATCAGCGCGACGATGGACTTGACGCCCTGGCGGTCCAGCTCCTTGGCGTACTTGTTGACCGTCTCGATCTCGTCGTGGAACTTCAGGCCCTTGACGCCGTTGGCCGTGACGATGTTCGGCGTGCCCTCCAGGGTCACCCCGATGAAGCCGATCTTGACGCCGTTCTTCTTCCAGACCGTGTACGGCTTGAGGATCGGCTTGCCGGTCTTCTCGCTCGTCACGTTGGCCGCGAGGTAGGGGAAGTCCGCCCCCTTGAACTTCTTCCCCTTCTCGTAGCAGCCCTCGACCGGGTGGCAGCCGCCGTTCTGCAGGCGGGCGAGCTCGGTCGCGCCCTCGTCGAACTCGTGGTTGCCGACGGTGGTGACGTCGAGGTCCAGGCCGTTGAGCGCCTCGATGGTGGGCTCGTCGTGGAAGAGACCCGACAGCAGCGGGCTCGCCCCGACCATGTCACCGCCGGCCGCCGTCACGGAGTACGGGTGCCCCTTGCGCGCGGTGCGCAGCGAGGTGGCGAGGTACTCGACTCCTCCGGCCGGGACGGACTTCACCGTGCCGTCGGCCTGCGTCTCGGAGACCGACCCGGCGGAGCCGGCCGGCGGCTCCAGGTTGCCGTGGAGGTCGTTGAAGGAGAGCAGCTGCACGTCGACCGTGCGGGACGGGTGGCCGTGACCGTGCCCGTGGCCGTTCCCGTGCCCCCGGTCGTGGGCGCCCGCCGGCATCGCGGCGACGAGAGCCCCCATGGTGGCGAGCCCGGCCGCGGCGGCGAGCACCCGCCGGGACGCGCGGTTCTTCTGAGGATTCGCTGACATCGGTCCCCTTGTGAGTGTCTGGATCCTGCGTGCGGCAGCCTAGGGTCAACGCGCGTAGCGCGACAGGGTCCGGTGGTTACGAGCTGGTTGCTTCCGGCTCGTAACACCCACACAGGCGACGAATCCCATATTCCGGCCCAACAGGACAACTGACACCGTGTCACTGTCACGTTCGCACCACAGGAACGCCACAGGATGATCCGCGTCTACGCGCGAAGCATGGGTGGCGGGCCCTGGAGCACCCACCCGGTTGCCCCTCCTTATGGTGTGATGTCCGGCCGAACGGGACCCGAGAGCGGGCCGACGGGCCGGAACGCCATGTCGGCGCCACGCTCTAGTCTCCGCCCCATGAGACACACGAAGCTCCTGATTCCCCTGCTCGCCGCCGGGCTCCTCACCGCCGGCTGCGGCTCCGACGACGCGGGCACCGCGTCGGGCTCCGGCAAGGGCTCGACCGGCTCCGCCCGGAAGTCCGACTCCGGTTCCGGGGGCCAGGCGTCCGGCAAGGACCTGGCGGTCGCGATCACCGGTCCGCAGAAGGACGTACTGGAGAGCGGGGACAAGGGACTCGAAGTCACCCCGGAGCCCGCTCGCGACGCACCGTTCACCGAGCAGATAGAGCACAAGCTGCGCGAGGACGTCATCCGCGACGCCAGAGTGCCGGGCAAGACCGAGGCCAGCTGCCCCGACGGTGTGACCCAGAAGGCCTCCGCCGTCAGCAAGTGCACGGTCACCTACGAGGGCGCCGAGATCCCGTACACGGTCACCATCAGCGACTCGTACCGCGAGGGGAGCTTCATCACCTCGTACACCGCCGAGCCCCAGAAGATGCTGCTGGTCGCGAAGGCCACGTACAACCAGTTCGACGAGAGATACGGCGCCCAGTCCGGCCGGTCGGACGCGAGCAAGCTCTCCTGCGACGAGATCCCCGTCGCCAAGGCGTTCGACTTCGACTCCGACAGCGGTTACACGTGCCAGTTCTGGAGCAAGTACGGCGGCGAGGACGGTGACGGCGGCTTCAAGACGGTGAACATCACCATCGGCAAGGCCGGCTACAACGCCCCCGGCTTCGAGGAAGCCGAATAAGGCTTCCCGCGCCCCGCACCGGCACCACCGCCCGGCGGCAGGCACCCGGTGGGGCGTTCCCGCGAACGCCCCACCCCGCCGCCGTACGCTCGTACCCATGACGACTGACGCACCCCTTCCCTCCCCCGGGCGCGAGATCGAGACCCTCGACGCGCTCACCCCCGACCAGGCCGACGCCGTCCTCGCCCTCCTCCGCGAGGCGGCCGGAACCGATGGCCGGCAGGCCGTGTCCGAACAGGGGCGGCTCCAGCTGAGGGGCGGGCAGCGTGAAGGCGTCCGGCATTTCCTGCTCACCGTCGAGGGCGAGCTGGCCGGATACGCGCAGCTGGAGGACGCCGACCCGGTCGAGGCCCCCGCCGCCGAACTCGTGGTGGCACCCGCGCACCGGGGCCGGGGCCACGGCCGTGCCCTCGGAGCCGCCCTCCTCGCCGCCACGGGGAAGCGGCTGCGGGTCTGGGCGCACGGCGGCAAAGCGGCCGCCCGCCATCTCTCGCAGGTGCTCGGACTCTCCCTCTTCCGCGAACTGCGCCAGTTGCGGCGCCCCTTGGACTCCCTGGACATCCCCGAGCCGGAGCTCGCTCCCGGCGTCACCGTCCGCGCCTTCGTACCCGGTCAGGACGACGCCGCCTGGCTCGCCGTCAACCGCGCCGCCTTCGCACACCACCCGGAGCAGGGCTCCCTCACCCAGCGGGACCTGGACGACCGCAAGGCCGAGCCGTGGTTCGACCCGAAGGGCTTCTTCCTGGCCGAGCGCGACGGCGAGATCATCGGCTTCCACTGGACGAAGGTGCACGCCGAGGAGCAGCTCGGCGAGGTCTACGTCGTCGGCGTCCTGCCCGGCGCCCAGGGCGGCGGCCTCGGCAAGGCCCTGACCGCGATCGGCCTGCGGCACCTGGCCTCCCTGGGGCTGCCCACCGCGATGCTCTACGTGGACGCCGACAACCCGGCGGCGCTGTCCGTGTACGAGCGGATGGGCTTCGCCACGCACGAGGTGGACCTCATGTACCGCACGGAGTCCTGACCGCGACTCAACTCCGGATGGGGCGGCGTCACTTGACGCCGCCCTTTTCTTGCACCACCCTTTCACTACTCAATTAGTGAAAGGGTGGTGAACCGATGGCAGAGCCCGCAGCGGTCGAGTTCCGCATCGACCGGCGCAGCGGCGTCGCCACCTACCTCCAGATCGTGCAGCAGACCAAGCAGGCACTCCGCCTCGGTGTGCTGGAGCCGGGCGACCGGCTGCCCACGGCCCGCGAGGTGGTCGAGGCCACCGCGATCAATCCCAACACCGTGCTCAAGGCCTACCGCGAGCTGGAGCGCGAGGGCCTAGTCGAGGCCCGCAGGGGCCTCGGCACCTTCGTGCGCCGCACCCTCGGCAGCGCGGCGGCCACGACCGACCCGCCGCTGCGTGCCGAACTGGCCGAGTGGACCCGCAGGGCACGCGCCGCCGGACTGGACCGGGACGACATGAGCGCGCTCTTCAACGACGTACTGGACGACACACTCAAGGGGGACACGCGCTCATGACAGGAGCCGTGATCGAGGCGTACGGCCTCGGGCTGACCTACGGACGACGGCGGAGACGGACCGCTCTGCACGACTGCTCCTTCCGTCTGCCCACGGGGCGGATCTGCGCCCTCGTCGGACCCAACGGCGCGGGGAAGTCCACCCTGCTCTCCCTTGCGGCGGGCCTCCTTCGCCCCACCGAGGGCTCGGTTCGGGTGCTCGGCACCACACCGGCCGGGGCCCGTACCCGTATCGCGTACGTCGCGCAGGACAAGCCGCTGTACCCGCAGCTGACCGTGGCCGACACCCTGTGGGCGGGAGCCGAGCTGAACCCCGGGACCTGGGACCGCGCGGCGGCCGACCGGATCGCCGCTCCGCTCCCCCAGGACGCCCGGGTCAAGTCCCTCTCCGGCGGTCAGCGCACCCGCCTCGCCCTGGCGTTCGCGCTGGGCAAGCGGCCCGAACTGATGCTGCTGGACGAGCCGATGTCCGACCTCGACCCGCTGGCCCGGCACCAGTTGATGGGCGTACTCATGGCCGAGGCGGCCGAGTACGGGACCACCATCGTGATGTCCTCGCACATCCTCACCGAGCTGGAGGGCGCCTGCGACTACCTCCTGTTCGTCGACGGCGGGCGGATACGGCTGGGCGGTGAGAGCGACGACATCGTCGCCGCACACGCCCTGCTCACGGGCCAGGCGGGCGACCTCGCCCCGCACACGGTCGTCGAATCACGCACGACGGGACGTCAGCTGAGCGCGCTCGTACGCCCTGAGGGGCCGGTGGACCGCACGGCATGGGAGGTCACCGAGCCGTCCCTGGAGGAACTGCTGCTGGCGCACCTCCGCTCGCCGGACGCCCCGCCGCTGCTCACCCCGAGCGCGGTGGCCCCCGAGGAGGTGGCCGCGGCATGAGCGCGACCCTCGACGCGCTGCGCGGGCCCACCCGCGTCGTCGTGCGGCAGCACCGGTGGGCGATGTGGATCGTGGGCGGGCTCGCCGTCGTGGTCGGCCTCGGCCTGATCGCCGTCGCGATGCGAGCCGCCCAGGTCACGGACAACTTCCAGGCAACCGGCTGCCAGTTCTACGCTGCCGGGGAGACCCGGGCCTGCATACAGACCAGCAGCAACTACGCGGAGAGCATGGACCTGTACGCAGGGCTGTTCAACAGCGTCGCCTTGGGCCTCGTCGTTCTGCCCGCGCTTCTCGGCGCCTTCGTCGCGGGCCCGCTGATAGCCAGGGAACTGGAGAGCGGCACCTTCCGGATGGCCTGGACGCAGTCGGTGTCGCCCGGCCACTGGCTGGCTGCCAGGCTCGCCGTACCCACCGCCGCGCTGGTCGCCGGCTCGGCCGTCCTGGCACCGCTGCTCCACTGGGCTCGCACCCGGGAGGCCGCAAGCCCCTACCCGTTCCGCTGGTTCGAGGTATACGTCTTCCCCACCACAGGCGTCGTCCTGCCCGCGTACATCCTGTTCGCCGTGGGTACCGGCGCACTCATCGGCCTGCTGATCCGCCGGGCTTTCATCGCCCTGACCGTGTCGGCGGTCACCAGCGGTGCGGCGGCCATCGCCTTCGGCGCCTACCTCCGCCCCTATCTCTGGCCGCGCACCACGGTGAGCGGCCAGGGGCACCTCAGGGAGAACGCCTGGATGGTGGATAGCGGCTACCTCACCAGCGGCGGTGAGCGGGTCTCGCCACCCAAATCGTGCTACGCCTCCTCCGGCACCTCATGGGAGCGCTGCCTCACCGACCACGGCATCACCGGCAGCTACGTCGACTACCACCCCCAGTCCCACTTCTGGCCCATCCAGCTCGTCGAGACCGGCATCCTGCTCGCCCTCGCCGCGCTGGCCCTCGCGCTCGCCTTCCGCGTCCTGCGGCGCCTCCACGGCTGACCCGCGCTCCTCCTGTCCGGACTTCGGGGGGAGTCCGGGCAGGGGGTTCACCCCGAGTGACCGAGGGGCGTCCGTGGGGACGCACCGCAGTCACACCGCTTCCTGTACGTCATGTCGTCGTTACCGGCCATTCAGAAGACCTTGCAACCCTCACGGGATGCAGCCAGCTGTGCCCACCCCGCGCAACGGGAGCGGCCCCGTCCGGGGGACCACTCCCGATTCTTCCGCGATCTTTCTCGGCTCCGACGCGCCTGACCGGCCGAACGCGCGGAAGAATAGGTCCATGAGCCAGCAGCCCAGCTCCGAGGTCCCGGTCCAGCCCACCCAGCCGTCGGTCGGCTCACTCGCCGCGCACCGGCCCCATGCCGTCGCCGGTGCCATGCCCGCCGGCCTGTCCACCACCGCCGATCTGGACCCCGACCTGGACAACGACGCGGACGCGTACGAGCCGGAGCAGGACGGCGAGGAACTGCCGCAGGGCCGTTTCCTCGACCGTGAGCGCAGTTGGCTCGCGTTCAACGAACGGGTGCTGGAACTCGCCGAGGACCCCACCACCCCGCTACTCGAACGGGCTAACTTCCTCGCCATCTTCGCGTCGAACCTGGACGAGTTCTTCATGGTCCGGGTCGCCGGCCTCAAGCGCCGTATCGCCACCGGTGTCGCCACCCGGTCCGCGTCCGGGCTGCAGCCCCGCGAGGTCCTCGACCTGATCTGGACCCGCTCCCGCGAGCTCATGGCCCGCCACGCCGCCTGCTACCAGCAGGACGTGGCCCCCGCCCTGTCCGACGAGGGAATCCAGCTGGTCCGGTGGCCGGAACTGACCGAGAAGGAACAGGCCCGCCTGTTCACCTTCTTCCGCCAGCGGGTCTTCCCCGTGCTGACCCCGCTGGCCGTCGACCCCGCGCACCCGTTCCCCTACATCTCCGGGCTGTCCCTCAACCTCGCGGTCGTCGTACGCAACCCCGTCAGCGGCCACCGCCACTTCGCCCGCGTCAAGGTCCCGCCGCTGCTCACCCGCTTCCTGGAGGCGTCCCCGCAGCGCTACGTCCCCATAGAGGACATCATCGCGGCGCACCTCGAAGAGCTCTTCCCCGGCATGGAGGTCCTGGCCCACCACATGTTCCGGGTCACCAGGAACGAGGACCTGGAAGTGGAGGAGGACGACGCCGAGAACCTCCTCCAGGCCCTGGAGAAGGAGCTCATGCGGCGCCGCTTCGGCCCGCCGGTGCGCCTGGAGGTCGAGGAGTCCATCGACCCGTACGTCCTGGACCTGCTCGTCCGCGAGCTGAAGATCTCCGAGACCGAGCTCTACCCGCTGCCGGGCCCCCTCGACCTCACCGGCCTCTTCGGCATCGCCTCGCTGGACCGGCCCGAGCTGAAGTACCCCAAGTTCGTCGCCGGCACCCACCGCGACCTCGCGGAGGTGGAGTCCGCCTCCGCACCCGACATCTTCGCCGCCCTCCGCGAGCGCGACGTCCTGCTGCACCACCCGTACGACTCCTTCTCCACCTCCGTCCAGTCCTTCCTGGAGCAGGCGGCGGCCGACCCGGACGTCCTCGCGATCAAGCAGACGCTGTACCGCACCTCCGGCGACTCCCCGATAGTGGACGCGCTGATCGACGCCGCCGAGTCCGGCAAGCAGGTCCTCGTACTCGTCGAGATCAAGGCACGGTTCGACGAGCAGGCCAACATCAAGTGGGCCCGCAAACTGGAGGAGTCCGGCTGCCACGTCGTCTACGGCCTCGTCGGACTCAAGACGCACTGCAAACTCTCCCTGGTCGTCCGGCAGGAGGGCGACACACTGCGCCGCTACTCCCACGTCGGCACCGGCAACTACCACCCCAAGACCGCCCGGCTCTACGAGGACCTCGGTCTGCTGACGGCGGACCCGCAGGTCGGAGCCGACCTGTCCGACCTCTTCAACCGGCTCTCCGGCTACTCGCGCCGCGAGACCTACCGGCGGCTGCTGGTGGCCCCGAAGTCCCTGCGTGACGGGCTGATCGCCCGGATCAACAAGGAGATCACCCACCAGCGCGCCGGGCGGCCCGCCTACGTACGCATCAAGGTCAACTCGATGGTCGACGAAGCGGTCATCGACGCCTGCTACCGGGCCGGGCAGGCCGGTGTCCCGGTCGACATCTGGGTGCGGGGCATCTGCGCCATACGCCCCGGCGTCAGCGGGCTCTCCGAGAACGTGCGTGTCCGCTCCATACTGGGCCGCTTCCTCGAACACTCCCGGGTCTTCGCCTTCGGCAACGGCGGCGAACCCGAAGTGTGGTTCGGAAGCGCCGACATGATGCACCGCAACCTCGACCGCCGGATCGAAGCACTGGTCCGCGTCACCGACCCCGCGCATCGCGCCGCCCTCAGCAGGCTCCTGGAAACCGGCATGTCCGACACCACCTCGTCCTGGCACCTGGGTCCCGACGGAAACTGGACCCGGCACTCCACGGATGCGGAGGGGCAGCCGCTGAGGCACGTACAAGAGATGCTCATTGACGCCCGGAGGCGCCGGCGTGCGACGCCCTGACCACCCGACGACGACCCTCTCCGCGGAGGCGGTCCTCGCGCCCTACCTGCGCGACCAGGCCGCCGCCTTCCTGCGGGGACTGCGGCTGCACCGCGAGACCAGCGCTCCCGCGGACACCGGCGGCCAGTGCGCCGACGAGGCCGCCCGGGCACTGCGCCACGCGGCCCGCAGGATCGGCGGCACGCTGCACACCTTCCGCGGCGCGCTGGAGACGGCCTGGGCCGACCAGCTACGCGCCGAACTCGCCTGGCTCTCGGGCACCCTGGCCCGCGAGCACGCCTACGCCACCCGGCTCGCCCGGCTGCTGGAAGCCCTGCACCAGCTGTCCGGGGCCTCCCTCCCGGCGGCCCGCGCCCCCGGGGACAGCCCCTCCGAGAGCGACAAGGAGCGCGCGGCCCTCGGCGTCGGCGCCGCCCGCGCCGGCGCCCTCCTGGAACGCCGGCTGACCCTCGCCCGGACCCGCGCCCACTCGGCCGCCCTCCAGGCCCTCGGCTCCTCCCGCTTCCACGCCGTCGCCGACGCGGTCGCCCTGCTCGCCTCGGACGTCCCGCTGGCACCGTCAGCCGCCGAACCCGCGGAAACGCTGCTGCGCGCCCCCGCGGAACTCGCCGAGCAGCGCATGCTGGACGCCGTGGCCTCGCTGCCGCCCGACGAGTCCGTGGAGCCCTACAACGAGGCCCACGACGCCCTCTGGCACCAGGCCCGCCTACTCCTGCGGCTCCACCGGTACGCCCACGAGATGCTGCGAGGCGGCCCGGACCCGGCACTGTCCGGCCCCGGCCACGCCCTCGACCTGCACCGGGACGCCGCCGAGGCCGCGGCGGCCGCCTCCGCCGCCGCCCGCACCCCGCGCATCGCACCGGCGACGGCGTACGCCCTCGGCGTGCTCCACGCCGACCAGCGGCACGAGGTGGAGGCGGCGCGGAGCGTGTTCCGCGAGACCTGGCCGTACGCGGCGGTGATCGCCCCGTGAGCACCGGACCGGTACGCGCGGCCGGCTGCGTCCTGTGGCGCCGCGCCCAGGACGGTGCCGGTGTCGAGATCTGCCTCGTCCACCGGCCGCGATACGACGACTGGTCCTTTCCCAAAGGGAAGCTCAAGCGCGGCGAGACACCGCGCGAGGCCGCGCTGCGCGAGGTCCTGGAGGAGACCGGCCACCACTGCCGGCCCGGCGCCCCCCTGCCGACCGCCCTGTACATGGCCAACGGGCACCCCAAGGAGGTCAGTTACTGGGAGGCGGAGGCAACCGGGGGTGCCTTCGAACCCAACGACGAGGTCGACCGGCTGGCCTGGCTCGCCCCGGACGTGGCACGGCCACGGCTGACCCGGCCCGGCGACCGCGTACAACTGGACGCCTTCCTCCGCGTGGACCTCCCCGCGCGCTGACGGACCTTCCCGCCCGGTGCCGGACGGACCTCTCCACCCGAGGACGGGCCCCCGCGCACCGACGAACCCCGCCGTACAGGAGCCGACGGATCCGCGCACGTTGACGGTCCTCCCCGCGGGCCGATGGTCCGAACGGCCGGCCAAGGACGTCGGGCCGCCCGCCGTCCCCCTCACCCCAGGTCTCGCACGGCCCGTCCCGCCCGCCCGAACACCGGGATCCGGCCACTTCGCGGTGCGCGGCACGTCCCGCCCCTGATCCCTCCCCCGCCCCGGGGCCCCGGAGCACATCCGCCCGGATCTGTCGGGGTACGGCGCCCGGCGGAACCAGCCCGCCCGACACGGTTCACCTTCCGTTCACTCTCCTCCGTGGGCCGCTTCACCTGTTCTGCCTAATTTCGGGCTTACGAGGTGCACGGCAACACGCCACCGCACCAACGCCCATCGCACGCCGCCTCGACCCCACCAGCCGCGGCGGCTCCTGGAAGGAACACCCCGAAAGTGAAGCTTCAGCGCAAGAACCGGCTTCGCGCCACCGCGCTCGGTGCCCTCGCCGTCTCCGGCGCCCTGGTCCTCACGGCGTGCGGTTCCGACGACAACACCGGCAGTGACACGGGCAGCGGCTCCACCAAGTCCTCGGCAGCCGCCTCGAGCATCAAGTGCGACGGCGCCAAGGGCCAGCTGCGCGCTTCCGGGTCCAGCGCCCAGAAGAACGCGATGGACCTCTGGGTCAAGAACTACATGGCCGCCTGCTCCGGCGTGGAGATCAACTACAGCTCCTCCTCCTCCGGTGAGGGCATCGTCGCGTTCAACCAGGGCACCGTCGGCTTCGCCGGCTCGGACTCCGCCCTGAAGCCCGAAGAGGTCGCCGAGTCGAAGAAGATCTGCAAGACCGGCCAGGGCATCAACCTCCCCATGGTCGGCGGCCCGATCGCGATCGGCTTCCACCTGGAAGGCGTCGACAGCCTCACGCTGGACGCCCCCACCCTCGCCAAGATCTTCGACACCAAGATCAAGAAGTGGAACGACCCGGCGATCGCCAAGCTCAACGACGGCGTCAAGCTGCCGGACAAGGCGATCCAGCCCTTCCACCGCTCCGAGGACTCCGGCACCACCCAGAACCTCGGCAAGTACCTGAACGCCGCCGCCCCGAGCGACTGGAAGTACGAGGCCGAGAAGAAGTGGCCGGCCCCCGGTGGCCAGGCCGCGTCCGGCTCCTCCGGCATCGCCACCCAGGTGAAGGCCGTCGACGGCTCCATCGGCTACTTCGAGCTCTCCTACGCCAAGTCGCAGCAGATCACCACCGTCGACATCAACACCGGTGGCTCCGCCCCCGTCAAGGCCACCTCCGAGGACGCCTCCAAGGCCATCGCCGCCGCCAAGATCAAGGGCACCGGCAAGGACCTGGCCCTCGACCTCGACTACACCACCAAGGCCGAGGGCGCCTACCCGATCGTCCTGGTGACCTACGAGGTCGTCTGCGACACCGGCAACAAGGCCGACACCCTCGGCACCGTCAAGTCCTTCCTGACCTACACCGCCTCCGAGGACGGCCAGAAGGTCCTGACCGAGGCCGGCTACGCCCCGATCCCCGAGGCGATCAACGCCAAGGTCCGCGAGACCGTCGCCGGCCTCTCGTAACCCCCCGCCGTGACGGCCGGCCGCACACCGCCCGGCAGTCACGCCGCCTCGTAAGGCCCAGCACGACCCGTACACGCGGGAGGCCGGTCCGGCGCACCCCTCCGGACCGGCCCCACCCGACCGACCCCCATCCGGTGCACCGCCGCCAGGGGAGCCCCCGGCTCCCCCACACAGACCGGAAAGACCATGGCTTCCACGACACCGCTCGACATCCCGCCGGCGCCGCCGGCCACGCGCGGCCGCCCCAAGTCCACCGGGCGCGCCGGCGACAAGATCTTCATCGGCCTCTCCCGCGGCTCCGGCATCCTGCTGCTCGTGATCATGGCGTCGATCGCCGTGTTCCTCAGCTACCGCGCCGTGATCGCCATCTCGAAGGACGAGGGCAACTTCCTCACCACCTTCGACTGGAACCCGGCGGGTGACCCGCCGGTCTTCGGCATCGCCGTCCTCCTCTTCGGCACGGTCGTCAGCTCGATCATCGCGATGGTCATCGCGGTTCCGATCGCTGTCGGCATCGCCCTCTTCATCTCGCACTACGCGCCCCGCAAGCTGGCCGCCCCGCTGGCCTACGTGATCGACCTGCTCGCGGCGGTGCCCTCCATCGTCTACGGCATCTGGGGCGCCCTGGTCCTCGTCCCGTACCTGGAGGGCCTGAACCTCTGGCTCGACCAGTTCTTCGGCTGGACGTACATCTTCGAGAAGACCGAGGTCGGCGTCGCCCGCTCGCTCTTCACCGTCGGAGTCCTCCTCGCGATCATGATCCTGCCGATCGTGACGAGCGTCAGCCGCGAGGTCTTCCTCCAGGTCCCGAAGATGAACGAGGAGGCGGCGCTCGCCCTCGGCGCGACGCGCTGGGAGGTCGTCCGCCTCTCGGTGCTCCCCTTCGGCCGGTCCGGGATCATCTCGGCCTCGATGCTCGGCCTCGGCCGCGCGCTCGGCGAGACGATGGCCGTCGCCACGGTCCTGTCGCCGAGCTTCCTCATCTCGCTGCACGTGCTCAACCCGGGCGGCGGGACCTTCGCCCAGAACATCGCGGCCAAGTTCGGCGAGGCCGACGAGTTCGGACGGGACGCCCTGATCGCCTCGGGCCTCGTCCTCTTCGTCCTCACCCTGCTGGTCAACGGCGCGGCCCGGCTCATCATCGCCCGCCGCAAGGAGTACTCGGGGGCCAACGCATGAGCCACGCGACCACCACCGGCGTCCAGGACAGGCGTCCCCGGACGTCCCCGGACCGCTCCCGCTCCGGCCTCAGCAGCCGCAGCCTGCCCCGCTGGGCGCCGCTCGGCTTCGCCGCGGTCTCGATCGCCCTCGGCGTCGGCATCTCGCTGGCCGCCGGCTGGCAGAGCCGCGTCCAGTGGGGCCTGATCTCCGCCATCCTCTTCCTCGCCGTCTCGTACGTCGCGACGACCGTGGTCGAGAACCAGCGCCAGGCGAAGGACCGTCTCGCCACCAGCATCGTCTGGGTCTGCTTCCTCGTGGCCGTCGTCCCGCTCGCCTCGCTCCTGTGGACCACGATCGTCCGCGGTTCCGAGCGCCTCGACGGCTACTTCCTCACCCACTCGATGGCCGGGGTCCTCGGCTCCGAGGACAGCGGCGGTGTCTACCACGCCCTGATCGGCACGCTGGAACAGGTCGCCATCGCCACGGTGATCTCGGCCCCGCTCGGCCTGCTGACCGCCGTCTACCTCGTCGAGTACGGCAAGGGGGCGCTCGCCAAGGCCGTCACCTTCTTCGTCGACGTGATGACCGGCATCCCGTCCATCGTCGCCGGCCTCTTCATCCTGTCGATCATGCTGATCGGCGGGCTCGAGCCCTCGGGCCTGATGGGCGCCCTGGCCCTCACCATCCTGATGATCCCCGTGGTGGTCCGCTCCACCGAGGAGATGCTCAAGCTCGTGCCCAACGAGCTCCGCGAGGCATCGCTCGCCCTGGGCATCCCCAAGTGGCGCACCATCCTGAAGGTGGTCCTGCCCACCGCGATCGGCGGCATCACCACCGGCGTCATGCTGGCCATCGCCCGTATCGCGGGTGAGACGGCACCGATCATCCTGCTGGTCTTCGGCAGCCAGCTGATCAACGCCAACCCCTTCGAAGGCGCCCAGTCGTCGCTGCCGTTCTACATCTACGAGCAGTACAAGATCGGCGAGGCCGCGTCCTACGACCGCGCCTGGGCGGCCGCACTGGTCCTGATCGCCTTCGTCATGATCCTCAATCTGGTGGCCCGCGGCATCGCCCGCTGGAAGGCCCCGAAGTCCGGCCGCTGAGGCCACGCAGAAAGCAGTTGATTCACATGGCCAAGCGCATCGACGTCGGCGGCCTCACCGCCTACTACGGCTCCCACAAGGCCATCGAGGACATCTCGATGACCGTCGAACCCCGCTCCGTGACCGCCTTCATCGGCCCGTCCGGCTGCGGCAAGTCCACCTTCCTGCGCACCCTGAACCGCATGCACGAGGTCACCCCCGGCGGCCGCGTCGAGGGCAAGGTGCTGCTGGACGACGAGAACCTCTACGGCTCGAACGTCGACCCGGTCGCCGTGCGCCGCACGGTCGGCATGGTCTTCCAGCGCCCGAACCCCTTCCCGACCATGTCGATCTTCGACAACGTCGCGGCGGGCCTCCGGCTGAACGGCTCGTACCGCAAGAGCCAGCTGAACGACATCGTCGAGAAGTCCCTCCGGGGCGCCAACCTCTGGAACGAGGTCAAGGACCGCCTCAACAAGCCGGGCTCCGGTCTCTCCGGCGGTCAGCAGCAGCGCCTGTGCATCGCCCGCGCCATCGCGGTCGAGCCGCAGGTGCTCCTGATGGACGAGCCGTGCTCCGCGCTCGACCCGATCTCGACCCTCGCGATCGAGGACCTGATCGGCGAGCTCAAGGAGCGGTTCACGATCGTCATCGTGACGCACAACATGCAGCAGGCGGCGCGCGTCTCCGACCGCACGGCCTTCTTCAACCTCGCGGCCGTCGGCAAGCCCGGCAAGCTCATCGAGATCGACGAGACCGAGCGGATCTTCTCCAACCCGTCCGTGCAGGCGACCGAGGACTACATCTCCGGCCGCTTCGGATAACCGCATACGGCCTTGCGGTGCTGCATGGCGGTGCCACCGCAAGGCGAAGGGCCCGCCCCCGCTCTCCTCAGGGAGAGCGGGGGCGAGCCCGTTGCCGGAAGGACCGGGGAGGCGTCAGCCGAAGAGGAGGACGACGATCCCGTAACTCAGCGCGGCCACCAGCGCCGCCGCCGGCATCGTGATGAACCAGCCCAGGATGATGTTCTTGGCCACGCCCCAGCGGACCGCGTTCACCCGCTTCGTCGCGCCGACACCCATGATCGCCGAGGTGATGACATGAGTCGTGGAGATCGGTGCGTGGAAGAGGAACGCCGAGCCGAACATGATCGAAGCGCCGGTCGTCTCCGCCGCGAACCCCTGCGGCGGGTCCAGCTCGATGATCTTGCGGCCGAGGGTGCGCATGATGCGCCAGCCGCCCGCGTACGTACCGAGGGAGAGCATCGCCGCACAGGCGATCTTCACCCACACCGGGATCTCGTCGTTCGGGCCCTCGACGTCGGCGATGACCAGCGCCATCACCACGATGCCCATCGTCTTCTGGGCGTCCTGAAGGCCGTGGCCCAGGGCCATGCCCGCCGCCGAGACCGTCTGCGCGATACGGAAACCGCGCTTGGCCTTGTGCGGGTTGGCCTTCCTGAATATCCACATGATCGCGACCATCACCAGGTAGCCGACGACCAGGCCGATGACCGGGGACAGGAACATCGGGATGACGATCTTCTCGACCACCCCGTCCCAGTGCACCATCGTCCCGCCGGCCAGCGCCGCACCGACCATGCCGCCGAAGAGCGCGTGCGAGGACGACGACGGCAGCCCGTAGTACCAGGTGATCAGGTTCCAGATGATCGCGCCGACCAGGGCGGCGAAGAGGATTCCCATCCCCTTCTGCCCCTCGGGCGTGGCGATCAGGCCCTCACTGACGGTCTTGGCGACCCCCTGGCCCAGGAACGCGCCCGCGAGGTTCATCACCGCGGCCATCGCCAGAGCCGCACGCGGGGTCAGCGCCCGCGTGGAGACCGAGGTGGCGATGGCGTTCGCCGAGTCGTGGAAGCCGTTCGTATACGTGAAGCCGAGCGCGACACCGATGGTCACGATCAGAGCAAAGGTGTCCACGAGGTTCAGGACTCCTTGACCGCGATGGTCTCCACGGTGTTGGCGACGTGCTCGAACGCGTCGGCCGCCTCCTCCAGTACGTCCACGATCTGCTTGAGCTTCAGCACGTCCATGGCGTCGTACTTGCCGTTGAAGAGGTGCGCCAGCAGCTTGCGGTGGATCTGGTCCGCCTGGTTCTCCAGCCGGTTGACCTCGATCCAGTACTCGGTGAGGTTGTCCATGGTGCGCAGGCTCGGCATGGCCTCGGCGGTCAGCTCGGCCGCCCTGGCCAGGACCTCGATCTGCTGCTCCACACCCTTCGGGAGCTCCTCGATCTGGTAGAGCACGACCAGGTCGACGGCCTCCTCCATGAAGTCCATGATGTCGTCGAGCGACGACGCGAGGTTGTAGATGTCCTCGCGGTCGAACGGCGTGATGAAGGAGGAGTTCAGCTGGTGGAAGATCGCGTGCGTCGCGTCGTCCCCAGCGTGTTCCGCTGCCCGCATACGCTCCGCGATCTCGGCCCGGGAGGCAGAATCCGCCCCGAGCAGTTCCATCAGGAGCTTCGAGCCCGTGACGATGTTGTCCGCGGAAGCGGAAAACATGTCGTAGAAGCTCGTCTCCCTGGGGGTCAGACGAAAGCGCACGTGGGGTCCTCGGGGTGCTTTGGATTCGGTCAGGCTGATGCTAGGCGCATCATCCGGCCACGGCTAACCGGCGTTCTTCAGTGTCGCGCATCGAACACGGTGAACGGCACGGCCCCCCGGTCACGTTTCAGCAGGATTCGTTACCATATACCCGGCAGGGGTATACAGACCGCACGGAACGGCGCGCAAGCCGCAGGCCACGAGGACAATGGAGGACCCCATGACCACCACCGAGGCCGCTGACGCAGCCGGTACGGAACCCGCCGTCACCACCGCGGAACCCGTCGTCACCGACCACGACCGGGGCATTCACGGGTACCACCACCAGAAGGCGGAGCACCTGAAGCGGCTGCGCCGCATCGAGGGCCAGATCCGCGGCCTGCAGCGGATGGTCGACGAGGACGTCTACTGCATCGACATACTCACCCAGGTCTCCGCCTCCACCAAGGCCCTGCAGTCGTTCGCCCTCCAGCTCCTGGAGGAGCATCTGCGCCACTGCGTCGCGGACGCGGCCCTCAAGGGCGGCGAGGAGATCGACGCCAAGGTCGAGGAGGCCACCAAGGCGATCGCCCGCCTCCTGCGGACATGACCGCGGGTCCTGGGGCGTGACCGCGGATCCTGGGGCGTGACCGCGGATCCTCCGGTGGGACCGCGGGTCCTCCGGTGTGACCGCGGGTCGGCGGACATGACCGCGCCCCGAAGGGCGGCGGCCGGAATGCGGCGCCCCGAGTACGACGGCCCGGCGACGGAGTGCCATCCCGGCTCCGGCGGACAGCTGGTCGCGGGGCCGGCGGTCATGGGCCGGCGATCGGCGGGTTCGGCGGTCATGGGGCCGGACGGTCGCGGGGCCTGCGGTCAGCAGGCTCGGGGGCGCGGGGAGAGGTCGGTCGGTCGCCGGGACGCGCACCGGCACGTGCTCCCGGAAGTGGGAAAGGTCATTCCCGGGGAAGTCACTGCCGGGAAGAGTCACTACCGGGGAGGTCACCACCGGAGGAAGTCACCACCGGGGGAGGTCATCCCCGGTGACGCGCCTGCCGGGGGATCGTGGACCCCGGCTCGGCGGAATCCGCGCCGCCGCCGGTCCGGACATTCAGCACCTCGTCGATCCGGTCCGGGCTGAGCCGGTCCTCCAGCGCGTCCGCCGCCGCGATCATGAGCTCACCGCACAGCTCGATCTCGGCGAGAGCCACCCAGTCCTGAGCGTTCGGAGCGCTGAGCGTCACCACCTGCGTCACCTCTCTCTGCTGTCGCCGACTCCTGGCGCACCGACCCCCGAGGGCTGCCCCGGTCCCCGGCGGATCAGCGCACGGCACCGGCCAGGGAGTACGGGACCTCCATCAGCGTAGGGAGCGCGGCACCCGCCGCGCATGGCACGGACGGACCATTTCGGCCCCCTCCCTACGGCGACTCCTGCGGTGCTTCCCGGCCGGTCGGTCCCTGCTGGACGCGCCCCGTGTAGATGTCCGTCTCGGTCGGAAGCTGGACGGACACCGGCGTCCCGAAGCCGTAGAGCAGCAGCGTCGAGACCACCGTCACCCCTGGTCCCTCGGACGCGAAGGTGAAGCGGTGGCGCACCTTCCGCAACAGTCCCTCGTCATCGAGGAAGGCGTCGAAGGGCACCGCGTCCTTGCTGAACCCTTTCGCCGCGGCGGCCATCGCCTCCCGTGAGGAGGGCGATGCCTCCCGGGCGGCTCTCCCGAGATCAGCGGTCCCGCGGTAGTGCCGGACCTTCACCCCGGCCAGCTCCGTGCGCCCGACGTACGTCACGTCGCGCGCACCCCGCAACAGCTCGGCGGCCGCCATGGGATCCGTCACGCCGCCGGTGACCAGGTTGCCGTCATCGAGCCCGGTCGTGTCGATCCGCACCCACTTGCCGTCGGGAACCCCGGCCCCCCGGTTCATCATGTACACCGCCCCGGGGGCCAGCAGCTCGGTGATCGGACGGTGTTCCTCGGCGCCGGCCGCGTCCTTGGGCAGGACGACCTTGATACGCCCGAGCTGCCGGCGGAAGTCGTACACCCCCTGCCCCCTGATGGTCACCCGGGTACCCCCGGCAGCCGACTCCATCGACGTACGGGCTTCGGCGCTGCCCGCCTCCACCAGCGCGGCGGCCGCCCGGCCGACCGCGGCGGCGGGTGAGCCGACCTCCGCGCCCACCGTCACGGCACGCTCACCGGCGCCGTCACCGCCGTCACCGACACCGCCGGAGCATCCGCTGCCCACCGTCATCGCTCCGGCGACGGCCAGGGCACACACAGCCAGTGCCCCGCCTCCGCACCTCTGCTGCCGCACCACCATCGCCTGCCAACCCCCAACGACGTCACCTGAACCGGATCCCGCCCGTCTCGCCTAACGACGGCCGGGGCGCCCCGTCACGCCGACGCGGCCCGTCCGGGCACCGATCGGCCCACTCCCCGGCCGCCCCGCGGGGCGCCCAGTACGGTGGACTCGTGCATCAGGAACCCGCGGATCCCCCGGTCCGGACCCCCGTACACGTCCCCTCCCAGGGCACGGGAGGCACGCACAGCACCACCACGGTCGAACGCGGATCGTTCTGTCTGGCCAGATGCTCCTGCGGCTGGTCGGGCCCGGCCCGCCGCTCCCGCGACCGTGCCCGCACCGACGCGGACGAACACAGCGCGGGGCAGCCGGGCTGACCCCGGGGTCAGGGGCCGACCACCCGGGACACCCCTGTCACCCGGCGCGCCCGTCCGGGAAGTGCCACGTACCGGAGGCTGCGGACCCGCCTCCGAGCACCGCCCCGAGGCGGCGCAGCAAAGGGTCCGCCGTCGGCCGCGCGTCCGGCAGGACGTCCCGCAGGAGCGAAAGATCCTCGTACGCCTCTCGGATCGCGTACTCCGGTACCCCGGGGCGCACCAGGGCGTCGCACTGGGCGATGGCGCTCTCGTCCTCCTGGAGTGCGCAGTGGACGAAGAGAAGGCAGCCCCGCATCAGATCCTGGTCGAGGCCGCCGTCCGCACCCGCGTCCAGAAGCAGTGTGATCGCGCGCGCGAAGCACGACCGTGACTCCCGTTCGTCGCCGTCGAGGCGGAGGGAGAGTGCGTTCAGACTCAGGTACCAGCCGTCGTCCGGGCCGAGGTCGACGGCCCGGGCGCAGTCGTCAAGAGCTTCCTGGAACCTGCCCGTGCGCAGATGCAGCTGGGCGCGTCCCGCGAACGACCACGCCTCCGGCTCTCCACCCTCCATGACACGCCGGTAGTCGTTCGTCGCCTCCTCGTACCGGCCCGCCCGCCGGTACGCCTCGGCGCGGTGCGCGACGCGCCACACGGAGCCGGGGTCGATCTCGATGGCCACGGTGAGGTCGGCAGCCGCTTCGTCGTAGCGGCCCAGCCGCCGGTACGCCATGGAGCGTCCGAGGAGCGACATGAGGTACCGGGGATCGATGCCGAGCGCGGACGAATGGTCGCTCAGCGCCTCCTCGTACCGGCCCAGGTGGTGATGCAGTGCCCCACGGCAGGCCACGGCGAACTCGTTTCCCGGGTCGAGCGTGACGGCTCGCGTCAGGTCGGCCAGGGCCTCTTCGTGCCGGCCCAGTTCCCTGAACGTCTCCGCCCGGTTGACGAGCGCCCATCCGTGGTCCGGTTCGGCGGCCAGTGCCCGGGCGAAGTCGGCGAGGGCCTCACCGTGGTCCCCCCTGCGGTGATGGAGCCTGGCGCGGCCGACGAGGGCCCACGAGTACCGCGGGTTGATCTCGATGGCCCTGCTGTAGTCGGCCAGGGCCTCCTCGTCCGGGCCTGTGTTCGCCTGGACGAAGGCACGGCTGCCGAAGGCCCATGCGTACTCGGGATCGATCTCCACCGCCCTCGTGTAGTCCGCCACGGCCTCCCCCGGGTGGCCGAGGGCCTCGTGCACCAGGGCCCGGCTGCCGAAGGCCCAGGCATATCCGGGGTCGAGTCCGACGGCACGCGCGAAGTCAGCCAGGGCCTCGTCGTAACGGCCCAGATTCCGGTACGCGTCCCCTCGGCTGCCGAAGGCGAACCGGTCCAGCGGATCGAGCTCCACGGCTCGGGTGCACGCGGCTACCGCCTCCTCGTGACGGCGCATCAACCGGTAGGTCTCCCCGAGGCCCGTGTGAGCGCGCGAAGCCTCCGGATCCAGGGCGACGGCAGCCTCGTAGTCGGCGAGAGCATCGGCGTGCGCACCCGTGACGCGGTGCTTCCAGCCGCGGACGACGTACGCCAGAGCCCTTCCGGCCGGACCGAGCTCCGGTGCGGCCAGCAGCAGGCCGATGGCGTCGACGGTCGCCTCTCCGTGCTCACCCGCTGCTTCGAGTCGCCTGCCGAGGGAGGCCAGGGCCGTCGAACCTGTGTCCTGTCCTGCCTGGCCGAGGATCTGGGCCCAGCGGCGGAAGGTGACGAGGTCGTGGTCGACCGCGCGGACGGCTTGGTGCAGGGCGTCGGGCAGGGCTGTCCGGTGGTTCGCGCACAGCCGGTGGTACGTCTCGTTGAGCAGGTGCTCGCGCCAGACGGCGTCCTCCCAGCGCTCCGGCGCGTCGTCGGCGGCCTCCTGGCCGAGGCCCGTCCCGGCGGCCAGCCGCCAGCGCTCGAACACCTCGGCCAGCCGGAGGTGCGCCCGCTGCCAGCCGATCGGCGAGCGCCCGCGTTGCAGCCGCAGCATCGCCGTACGCACGACCTCGTGGTAGCGGCAGCGGCCGGACCGTGTGGAGACGAACGCCAGGCCACGCAGCCACGGGTAGCCGTCGGTGGCCCCATCCGGCGCGATCGCCCGATAGATGTCCTCGTCGAGTTGCAGGGGGAGCGCACAGGCCAGAGCCGCCTCGCGGCGCTCCGGGAGCGACTCCCACTTCAGGAACCGCTCGACCGCCGTCTCCGAGGGATCCGCGAAACCGTCGCCGGTCCGGGCCTCGCTCCGGGCCAGCATGTCCACGAGCAGGGGCAGCCGCCCCGACAGGCGCAGGACGAGCTCGACGCCCGCCTCGTCGACGACTCCGTGCCCGGCCAGCAGCGTGCGTGCCTCCTCCTCGGAGAACACGTCCAGGTGCACCTCGGTGATCCGGCCGAGGTGATCACCCCAGGTCCTGGCGTCCAGACGGAGCTGCCCGGAGAGCACGACCTGCACGTTGACGGGGAGGCCCC
The DNA here is from genome assembly GCF_042755185.1 of Streptomyces sp. NPDC059166. Lineage (NCBI taxonomy): Bacteria > Bacillati > Actinomycetota > Actinomycetes > Kitasatosporales > Streptomycetaceae > Streptomyces > Streptomyces sp. NPDC059166. Next base: position 28,804 of record NZ_JBHZCI010000008.1, on the reverse strand, counting down.
CGTACTCGTCGCCGAAGACGATGTCGCGGAGCCAGGCGTCGAGCACCGGAGCGGTCCTCTCGTACACGTCGAAGAACAGCACCACCCGCCGGCACCGTTCCGCCGCCTCGGCGAGGTCCTCCAGGAAGACGGGGGCGAGGACGCTCAACGGCCGCATCACCAGCTGTACGTCGTCGTGGCTGCGGAGACGGGTGTTGAGGGCCGCCCGCACCCTGTCGGCGCCCAGAGCCACCTGCTGGGGATCGACCGCCCCGACGAACGCCCCGATGCCGGGCACCATGCCCAGCCCGACCAGCCCCACCTGGGCCGCCACCGTGCTCGACGGCGAAGCCGGCGGCGCCGGCTCGGCGCCCTGGTCCCCCGGGTCCCCCGGGGATACGGGCGGCGGTGCCGGGACGGCGCTCTCGGCCTGGTGACGGCGCTGACGGTAAATCGCCAGCTGCTTGTCGAATCGCTTCAGCGGGTGCCCCTGCCGGCCCAGCCGGTCGCTCACCGCTTCCATCGCCTCGACCGCGTCGTGCACCTCGTCCCCCACGAACGCCGTGATGACGGAGGGCTGTTCGAGCGCGGCGGTCTCCCACTGCCGGACCAGCGTCGACTTGCCGACGCCCGCGTTCCCTCGGACGTGGAACAGGAACGGGAAGTCGGTCTCCTCGGGGTCCCGGGCGAACGTCTCCCGGAAGACCGCCAGTTCACCGCGCCGGCCCACGAACCCCGTCCGCTCGTGACGCCGGTTCACTTCCTGGCGTGACGGTCGCCGACCTGCCACAGAGACCACCCCCCGATTCCCGGACATGATGATGCCCCGGCAGCGGGGGCTTGCCGGGTCAGGGAACGATCACTTTCAGCCATTTCCACTTTTTCGGCGGTCCCGACGCGACAACCCGGACACGGCCGCGTACCCGAACCCGGACATGGTCGACTGCCTACCGAGCCCGGACACGGTCCGCCGCATACCCGAACCCGGACACGGTCCGCCGCGTACCGAGCCCGGACACGACTGAGGGGGTGCCCCTCGGGACACCCCCCTCACCGGACGAGCTCCTGTGCCGCCGAACGGCCTTCAGGCAGCGAGGTCCTTCTCACCCGGCTCGCCACCACGGCCCGATCCCCGGCTGGGCTCGGGAATCCCGTACGACTCGCCCCGGGCGTCGACGACGCCGACCGGGCGGCGGGACCTGACGAGCCGCCCGAGGGCCCCGGCCCGCGCCACGGCTCCCACGAGGGGCGTGAGCAGCATCATCGCCAGCGGGGCGAGCAGCAGCGCCACCGCCGTACCGAGAGCGAAGCCGCCGATCACATCGGTCGGGTAGTGGACACCCATGTAGACGCGGCAGAACCCTTCCAGCAGGGCCAGCGCGATCGCGAAGAAACCGAACTTCCGGTTCGCCACGAAGACGCCCACCGCGATGGCCATCGCCATCGTCGCGTGGTCACTGACGAAGGAGAAGTCGTTCTTGCCGTCGACCAGGACATCGAGCCCCTTGTGGTCGACGAACGGGCGCGGCCTCTCCACGAAGCCCCGGATGGGAACGTTGATGAGCAGGGCGATCCCGGCTGCGAGTGGCGCCCACACCAGCCCGGCGACCGCGCTCACCGAGTCCTCGGCCGTCCCGCGCCGGCGCACGCTCCACCAGCACCACAGGACCACCAGGACCATGGCGAACATGATCCCGAACTCACCGACGAACTCCATGACCCGGTCGAACCAGGTCGGAGCCGCCTTCGCCAGCCCGTTGATGTCGTAGAGCAGGCTGACGTCGGGGTTCGACCCATCGAGTGCGAGTCCAGCCATCTGCCGCGGCCCCTTGCCTTGTCTGCTGCCGCGACGCACAACGCTGTGCGCCGCCTCCGTTCTGACCCCCGTGGTCGGTGCGGTCCGGTCCGGTCCCACGCCATGCCGGCGTCAGGCCCGACCCGTCTGCGCAGTCACACACTGTCACGTGCGCATGGTGTCCCAGACCAGGGAACGGCCTGCGGGCCGCGCACGTTCCGCTCTCCACCGAACGATCACCATGACGTTATCGAAGAGTGACTCATCGTCGCAGCTCAGGGCCTTGGCTTCACGGAGAGTTCCAGCCACGGCCGCACGGGCGTCAGCTCTCCGGAAGGTCGGTGGGCAGCGCCGCCGCACCGTCCTTGGTGACCCTCGTCGCACCGAAGTAGTCAGGGGTGTCGATCTTGTCGAACCGGATCACCGCGCCCGTGTACGGAGCGTTGATCATGTACCCGCCGCCGACATAGAGGCCGACGTGCCGGATCGCCCGCGAGTTGTTCAGATCGTCCGAGAAGAAGACGAGGTCCCCCGGGAGCAGTTCGTCCCGTGAGGGGTGCGGACCGGCGTTGTACTGGTCGTTGGCGACACGCGGCAGTTCGATGTCCACGGTCCGGTACGCGGCCTGCGTCAGCCCGGAGCAGTCGAACCTGCCCCCCTGCTCGGCGGTGCCGTTCCCGCCCCAGAGATAGGGGGTGCCCAGCTTCTTCTGCGCGAAGTAGATCGCCCCCGCCGCCTGCTGCGAGGGCTGCACCCGGCCGACCGGCCTGGCGAAGCTCTTCTCCAGCGAACGGATGATCTTTACGTAGTTCTGCGTCTCGCTGATCCTCGGAACCCCGCCCGACTGGATCACCCGGTACGCGCCCGCGTTGTACGCCGCGAGCATGTTGTCCGTCGGGTCGCCCGGCACCTTCCTGACGTACCCGGCGAGCTCGCAGTCGTACGAGGCGGCGGACGGGATCGCGTCAGCCGGATCCCAGACGTCCCGGTCCCCGTCCTTGTCCCCGTCGATGCCGTGCGAAGCCCAGGTGCCAGGGATGAACTGGGCGATGCCCTGTGCGGCGGCATGGCTCTGGGCGCGCGGGTTCCAGCCGCTCTCCTGGTACAACTGCGCGGCGAGGAGCGCGGGGTTGATGGCCGGGCAGAGGTTGCCCCACTTCTCCACCAGCGGCTGATACCGCGCCGGCACCGCCCCCTTGGCCAGCCCGACAGCCCCGCTCGCCCCGGCGATCCCGGCAGCGGCGGAGTACGTGCCGACGACGAGCAGGGCGATGAAGCACAGCCCCAGCCCGATCCCACCACCGACGAACACCCAGTATTTCCGCACCCCTCAACCATCCCCCATTCGGGCTCGGTTCACGATGCGATTCGCTGGTGTGTACGGGTGGATGGAGGCATGAGGGGGCGTCAGGGGCGTCCGTACGGGGTCAGGGGGCGCCGGCGGACCAGAAGGCGGAGCGGATGTTGGGGCGGGGGATGTGCTCCATGCCCTCGTAGGTGGGCGCCGTCGCGGGGGTGGTCGACTCGGCAACCTCGGACTTCTCCACGCAGGGGGTGTCCACCCGGAAGAACGCCTGCCCCTCACCACCGAACCTCAGACTTACCGAGTAGCCATCGTCGCTCTTCGCGTAGATCGCCGGGTACTCAGCGTCATTATTGACGGCTTCGACTCGGTATCCAAACTTTTGGAACTGCCGGTCCACCAAGCCCAGAAATCCTCCTCTACGTTCTCGTGAGATTACCGTCATTACGGTTCTCCTACGCGTCACTTCGCAGCCTCCCGATGTCGTCGGCCCGTGCGTCCAAGCCACATTCGGATGAATGCCTTGAAAAACACCGTCTAGCATGCGATCGGAATGCTCAGCGGCTCCCTGCATGTCCACAGCCCCTACCTCCGATCCCCCACACCCCGACACCACAAGGACATTGAATGCGATATAAGTAACCCAACGCCGGAAACGCTTCACCGAGGTTCCTCAACTTTGACTCTATGAGATTTGCCAGCAGCAATTAGAGCAATGCTGTCCGCGGACGCCGAGTCCGCACGCGCACGATCAAAGTACAACGAGTGGGCCGCCAACCCCCCAGGGATAATCCCAGGACCTTCGTCAACATGAAAGCGCTTGGCGCCAAAGGCCTCGCTAGCTGGATCCTTGCCGAACCACAGATCGTCATTGCCCCGATCAACTAGGCCACCGACGACGTATCCCACCGGTCCAGCAACGGCGAACATGTTTCCTTGCAGCTTGGACGGTGCCTTGGTGACCTGGTCATTCTCAGCCGCACCGACGAAAACGTGTTCCCGACCAACCCCCAATTCCTCAGCACGATCAACTCCGACACCGGGACTGCCCACGAGCACAATGTCGTCCACACCTGCGATTCCACCGGGCAACTGTGTTGCCGCACCAACCGTACGCGAACCGTAAGAATGCCCGATAGCCACCATATGTGGATCACTATTCTCATTAACGACCCCAAGACCATCCATGAATTCACGAAAGGCGCGTCCACCCACCTCCGCCCGTTCATTGCCAGCCACAGCTAGGCTCTCGCGGCCATCAATCAACTGCGGAGCGTCGTACCCAAGCCAAGCAACTGTTGCACTCGATGGGTCGATCTCACGAGTTGCGATTGCCGTATCCAGCGCACGCTTCAGATCGCCCGTCGCGAACTCCTCGTCCAACGCCGTATTCAACCCCGGCACATACGCGGCGACGTTCCTGGACGTGTCCGGATTTCCGTAGGACACGATCGCACGCCCATTGCCCTCGTCGCTGATACCCAGAAGCATCATCGGAGGCTCCCCAGGCTTGGGTGCCGCGTTCAGCTGCCGGTCGATCTCCCGGAGGCCCGCCAGTTGTGTCGTCGCCTTGTCGTCGTCCCGGCCCGACAGCTCGCCGATCAGCAGCTGCAGGTTGTCCCGGTTGGCCGCGTCGCGGACCAGGGCGGGGATGCCGTCCAGGTTCCCGATCAGGTCCGGGTACACCGCCAGGTACTCCTCGCGCTGTTCCTGGGTGAGCGCCGCCCACCAGTCGCGCCGGTCCGCCGGGGAGGCGTCCCGGGGGATGGCGTCCTTGAGGTAGGCGCAGGCGGCGTCCCGTAGCTCCGCCGCGTCGCCGGCCGCGTCCCGCCAGGTGGAGTCGGGGACCTTCAGGCCGTCCTCCGCCTTGAGCCGACGCAGGATGCCGGCGTAACGCCAGTCGATCTCGGCCGCCGCGCGGACTGCCCCCGTCACGCGGTCGGCGATGTCCTGGGCCTTCGCCGCGTGAGGGTTCGGGGCGGTCAGGCCGGAGGGCGGCAGCAGCCCCTGGAGTCCGGTCGATGTGGCGGTGCCCCCCTTGAGCGGTGCGCCGTCGACCAGGCCCTCCCCTCCGGCCGGGTAGGTCACCGATCCGTCCGGGTGCACCGTGTACTTGAGTGCGGCCGCGTCGTCCAAGGCGTCGTTCAGCGCGCGCTGCTGGGTCTTCATCTCGTGGGCCAGGGAGTTCAGCGTCGTACGGAGCAGCCCGCACTCCGTGTAGACGTACTGGAAGTTCCGTCCCAGCTGCCGCAGTCGCTGCACCGCGGCCTGGGCCGCCTCGCCCTCCTGGGTGTCGCGGAGGCCGGTGAGCAGTTGCTGCTCGATACGGTCCCTGGCGGCGTCCGCGCGGTTGCTCGACCTGCCCCAGCCGTCGGCCGCGCCCTCCAGCTCGCCGCACTTCAGGTCCCGTAACTGTGCCCAGGTGAGCGACACCGCCGGCGTCACCGCTCGGCGTCCACACGCGGGACGGGCACCGCAGCCATGGACGACCTGACGTCCTCGTTCGTCGCGCCCTGGATCCGGGCGACGGAACGAAGTCTGCCCGCCAGGCTCCCGCACTCGCCCTGCGCGGCTCCGATGCGGCGCTCCCAGGACTCCCGTACGGCCGCCAGTTCGGCCAGCGCCGTCAGGCGTCCCGCCCCCGCCATGAGTCCCGCGTGGGCGGTCGCCAGCTCGGCCCGGACGGGTGCCAGGTGAGTCACCAGTTCCTCCGCCCCGCCGGCCGCCCTCAGCCAGGGTCCGTCGCTGTGCCTCAGCTTCGGCCCCGGGACCTCCGCACTCGGCGGTCCCACCGGGTCACTCGGCCCACCCGTCAACACCACGGCACTCACCCCGTTCCTTGATCACGGAGCGGCACTGTGTCAGAAGCGGTCAGGTCGAAACGCCGGAGAGTTACCGGTTCTGCACGCCGGATCCCGTACGCCACAAGGGGTGGCCGATGCTCGACATCACCCGAACGCGCGACGCCGGAGCTGCGGGGAAGCGCCGCTACGACCCGCCGGGCAGGGCGCCGGCACCTCCCGGTCCGGGCTCAGGGTCCAGGTCCAGGTCCAGGTCCAGGATCATGTCGAGCGACAGGGAACCGTCCGCCTCCGCGAAGGAGCCCACGGCGCGGAATCCGTTCTTCTCGTAGTAACGGATCGCACGGTGGTTGTCGGAGCGGACCCCGCCCCACAGGATGATCCTCTCCTTGCCGAGCAGTCGTGCGACCTCCGTGACGAGCGGGAACACGTGCGTGCCGACGCCTCGCCCCTGGTAGTCGTCGGCCAGGGTGAGACCGAAGCGGCAGTCTCTGCTCGCTACGAGACGGACACCCGCGTCCTGGAACCGCGCGATGTCCCCCGAGGTCAGGGCGAGACTGAATTCGACAAGGCCGACGATCCTGCCCGACTGCGCTTCCTCCAGCACCAGCCTGAGCTTGTCGTAGCGCGCGATCGCATCACACAGTTCGCCCGCGGTCGCCAGGTCGTAGCCGTCGAAGGCGCTGAAGTGCCTCGACTCCGGGCTCAGCGCTTCGAGGAGTGCGGCCAGGCGTCCGGCGTCGGCAGGCGTCAGAGGCCGGAAGACGGCATCCGAGCCGTCGTCGAGTCTCAGGCGGCTCGTCAGACGGGAAGGTTCCTCGGCGATCTCCAACAGGGTGAACACCCCCACAACACCTCCCGGAACGGGGTGGGAGAGGCACCCTACCGGCCAGTCTTCGGTCTTCGGTCGCCGCGAGGGTCGAGAATCCGTCGAGCCACCGAAAGAGGAGATGCTTCCGATGATGCCGCCGTCCTGCGACATGTGCCGTGTTCCACCCGGGCGTTCGGAGTTCGAGTACGAGGACTTCACCCTCGTGGAATTCCGGCCCGCCCGGACGTACCCGGACGACTGGGCCGGCCACCCGGAGCACTGCGTGTGGTTCTGCCCCACCCATCTGCCTCTCTCCGAGGGCCTGACGCATCTGCCGGCCATGGAGGCCCTGAAGCAGATCCTGACGAACCTGCGCGGTGAGAGCGGACCGGCCGGACAGGGAACCGACGACAGCCCGTCCGCGTGATGGGGAGGAAGCCCCAGGACACCACCAGGACGCCCACCAGGACACCCCCAGGGTCGGCCGCGTCACGGAGGGCGCCCCGAAGCCGGGCCTTGCGCACGAGCGGACGACACCCCCGGAGCCGGTGGACGACACCGCCCGAGAACAGCAGGAGGCCGGCCGATGACCGCGTCCACCACCCGGATCCTCTACATAGCCCGGCATGCCGAGGCCTCGCCGGACGAGACCGAACTGACCGAGCGCGGCCGCCACCAGGCGGCCCTGCTGGGCGAGCGGCTACGGGGCGTCCCGCTCTCCGCCGTCCACCACGGCCCGCTCCCCCGCGCAGCACAGACCGCTCGGCTGGCGCATGGGCGACTGGGGCGGGATGTCCCCCTGCACGTCTCGGAAGCGGCCGGGGACTACGTTCCGTACAGCCCCTCCCGGGATGAGCTCCCGGAGGACTCGGCGGACCGTTACCTGGCGTTCGTCGGCCGGTTCAGCGAGACGGAGCGTGGCAGAGGACCCGAACTGGCCGCGGAGGCGATGGCGCGCTTCACCGGGCCGGCGGACGGCACCGGGACCCGCCATGAACTCGTCGTCACCCACGCCTTCCTGGCCGCGTGGTTCGTACGGGACGCCCTGGACGCGCCCGCATGGCGCTGGCTCGGCCTCAACCACGCCAACGCCGCGCTGACGGTGATCCGCTACACCCCGGGACGGCCGGCCGCCCTGGTCGCGGTCAACGACACCGGGCACCTCCCGGAGGACCTGCGCTGGACCGGGTTCCCGCCGGATCTGCGCATCTGACCGGGGAGCGGGCCAAGCCGCCGTGGCCGACGGTGCCTTCTCGTCACGGCTCCATGCTCCGGTCGCGGTCAGGTCTCCAGGCGCACTCCGCCCAGAGCACCTTGCCGCCCTGGCCGGGAAGGGCTCCCCCGGACGGATAGGCTCCCCAGCTCTCGGCGCACTCCCGCACCAGTTGCAGCCCACGCCCACGCTCCGCCAGGGGGCAGGGCGCGTCCGTCGCGCCCGCTTCGAACGGCGCGGGGATCTCCGGATTGCTGTCCCACACCCCGACCCGCACCCGGTTCCGCCCAGCGCCCCTCAGTCTCAGGGAGTACGGCCCCGAGGAGTGCCGGTAGGCGTTGGTCACCAGCTCGCTCGCCAGCAGTTCGGCGTCATCGATGAGATCCCGCATGCCGTGCACCGTCAGCACGGTCCGCAGTGTCGCCCGGGCGATCCCGGGACCGCGGGGATCCTGCGGAAGTTGGAGGGTGTACGCCCAGGGCGACGTTACGGTGACCGTAGTCATGGAAGTCTCCGTTCACGGAGGAGTGTCAGGGTGTGTGTCTCGCATGGCCCGGTGACGAGGCCGCTCCGTCGAGCGGGGTACTTCCGGGCGGGTGGCCTGGATCAGACACTAGGGCCTGACAAGGATTACTTGATCCGATTGACCGGAATCCTTGATGCGAACCACTCGTCCGAGTGGGCCCCTGTAACACGGTTGACCTGAGGGAGAGTTCAGATGGCAGGCAGGTCAGCGCCCACGGCACGCCGTGCACGCCTCGGCGCGGAGCTGCGCAAGCTGCGCGAGCGGGCAGGACTGACGACGACTCAGGCCGCAGACCTGCTGGGGACGAGCGCCGGACAACTGAGCAACATGGAGGTCGCCCGGTTCGGGGTCAGCGCCGACCGTGTGCGGGTCGCGGCCCAGGCCTACTCGTGCACGGACCGGCTCCTGGTGGAGGCGCTGGTCCGGATGACGGGCGATCGCAAGCGGGGATGGTGGGAGGAGAGCAGGGAGATCCTTCCCCGGAAGCTCCTGGACCTGGCGGAGATCGAGCACCACGGCACCCGCCTGAGGGCGGCGCACACGATCCATGTCCCCGGCCTCCTGCAGACCGTCGACCACGCACGGGAGATCCACCGGCAGGCCGTGCCCGGCATGACGCCGCCCGAGATCGAGCACCGGGTGTCCTTCCGCGTGAAACGCCAGACCGTCCTCTACCGGGAGGACGCCGTGCCCTACAGCGCACTCATCCACGAAGCCGCCCTTCGCATGCGGTACGGCGGCCGGCACGTCGCACGGGCCCAGCTCCGGCATCTGCTCGAGGTGAGCGAGCGTCCCAACGTGGACGTCAGGGTGATCCCGTTCTCCGCGACGGACTACCCCGGATCCGGACAGTCCCTCTACTACGTACAGGGCCCGGTGCCCACTCTCGACACCGTCCAGCTCGACCAGTCCCACGGCCCGGCGTTCATCGACGGCGAGGCCCAACTGACGCAGTACAGAGCACTTCTCGACCGTCTCGACGCTGTCGCGCTGGACACCGAGCAGTCACGCGACCTCATCGACACCATCGCCAAGGACCTCTAGGGAGAACCAGGATGAAGACGAGCCCCGACTGGCAGAAGTCCTCCTACTGCGCCCAGGGGGAGGCATGCGTGCACGTGGCCTCCGACCACGACGCGATCGCCCTCACCGAGAGCGGCGACCCCGGCGGCGCGATGCTCCGGACGAGCCCGGCCGCCTTTGCCGCCCTCATCCGCACCGTGAAGGAGAGCCACGGCCGTGGCTGACGCCTCCGCCCCGCCGCACCTCGTATGGACCCGAGCCGCGCCCGATGACGTGGAGGGACCCGGGCCCTGGATCGAGATCGCGTTCGGCCCCGGAGGGCTCGTACACCTGAGGGACACCGGGGATCGCGGGACGGTGGTGACCACCACGGCGGAGAAGTGGGAGGCGTTCGCCCAGGGCGTCGCCGCCGGCGAGTTCGATCACTTCGTGGACACCGAGGCCGGCCGGTAGCGGTCGGTCGGAACCGGTCGCCGGCCAGGCAACTCCGGCCGTTACATTTTGACGAATCGATCAGAGTTGATCACCGGAATGGCATCCTCCATCGTCGAGCGGTCCTGTCGCGCCTAGAGTCCAGGCCGTCAGGACGTCCCACACCCGGGGCGCCGCAACGGAACGGGCAGAACATGCGCATCCTCTCTCGCAAGCTGCAGGTCATGCTGACGGCAGGGGCGATGACCGCCGCGTCACTGTCACTGGCCGTCGCCACCGGCACATCCGCCCAGGCCGCCACGTACAGCGCGTGCAACACCACGAAGACGGTGTACACGGGCAACTTTGAGTACGTGAAGGTTCCTTCGCACTCCAGCAGCGGGCTCAGCTGCAACCTGAAGCTCGGCACCGGCTCGAAGTCCGCGGTCAAGGCGCTGCAGGACGCGATCATGACCTGTTACTCCGGCACGGCCGCCTACGACGCGATCCGGAACAGCGGCGGGGTCGACGGCGTGTACGGCGCGGGCACGGTCAAGGCCGTCAAGCTGCTGCAGAAGAACCAGCTCGGCTTCACGGGCAGCGCCGTCGACGGTGTCTACGGCCCCAACACGCGTAAGGCCATGTACTGGCAGCTGCTCGGCAAGGGCGGCATTCCCCTGTACCCGTGGATGTGCAAGAACCCGACCCAGGTCTGACGCACGCATCACACACACCCGACCGACCGGCCGTCCCCCGCCCTCCGGCACACGGAGGGAGGGGCGGTCCCGGATGCCCCCCGCGCACCCGGGACCACGCTCGTACGACCGCTCGCACGACGGTCAGGAGATGAAGTCAGTGAGCGTGCACCCCTCCACGAGCGCCTTCTGCTTCTTGTAACCGCTGGGAATCTGCGTCTCCGGGTCACAGACGAGCTGGAGGAGGCCCGAGTCCTTGAAGTCGTCCCGGGTCAAGGACGTGTGGCTGTCGACGGCGAAGTCCTTCCCCACCAGATAGCCGCCGCCCACCCTTTTCGCCTGTGTCTGGAAGCTTCGCATGTCGTCGACGGCCATGAGCCTGACGTAGTTGCCCTTGACGTTGAAGCAGGTCGCGCGCTCCTTGATCCCCCAGGTGGCGCCGGTCTCCTCGGGGATGTCGTCATCGGGCTCCGTCCTGATCTCCAGACCCGTGCAGGTGGTTCGCCGGCTGACGAAGGTCTCGATGTCGGCCATCGTGGGCGCACTGGGAGGCCCCGGGGGTTCGGCGTCCATGAGGCGCCCCCCACTGCCGGCGGACTGCCCGTAGCCGTCGTTCGACGCACCGCTTCCGCCGCTCTCCCCGTCGCCACAGCCTCCGGCCGCCGCCATGACCACGATCGCCGCACTCGCCACGAGCATGCCGCGCAGCCGCATAATCCGTCTCCCCGTCCTGTCCTACATGCACGCGGTCGCACCGCTGGGCCACCGGCGCGGTCGCGACCGTACGGGCGGGCGACCGTGGCCGTCTCCTCCCAGGATGAGCAGCGTCCGCCACCCGAACAACCGGCGTCTGCATATGGTTTGATAACTCAGCGGTTATCGAGGGGAGGCAGGTGGCACGCTCATGGAGCTGCGAGACATCGAGATCTTCCTGACGCTGGCCGAGGAGCTTCACTTCGGCCGGACCGCCACTCGACTCCACGTCTCACAGGCCCGGGTGAGTCAGGCGATCGCCAAGCAGGAGCGTCAGATCGGCGCCCGGCTCTTCAGCCGCAGCAGTCGCCACGTCGAGCTGACGCCGATCGGCGCCCGGCTGCGTGACGACGTCGGCGCCGGCTACCAGCGGATCCTCGACGGCACCCGAGCGGCCAGTGCCGCCGCACGCGGCACCACCAGCACTCTGAGGCTTGGGCTCCACGGGCCTCAGGCACTCGACCAGGCCGAAGTCATCGATTCGTTCCGCGCGCGGCACCCCGAGGTCGACCTCCACATCCAGGAGATCAACTTCGCGAATCCCTTCGGCCCCCTCAGGGACGGGTCCGTCGAAGTGGCCAGCGCCTGGCTCCCCGTTCGTGAGCCGGACCTCACGGTCGGCCCGGTGCTGGTCACCGAACCGCTGAGGCTCATGGTCGCCGCCGACCACCCCCTCACCGCCCGCGAGGCGGTCGGCATGGAGGACCTCGCCGACTGGGTCCTGCCCCACTCCCCCGAGCCGACCCCCGAGTACTGGCAGCAGACCCTCGTGCCCACCCACACCCCGAAGGGCAGACCCATCCGGCGCGGCCCCAGGGTTTCCACCTTCCAGGAGATCGCTGCCGTGGTGGCGGTCAGCGACGTGGTCTGCCTCGTTCACAGCCTGGCTGCCCGCTACTACCCGTGGCACGGTCTCCGCTATCTCCGCCTCCTGGACGCACCTCTGGTCAGCTGGGTGCTGATCTGGCCGACGGCAGGCGAGTCGGAACCGGTGCGAGCCCTGGCACGGGTCGTCCGCGACACCGGGCCGCGCATCAGCAGGTAGCGCTGCTGCCGCGAGGACCGTTGCCGGACCTGCTCGGCCGGGCTCCTGTGCCGTTGGGTCCAGATGCCGTCCGCACGGTTCAGCTCAGCCGTGACGCCCGCCGACGACGGGGTTCCGGCCGACGACGGGGGGTTCGGCCGAAGCTACTCACGGGGGTGCTCGATGGCCGAGGCCGTCGAGTGACTAGCGTCGTCTTCCATGTCGAGGACCACGCCCCCACGCCCGATCGATGTCGAGGCGCTCTTCCCGGAACTGGCCGCCTACCGGGGCACGACGACGCGGCTCCACCCGCGGCCGGGCAGCCCGCTGGTATCGGCCAGTTCGGTGGGCGGTCCGATGCTGTGGCCTGCGGACGAGCCGTGGCCGGTGTGCGGTGAGGCGCACAGCCGAGGACGGGGTCGGCGCCCTGCCGACATCCACCGGTACCGCCGGGTGCTGACCACAGCGTGGGCCCGCGACCAGGCCCCCGGCCCGACCGACGAGGAACGGGAGCTGCTGAAGGAGCTGAACCGAAGGCACCGGATCCCCGGGGCATCGGAGACGGATCCGCTGCCGATGATCGGCCTGGCGCAGTTGTACCGGCGGGATGTCCCCGACCTTCCGGACGGGCCGGACGGCTGCGACCTGCTCCAGGTGTTCTGGTGCCCCTTCGACGCCCACGGCCCGGGCCGGCACGACCTGGAACTGCAGCTGCGCTGGAGGCGGTCGGCGGAGGTCGGCGAGGTGCTGGCACCGCAGCCGCTGCCTCTGGTCGTCGGGGCGGACGGGTTCGTTCCCGAGCCCTGCGTCCTGCACCCGGAGCAGGTGGTCACCTACCCGTTCGCCGGCCTACTGCCCGAAGACCTGTGTGCTCGGATCGACGCCTGGGACGAAGCCCAGGAGGAGGCCGAGGAGGAGGCCGAGCACTCGACGGACGAGAACGCCGGCGAGCCGATCGGCTACCAGTACGACCTGTCCATCCCACCCGGCTGGCGCGTCGGCGGCTTCGCCTCCTGGCACGCCACCGACCCCTACCCCATGGACTGCCGGACCTGCAGGACGCCGATGCGCCTCCTGCTGACCGTCGACAGCTCCGAGTGGGACGGAGGCAGCGGCAGCTGGAAGCCGCTGGAAGACCAGGAGCCGCCCTACCGGTGCGCCACTCCCACCGAAGTCACCGTGGGCAGATTCGGTGAACTCAACGTCTTCGCCTGCCCAACCGATCCTGACCATCCGCACCGCTGGAGCATCCAGTAACTCGCGGATTGTGGTTCGGCGCCTGGTTCGGCACTCCGCTCATCGGCGAGCACGGGTGCTGTCGCCTCTCCCGGGCATCGAACGGGGGATCGGTGAACAGCCCACCCACGGGCGACCGGTGCGACAATCCGATGATGACCTCACCCTCTGAAACGATCGACGCCGCAGCTGCCGGCACCTGGAGGCTCGGCGACCTGACGGTCAATCGCATCGGCTTCGGTGCGATGCGCCTGACGCAGGACGGCGCTGCCTTCTCACGGGGATCCAGCAGTGACCGGGACCGTGCGATGACCGTCCTTCGGCGGGCCCTCGAACTCGGTGTGAACCACGTGGACACCGCAGCCTTCTACTTCTCCCCGCTGAGGTCCGCCAACGAGCTCATCAACAGCGCGCTCGCCCCCTACGCCGACGACCTGGTCATCACCACCAAGGTCGGCCCGGGCCGCGATCTCTCCGGTCACTGGGTCTGGGCCACCCCGGACCAGCTGCGGGGGCAGGTCGAGGAGAACCTGCGCCAGCTCGGCCGCGACCACCTGGACGTCGTCAACCTGCGCATCGCCCGCAACCACGGGACACTGCCCGTCGCCGAGCACTTCGGCGCCCTCGCCGAGCTGCGCGAAGCCGGCCTCATCCGCCACCTGGGCATCTCCAACACCACCCGGGATCAACTCGCCGAGGCCCAGGGCATCGCCCCGGTGGTCTGCGTCCAGAACAGGTACAGCCTCGACGCCCCTCCCGAGCAGCACGAGCTCCTGCGCTCCTGCGGGGAGCAAGGCATCGCCTTCGTCCCCTTCTACTCCATCACCGGGAACGGCCAGGACGGCGGAGGAGCCGACCCCGGCGACGAGGCGCTGCGATCCGTCGCCCGGACACACGGGGCGACGGTCGCCCAGGTACGCCTGGCGTGGACGCTCCGTCAGGGACCACACGTACTCGCCATCCCGGGGACCGGAAACCCCGACCACCTCGCGGAGAACATCGCGGCCGGCGCCCTGCGACTCACCGCCGAGGATCTGACTCTCCTCTCCGCCTGACGGGGCCGGGGGCAGCGCGGACTCCAGCCGCTCCCCCGACTCCGGGCGGACGGGCCGACACCCTTTCTCACTGGCCCACCTGACGGGGCGCCGGCGGAAGCCCACCGGCGCACATCCACTCTCGAACAGCGCGTGCGAATACGCCGCCATCGGTGAACGCGCCAACCGCATCCGGAACCATGGCCACCGTCGTTGCTAGCCGTCACACCGCGTGATACACAGAGTAACCATGCATATGCGGGCAGATTCCCGCAGGAGCCGCAGGTCAGGGCGGCCCCTCCGGTCAAACGTGCGAGATCCGGGTAAAGAGACCCGGGAAGGCGTCGTGCGATGCCGGTTTCATCAGCGAAGATAGGGACCGAACCGTGTCGCACGACGCGGAAGGCGAACTACCCAACAGGGGCGGTGACTTACATGATCCTGGCAGCTGAAAAGGGCGACATCACCACCATCATCGGCGGAATCGCCCCGAACTGGGGGCCGTTCGGAACCCTGGGCAACGAGGCACGCATCATGATCGAAGTGGTGATGGCGGTAGCCATCCTGCTCTGCCTCGGCATCGCGATCTGGGGTGCGGCGAAGCAGCGCATCGGCGCGACGGCACTCCGCGACACCTTCAGCGCCGAGCAGGGCAAGGGGCTCATCGTGGCGGGGCTCACCGGCGTCTTCATCATCGGATCACTGGGCACGCTGTTCACCATCGTGTACGGCATGGCCGTCTGACCGGAGGTCAGTCGACCGGCCAGCCATCCGGTCATCCGGTCAGCCGGTCAGCCCGGGAGCCTTCCTCGGGCTCGTCCACCCAGCCCACCCACCCGTCCGTCGTGCCCACCGGCAGAGGTTGCGTCTCCTGATGTCACGTCACCACACCGCATCCACGCGGAAACCAGCAGCGCTACCGTCGTACCACGAGGCACTGCACACGGCTGAGGGGACGTACGCGGCATGAGCATGGACGACGAGCGCGGCTGGGGCTCCGACGATCCGGGCAACCGCTCCGCAGACGCGTACAGCACCCTCGGCGGAACCCGCCAGACCCGCACCCGCATGCCCGGGGGCGGTGGGGACGACGGCGACGCCTACGGCCGACGCCCCGCCAGGACCTCCCGCTCGCTGATCATGGCGGTGGGCGTGGTCGTCCTGCTGATCGCCGCGATCGCGTTCGCGAACCAGGGCGGGGGCGACAGCTCCGGCGGCGGCAGCGAGAAGAAGCCGCAAGCCGGCTCGAACGCCACGGCCGCGACGGGCACGAAGCCCGTCCAGGGTAAGACCGGCTCCATCGCCTCCGGGTTCGCACACGACCAGCAGGGGGCGCAGAGCGCGGCGGCGAACTATGCGGTGGCGCTGGGGTCGGCGGACATGTTCAATCCAGACCGACGCCACGCCATCGTGCAAGCGATCACAGACTCCAGCAAGATTGATGAACTGCAGGCCGGCTTCGACGCGGACTACTCAGAAGAGTTCGCGATGCAGATCGGGCTTAGTGAGGACGGAGTCGCCCCTGCGGGCTCGACTTTCGTCAACCGCACGCTCCCAGCAGGTACGAAGGTCCTGAACTACTCGGAAGCGACAGCCCGAATCGAAGTCTGGTGCTCCGGCCTGTTTGGCCTCGCAGGTGACAGTTCAACTAAACCAGTAACGAACGGCTGGTTTACGGTCTCCTTCACCCTGACTTGGGATGGGAACGACTGGAAGATCCTTGACACCGGCCAGAAGGAAGGCCCAACGCCGGTGACTGGCGACAACCCTGTCTCAGGATCTACCGAGATCGCCGATGCTGTCACTCAGTTCGGAGGGTTCACCTATGCTCGGTAGCCTCCGCAATCGTCCAGGTGCACTCTTCGGGGTGCTGGCCGCCCTACAGGTGTCACTCCTCGCACTTGCCACACGTGCCGTAGCGGATCCAAGTCCCACGCCCTCTCCATCCACCAGCAGCGACCCCTGCGAACTCATCGCTGGGCCAGCGCGCGACTACTGTGACGGCGGCGGTGGAACGGCTCGCTCCACACCCCCCGTGGACGACGCCCTTGACCCCCTGACCTCCCTGGCCCGCGGCTGCGCCGACGCCGCCGCGTACCTCGTGCGCGAGCTCAGCAAGGCCGTCGACAGCACCGCGACCGTCGACTTCACCAACTCGACCTTCCGCCTGCAGTACGCGGTGGTCTTCGCCGCCTCGACCATCCTCACGCTCGTCCTGTGGCTCTTCGCCGTAGCCAAGCGCGCCATCAGGGGCGTCCCCTTCACCACCGCGATCTCCGAGGCCGTCGGCTTCCTCTGGCTCACGGTGCTGGCCTCCGCCTTCACCCCGCTCATCCTGTACGTGGTCGTCTCGGCCACCGACGGCGTCACCGAGGTCATCTCGACCGCCACCGGCGGACAGAACGACGTCTTCTTCGGGTCGTTCGCCGAGGCACTCAAGAAGGGCACCGACATCGGCGGCGGGCCCGTCATGCTGATCGTCGTCTCGCTCGTGTCGATCCTCGCCGCCGGCATCCTGTGGCTGGAGCTGGTAATCCGGGCCGCCCTGCTCTACGTCGGCGCCCTGCTCGGCGTGGTCGTCTACTCCGGCCTCGTCGACAAGAACATGTGGGGCCACGTCCGCCGCTGGGCGGGCATCATGATCGCGGTGATCATGGTGAAGCCCGTCATCGTCATCGTCCTCGGCCTCGCCGGGGCGCTCTCCGCCGACGACGGGCCCAACGCCTTCTCCGCCGTCGTCTCCGGACTGGCGATCATCCTGCTGGCCATCTTCGCCTCCGCCATGATCTACCGCTTCGTCCCCGGCTTCGGCGACGAGATCCAGGGGGCCCGTACCAACCGCAAGCAGGCCACCGACGGTTCCCAGGCCGCCGCCCTGATCAGCTCCCCCGCCGCACTCGTCTCCCAGGGCATCAAGACCCACAGCGGCCGCAGCGGCGGGGACGGCGGCAGCAGCGGTGGCGGCGCACGCCCCTCCAACCCGGTCAGCGGCGGCGTCGCCGCACACAGCTCCCGCGGTTCCGGCAGCTCCACCGCCCCCTCGCCCCGTACCGCCTCGGGGCCCACCTCCGGCACTCCCCACGGCAGCCGCTCCCCGCGAGCCGGCGGACCAGGCAGCACAGGTAACACGAGCACAGGAGGTGGAGGGCGGTGACGACCCAGGCCCACACGATCGCACCCCGCCGTACGTATCTCATCGGCCGCGCCCGGCCGAACGCGATCGTCGGCAAGAACCGTGAGACGGGCGAGATCGCGCTGATCATCACCGGAGCGTTCCTCGGCATGATGAGCGGACTGCTCATCCCGACGCTCTCCCTGCGGATCGTGGCGCTGGTCGGCTTCCCCATGCTCGCCCTCGCCGTCGTGTACGTCCCCTACAAGGGGCGCACCTTCTACAAGTGGTTCGAGATCAACCGCAGCTTCAAGCGCACCCTCCGCAAGGGCACCGCCTACCGGTCCGCCGCCATGGAGGCCGGGATCGGCGCCGACGGGCGCGAGGTGGAGATCGGGCCTCCGCCCGGCATCGGCCGGATCAGCTGGCTGGCGGCACCGTTCGGGCCGGACGAGATCGCCGTGCTGCTGCACGCGGACCGCCGCACCGTCACCGCCGCGATCGAGATCGAGGGCCCGGGCGTGGGCCTGCGTGACAGCGAGGACCAGGAGGCCCTCGTCGACCGCTTCGGCACCCTGCTCAAGCACGTGGCCAACGGCGACGGATTCGTGACGCGCCTCCAGATGCTGGCCCGTACGCTCCCCGCCGACCCGGACGCCCACGCCAAGGACGTCGCCCAGCGCGGCGACAGGTCCGCCCCGGCCTGGCTCCAGGATTCGTACGACCAGCTGCAGTCCATGGTCTCCACCTCCAGCGAGCAGCACCGCGCCTACCTCGTCGCCTGCATGCACTACACCCGCGAACTCGCCGCCGAGGCCAACGCCATGGCCCGGGCCGTCCGCCCGCAGGGAGGACGGAAGCTCGACCGCGACGCCGGGCTCGCCGTCGTCATGGCACGCGAGCTGACCGACATCTGCGCCCGGCTCGCCGAGGCCGACATCAGGGTCAGGCAGCCGCTCGGCCAGAGCCGCCTGGCCTCCCTGGTGCACTCGATGTACGACCCCGACCACCCCATCGACCACATCCAGGCCATGACCAAGCGGAACGCCTGGCCTGCCGAACTCGACGCGGTCGAGCCCACGTTCCTCCAGGCCAAGACCCGGGAGTCGACGACCCGCGCCCCGTGGTGCCACTCCACGGCCTGGGTGAAGGAATGGCCGATGACCCCCGTCGGCGTGAACTTCCTCGCGCCGCTGCTCGTGCACACTCCCGACGTCATCCGCACGGTCGCCGTCACCATGGATCTCGAACCCACCGAGATCGCGATCGAGCGGATGCTGACGGAGAAGACCAACGACGACGCCGAGGCGAGCCGCCAGGCCAAGATGAACCGCACGGTCGACCCCCGCGACATCGCCGCCCACGGCAGGCTGGACCAGCGGGGTGAAGATCTGGCGAGCGGAGCGGCCGGGGTGAACCTCGTGGGGTACATCACCGTGTCGTCCCGCTCCCCGGAGGCCCTCGCCCGCGACAAGCGGACGATCCGCGCCTCGGCCGGCAAGTCGTATCTCAAGCTGGAGTGGTGCGACAGGGAACACCACCGCGCCTTTGTGAACACCTTGCCGTTCGCCACCGGCATCCGGCGCTGACGAGAGGGCAGTGACGCCATGCGAGATCCACTGTCCGCGTTGTCGGATGCCTTCACCTCCTTCCTCTTCGGGAAGGTGGAGACGACCCGGCTCCCGGTACGCACCTCGACGGGCCAGGCGCAGGCCGTCTATCTGCCGACCGCCGCGCCCGGCCTCGGCGACTCCGGCGTGATCATCGGACGCGAGGTGTACTCCGGCAAGGGGTACATCTACGACCCGTTCCAGCTGTACGGCCAGCAGCTGCCCGCCCCGCACTGGCTGGTGCTCGGCGAGTCCGGCAACGGCAAGTCGGCACTGGAGAAGACGTACGTGCTGCGCCAGCTCCGCTTCCGCGACCGGCAGGTCGTCGTCCTGGACGCCCAGGGCGAGGACGGCGTGGGCGAGTGGAACCTCATCGCGGAGCAGCTGGGCATCACCCCCATCCGTCTGGACCCGACGGCCGCGCTGAACGACGGGATCCGGCTGAACCCGCTCGACCCGTCGATCACCACGACGGGCCAGCTCGCCCTGCTCCGGACGATCATCGAGGTCGCCATGGGCCACGGGCTGGACGAACGGTCCGGCTTCGCCCTGAAGGTCGCCCACGCGTACGTCAACGACACCATCACGGAGCGCCAGCCGGTCCTGATGGACATCGTGGAGCAGCTGCGCCACCCGAAGCCCGAGTCCGCCGAGGCGATGAACGTCGACATAGACGACGTACGCGCCTGGGGCCTGGACGTCGCCCTGGTCCTGGACCGGCTCGTCGACGGTGACCTGCGCGGGATGTTCGACGGCCCGACCACGATCGGCATCGACCTCGACGCCCCGCTGATCGTCTTCGACCTCTCTCACATCGACCGCAACTCCATCGCCATGCCGATCCTGATGGCGATCGTCGGCGTGTGGCTGGAGCACACCTGGATCAGGCCCGACCGGAAGAAGCGCATCTTCCTGGTCGAGGAGGCCTGGCACATCATCAACTCACCTTTCGTCGCCCAGCTCTTCCAGCGGCTCCTGAAGTTCGGCCGGCGCCTCGGCCTGTCCTTCGTGGCGGTCGTCCACCACCTCAGCGACGTCGTCGACGGCGCGGCCGCGAAGGAGGCGGCCGCCATCCTGAAGATGGCCTCGACCCGCACGATCTACGCCCAGAAGGCCGACGAGGCCAGAGCCACCGGCAAGGTCATCGGCCTGCCCCGATGGGCGGTGGAGATCATCCCGACGCTGACCCCGGGTATCGCCGTGTGGGACGTCAACGGCAACGTGCAGGTGGTCAAGCACCTGATCACGGAGGCCGAACGCCCACTCGTCTTCACCGACCGGGCGATGACCGAGGGTTCCACGGCGGACCTGCTCCCCGAGGACGTACGGGCCGCGGAGCTGGAGGCGGAGGAGCGTGCGGCGCGGATCGAGCACCAGCAACGGCTGAGCGAGTCGTCCGAGTCCACGGTGGCCTGACGTGTCACGGCAAGGGTCTTCCGGTCGTTCCGGGCGCGGCGGCGAGGGCCAGGGCGGAATCCCGGACGGCCTGCTCATCGGCCTCCTGGCCTTCCTCTTCGCGCTGACGGTCCTGGCCTGGACGGCGACGGGGCTCGCCGGGCTGTTCGCCCACGGCGGGTGGCCGGACGGCGTCACCTTCATGCGGACGCCGTTGGCCCTGCGCGCACTGGCCGCGGACCCGACGGACCTGCCCGGCGCCTGGCCCGGCACCTCCGCCGCCTCACTCTCCGGATACGGCCTGTTCTGGGGGCTGTTCATCGGGGAGGTGATGGTGCTCCTCGTCCTGACGGTGTTCACGCTGGGAGTGGTGACGCGCTGGCGCCTCGTCCGCCGCCACCGCCGGGAGACCGTGACGGCCCAGGGCACGGCCCGGACGGCCGCCCCCACCGCACCGGAGCCCGCGGCGCACTCCGGACCGACGTCCGAAGGCGCTCCAGCGAGGGCCGAGCGGGGCACGCCCCCCGTCGAGGCGGCAACCCCGGCGTCCACCCCGTACGCCGCGGAGGCGCCACCCCCGTACGCCGCCCCGCAGGCACCGCCCCCGTACGCCGCGGAGGCACCACCCACGTACGCCGCGGAGGCACCACCCACGTACGCCCCGCAGGCTCCTGCCACACAGGCCCCGTACGCCACCGGCTCCACGCCGGATCCCGCACGAGCCGCGTCGTACACCACCCGGGCCGCACCGGATCCCGCACGAGCCCCGTACGGGCCCGGACCCGCCCCTGCCACCGGTGAACCCCAGGCGGCGTACCCGCCCGGCGCCTCGCCGCTGGTGCCCACACCGCGCGGACCGCACGTCCTCTACGGGGCGTCCGCCGCCCGTCGGCCCGACGTCGTACAGGCCGTCCGGGACGCCGAGGGCCCCGCCCTCGTGGTGACCTCCGACCCCAGTGTCTGGGGCGAGACGAAGGACGCCCGCAGCAAGCTCGGCCCGGTCCTCGTCTACGACCCGGGTCACCTCTGCGACACCCCGGCCCGGCTGCACTGGGCTCCCACCGCCGGCTGCGACGACCCCGCCACGGCGTCCTCGCGGGCGGCGGCGCTCCTCGCCCCGGTACGTCCCCCGGCCAGATCCGATGCCGCCGTCGCGGACACCGCCCAGACCCTCCTGCAGTGCTGGCTGCACGCCGCCGCGGTGGACGGCCGTCCCTTCCGGCAGGTCCACCGCTGGGCCTCGGGCTCCGGCGGTCACGAACCGGTCCGCCTGCTCCGCAGCCACCCCAAGGCCGCCTCCGGGCTGGCCGGGCTCCTGGAATCCGCGCTCACCGCCTACCCCGAACGCCGGGTGATGGCGCAGGAACTGACGGTGCGTGCCTTCACCTCGCTGTCCTCGGTACACATCCGTGAGGCGTGCACACCGATTCGAGCTGATGCACTTTCCCTGGATTCTTTTGCACGTGAGGGGGGAACGCTCTATGTGGTCGGTGAGCCCATCGAGGATCCTCACCACCACCCGGGTGCGATGCCTCTGCTCACCGCACTCGCCTCACACGTGGTCGAGCACGGCCGCCGCATGGCCGCACGGTCAACCGACGGTCGGCTCGACCCACCAATGACGCTCGTCCTCGACGACGTCGCGGCCGTGGCGCCGCTCCCCCAGCTCCCCGAGCTGCTGTCCACCGGGCACCACCAGGGGATGCCGGCCCTGGTCAGGCTCAGGTCCGAGGAACAGGCCCGCGCACGCTGGCAGAACCGCCTGTCCGCGCCCGGCACACGCTGACCCCGGTGCCCGGGCCGCAGCGGACATCGCTCGGCTCCCCGCTCAGCCGCCCCCGCCGGGCAGCGGGCGACGGATCTCGAACTCGAGCTCCAGCGCGGTCGGATCCCCCTCCATGGGCAGCGTCCCACCGGTCGGCGCGAAGCCGATCCTGCGGTACGCGGCCGCCGCACGGGCGTTGGCCTCGTGGACGAAGAGCCTCACCCGCGCCAGGGGCGGCCCGGACAGGGACCAGGACCAGTCGATCGCCTCGCGGAACAACGCGTCCACCACTCCCCGCCCCCGGTGCTCGGACCGGACGAACACCCCCACCAGATGGGCCTGGTCCATCTCGGCCGCCTCCCCGAAGCCCGGCTCGGCACCCGGACGCTCCACGAGCACCGACACCGTCCCCGCCCATCCGCCGTCGGGCGCCTCGGCCACGAACTGACGGACGTGCTCCCCCGACGCCGCGTTCGCCGTCCGCTCCTGCCAGAACGCATCGGGCCGGGCCGCGGCACGGTCGTACGTCTCCAGGAAGGCGATCGGGGCGGCCGGATCGCGCAGCCCCGTCAGCCGGATCTCCTTGGCCCGCTCCCACTCGTCGGCCCGCACCGCACGTACGACATAGTCCATGCGTTGATCGTCTCCTGCCGCTGCCGGTGCGGCAAACGAGATAGCGCGCTACGGCCGGGGCCTGCCCGGTCCTCCACCTGGACGGGGAGAGGCCCCGTGCATGTCCCCGAACCTCCACCTGGACGGGGAGAGGCCCCATGGATGTCCCGGAAGCAGTGGATCTTCGGGACGCACCCCGGACCCGCTCCCCGCACGCGAAACTCCCCGGCGGGCCCCGCCCGCCCCGTGCCCGCCCCGAGGCCCACGTCGCACCCCGGTACTACCGCACACGAACACGTCGGGCCCGCGGTCGGACGACACCGCCACACCGTCTCCGTAGCGTCGGTGAGGTGATCAGAGCCCACGAACTCACCAAACGCTACGGGGACTCCACCGTCGTCCACGGCCTCGACCTGACCGTCCGGCCCGGCACCGTGACCGGCTTCCTCGGCCCGAACGGCGCCGGCAAATCGACCACCATGCGCATGCTCCTCGGACTGGACGCCCCCACGAGCGGCCGGGCCACCATCGGAGGCCGCGCCTACACCACACACCCGGCGCCCCTGACCGAGGTCGGCGCTCTCCTGGAAGCCCGCGCCGTCCACCCGGGGCGGACCGCCTTCCACCACCTCATGGCGCTCGCCCACACCCACGGCATCCCCCGCAGCCGCGTCGAACACGTCCTGGACCTCGCCGGCCTCACCTCGGTCGCCGGCAAGCGGATCAAGGGCTTCTCCCTCGGCATGGGACAGCGCCTCGGCATCGCCGCCGCGCTCCTGGGCGACCCGGCCACCCTCATCCTCGACGAACCGGTCAACGGCCTGGACCCCGAAGGCGTCCGCTGGATCCGCAACCTCCTCACCTCGCTCGCCTCGGAGGGGCGGACGGTGCTCGTCTCCTCCCACCTCATGAGCGAGATGGCCCTCACCGCCGACCACCTGATCGTCATCGGCCGAGGCCGGCTCCTCGCCGACACCACCGTCGCCGAACTGACCCGCACCGCCGGTGGGGCGTCGGTCAAGGTCGTCACGCCCCAGGCCGACACCCTGCGCACCCTGCTCGAAGGCCCCGGCGTACGCATCACCACCGGGCCCGGGGGAGAACTCACGGTCCACGGTGCCGATTCCGCATTCATCGGCCGCACCGCGGCCGACCACGCCATCCAGCTCACCGAGCTCACCCCACGGACCGTGTCCCTGGAGGAGGCCTTCATGGACCTCACCCAGGACGCCGTCGCCTACCAGGCCGCCCGCCCCCTGACCGGAGCCCCCGCATGACCACCGCGACCACACCCGCCCCGTACGCGACCACCCCGTACGCCCTCACCCCGCGCCGCGTCCTGCGCTCCGAGTGGCACAAGCTCTGGTCCCTGCGCTCCACCTGGATCACGCTCCTGACGGCATCGGCCCTGGTCCTCGGCGTCGGCCTCCTCATGGGCACCACCTACACCTCGGGCGGCGGCGACTCCGACATCGACACAGTCGTCCTCGTCCTGTACGGCACCCTGCTCGGCCAGCTCTGCGTCACGGTCCTCGGCATCCTCGTGACGGCCGGCGAGTACTCCACCGGAATGATCCGGGCCACCCTCACCGCCGTACCCCGCCGCCTCCCCGTCCTCTGGGCCAAGGCAGCCGTGTTCACGGCCGTGTCCTTCGCCTGGATGTGGGTCACCGCGCTGGTCACCTTCGCCTCCGCCCAGCCCTTCCTCAGCGACACGGACCAGGCGACAGCACTCACCGACCCCGGCGTCCTCGGAGCGATCGCCGGCAACTCCGCGGGCATCACCCTGCTCGGCGTCATCGCCCTCGGCCTCGGCGCCGCCCTGCGTTCCGTGCCCGGCAGCATCGGAGCCTTCATCGGCTGCGTCCTGGTACTCCCCGAGGTGCTCGGCATGCTTCCGTACGATGCCGTGGACAGCGCCCTGAAATACTTCCCCACGCAGGCCGCCGGAGCCCTCGGCTCCGCGACGCCCATCCCGGGCGCTGCCGACACCGGCCCGGCCCTCCTGGCCCTGTGCCTCTGGGCCACGGCCTCCCTGGGCGCGGCCGCCGTACTCCTGCGCCGACGGGACGCATGACCCGCACGGTGCCGAGGAGGACGCATGACACGCGCGGGGCCGTGGAGCGGGGGACAGCCGGTGAGCGGGAACGAAGGGCGGACAAGGTGAGCGACGGCACGGACACCCGCCCCCGGCTCCAAGCCAACGGCACAGACACCGACACAGACACCGCACCACTGACCCGGTGGGTCCAGGCCCTTGCCCACCGGCTCCGCGCCTTCGACCGCCGCAGACCGCTTCCTTGGGACCTCACGGTCACCGCCCTCTGGGTCACCGTCGCCGTGCTCGACTACACCAGCGGCGGGTGGCGTACGGTCGCCCGCAACACAGCGGCGCCGGAACCGCTGGTGCTGCTGATGAGCCTGTGCTTCTCCGTGCCCCTGCTGTGGCGGCGCACCCGGCCGGTCACCCTGCTCCTCCTCATGGCCCCCGTCTCCGCCGCCAACGTCTGGACGGGCGCCGTCGTCCAGGTCGCCTTCCTCCAGATGATCCCCGCCTTCACCATCGGCCTGCGGCTGCCGCTCAGAACGCTCGCCGGCTCGGGGGCGCTCATCTGCCTCCCCGTCACCCTCGGCGCCGCTGTCGTACCCGGTGCCGACAGCCGCCAACTCGTCTCCTACCTGTGGGGATTCGTGTCGGTCGCGCTGCTCGCCCTCGTGGTGCGCACCCGCCGGGAGTACACCGAAGCCCTCGTCGAACGCGCCCACCGCCTCGAACGGGAGCGCGACCAGCAGGCACAGTTGTCCGCGGCGGCCGAACGCGCCCGCATCGCGCGGGAGATGCACGACATCATCGGCCACAACCTCTCCGTCATCACCTCCCTCGCCGACGGCGGGGCGTACGCCGCCGCCAGGAACCCGGAACGGGCCGCCCAGGCCCTCGAAGCCATCGGCACCACCAGCCGCCAGGCCCTCACGGACCTGCGGCGCGCACTGGGCGTCCTGAGCGACTCGGCCCCCGCGGCCGACCGGGCACCCCAGCCCTCCCTCGACGACCTGGACACCCTGCTGACGGGCGTACGCGAAGCGGGGCTGCCCGTACGGCTGACCACCGACGGCACACCTCCGTCCGTCCCCGCCTCCTCCGGGCACCAGCTCACCGTCTACCGGGTGGTCCAGGAGTCCCTGACCAACACCCTGAAGCACGCCGGTCCGGACGCCACCGCCGAGATCGTCCTGACCTACACACCCGAGGGCCTCGAGGTCCACGCTACGGACACCGGAGGCCGCTCGCTCCCCGCCCAGCACCCGAACCCGTCCGGCGGACGGGGAATCAACGGGATGCGTGAACGCGCCGGTCTGTACCACGGCACACTCGAATCCGGCCCCCGCCCCGAGGGCGGGTGGCAGACACGACTCCGCCTTCCTCTGGAGGACCCCGCCCCGTGACGACCGTACTGATCGCCGACGACCAGGCGATGCAGCGCTTCGGCTACCGCATGCTGCTGGAGAGCCAGGACGACATGACCGTCGTCGGAGAGGCGGCCGACGGTGCGCAGGCGATCGGCCTGATCGGCCGTCACCAGCCGGACGTCGCCCTGATGGACATCCGGATGCCGGGGATCGACGGCATCGAGGCGACGCGCCGCGTGATCGCGTCAGGCTCCCGCACCCGGGTCCTCATCGTCACCACCTTCGACCTGGACGAGTACGCGCATGAGGGCCTTCGGGCCGGAGCCAGCGGCTTCCTCGTCAAGGACGCACTGCCGGAGGACCTCCTCTCCGGGATCAGAGCCGTCGCCGGCGGCGACGCCGTGGTCGCCCCCAGCCTCACCCGCCGGCTCCTCGACGCCTACGTCCACCATCTGCCACCCGCGCCGGGAGCGGCCACCGGCTCGGAGGACCCGCGTCTCGCCTCACTGACCGAACGGGAGCACGAGATCCTCACCGTCATCGGACAGGGCTGGACCAACAGCGAGATCGCCGCCCGACTCCACCTCGCCGAATCCACCGTGAAGACCCACGTCACCCGGATCCTCGCGAAAACCGGCTCCCGCGACCGCATCCAGGCCGTCATCCTGGCCTACGACGCCCGTCTGGTGAACCCGCGCTGACGGCCCCCGACAGACGCGCTGAACCCGCCCTGCACGTGCGGCGCCCGTCGGACGCCTGCCGACGCACGGACGTGCCTCCACGGACGGCTCCAGATCAGCGGACGGCGTCAGATCCGCACGCCCGCCTGGAAGGCACCGATGGTGTCCATCGACTCGTAGCGCACGTTCGTACCGGGGTACGGCGCGTGCAGCACGGTGTTGTTGCCCGCGTAGAGGCCCACGTGCGTGGTGTTGTTGAAGAACACGAGATCCCCCGGCTTCAGCTGACTCCGCCCGATGCGTGTGCCCTGGTTGATCTGCGTGTACGTGGTGCGCGTGATGTCCGCGCCGGCCTGGGCGTAGGCCCACTGGGTCAGGCCCGAGCAGTCGAAGGAGTCAGGCCCGGTGGCGGCACGGACGTAAGGCTTGCCCACCCGTGTGGAGGCCGCCTGGAGCGCAGCCGCCCCGAGGGCCGAACCGGGAACCTCGTTGCCGAGTTCGACCCGCTCACCTGCCGCACGGCTGGCACGCTGATCGTCCTCGGCCATCTTGGCCCGCTCGGCCGTCGTCAGCGTGTTGAGCAGCCTCTGCGCCTCGGCCAGCTTGCCCTGGAACTTCTTCTTGTTCGCTCCGAGAGTCTTACGGACGTCGTCGAGGTCGGCGAGCTTCCCCTGCGCCTCCTTGCGTTGCTGCGCGAGCGTCCGCTGCTTCGCCTGGATCTTCCGCAGTGACTCGGCCTGCTTGGCCGACAACTGGTCGATCGCGGAGGCCTGGTCGAGGAAGCTGTCCGGGTCCGAAGAGAGCAACAGCTGCACCGACGGGTCCAGACCACCGGAGCGGTACTGCGCCGTCGCCACCAGACCGAGCTCACTGCGAAGGGCGTTGACCTCGTCCTGGCCGCGGGCGACCTTGTCCTGGAGGGCCTCGGCCTGCTTCTTGAGCTCGTCCTGCTGTTCCTTGGCCCCGTTGTACTTCTCGGTGGCCTCTTCGGCTTCGTGGTAGAGCTTGTCGACCTTCGCCTTGACCTCGCTCTTGGTCGGCTTGGGGTCGGCATGGGCGGCCTGGGAGGTCAGGGCCACCGCCGCGGTGGCGGTCACGGTCAACACCGTGACACGGGTGCGGCTCGGCTGCTTGGGACGACGGTGGGACGCCACGAAGGCGAGCTCCTTCTTCCTCGAGCCGCTTACCGGGCTGAGTAGGGCACTCCCCGGCGCCGTGCACGTCACGGACGCGGCAGTCCCTTCGCCGGTCACCCTGATGGGCGACCGACCGCGCGAAGGTTCGAGCTCGACTTTAGTGACCATCCTGTGAAGAGATCAATCTTCGTGGGCCAGTTATCGACACACAGGGCTCTCCCCCTGTCCGCGCCGCACCGAGCGCATCACCTTCCTGACGGTACGTCACGACATACCGGGGGCCGGCAACGGGGATGCCGGCGGTCCGCCCGGAGGGACAGGACGACGATCACGGCCCCCGCCGGTGCACGGCTGGGATCACCGGCCGGCCGAGACCAACCCGCAAACGCAGAAAAGCCCCGTGCCACAAGGGCACGGGGCTTTCCCGGAATAATTGTTCGGCGGCGTCCTACTCTCCCACAGGGTCCCCCCTGCAGTAC